>JAAWAY010000175.1 GCA_022792415.1 Eggerthellaceae bacterium | reverse complement strand
TCTTTAAGGAGACGGTGGAGGCCCAGCTGGCGGCAGCGGGGCAGTCGGCTCTGCCTGACTCCGAGATTGCCGCCATGGCCTATGCCCAGCTGGCGTTGATACTGATAGCTCCTGCCCTTAACGTGTTCACCTGTTTCGGCGAGGAGTGGGGCTGGCGCGGGTACTTGCTGCCTCATATGTTGGAGAAGCGTTCCGCGACGTTCACGATTGTGGTGAGCGGGATCATCTGGGGCCTTTGGCACGCGCCCATCACGGTGCTGGGGCATAACTACGGACTGGCGTACCCCGGTTGGCCCGTGCTCGGCATTGCTGCCATGTGCTGCTTCACCATGGTCATGGGCAGCTTCTTCAGCTGGCTCACGCTGCGGGCGAAAAGCTGCCTACCCGCGGTGTTCGCCCACGGCGCCCTCAATGGCTGCGGCAACGCCCCCACCCTGTTCGCCGTGATCTCCAACCCGTTCATCGGCCCGGCCCCAACGGGCATCATCGGCGGCGTCGGGTTCATCGTCGTGGGGGCCGCGTGCCTCGTCGCGCTCAGGCGCACGACGGCCGGGCGCGACGCGGCCGGGGAGTAGGCCGGGGCCGGTGCTCCCTCAGGGGCGTTCTGCGACGATCCACCTGCCTGCTCGCGTGCTTCCCTCGCGCACGAGCAGGCCCTGCTCCTTGAGTGAGGCGACCATGCGCTCGGCAGTGCGCTTCGAGCAGCCGAGATTTTCTGCCAGAGAGGAGATGTTTCCCTTGGGATTCTCCGCAAAGAAGGTGAGGGCCTGTTCCAGCTCGGCGTCTCTGGCGTTGCTCGGCTCGGCGAAGGGGAGGAGCGATTCCCGTATCGTCTCGAGCATGAATTCCACGAAGCGCTCGCTCGATCCGTCGGACTCAGAGCGGGCGAAGGCCGCGTAATACCCGGACTGCCGCCTGCGGATGCCGCTCTCGACGGGAAGCCACGCGAGAACAGGTCGCCAGCGCGAGAGGAGCAGCGTCTGCCAGAGTCGGCCCGTCCTGCCGTTGCCGTCGGCGAATGGATGGACAAACTCGAACTCGAAGTGGAAGATGCATGAGGCGATGAGCGGATGCGTGCTCGTGTGCCTAAGCCATTCGAACAGGTCGGCCATCACCTGCGACACGTAGGTGGCCGGTGTGCCGGCGTGGATCAGCGTGTCGCCGTCGAACACGCCGACGTTACCTGATCGGAAGCGGCCTGCGTCCGGAACAAGCCCTGTCATCATCACGCGATGCGCTCGCAGGAGATCCTCGACCGACAGGGGGTCGAGGGTGTCAAGGAGGTCGTAGGCGCGCTTCGCGTTCTCAACCTCGAGGATGTCGCGGGGCTCACCGAGCACGCGCTCTCCGTTGAGGATGGCAGTTACTGCTTGCTCGCTCAGCTCGTTTCCCTCGATGAGGAGTGACGAGTGGATGGTCTTTATCCTCAATTGCCGATGGAGCACGGGACTGCTCGCGAGCTCAGCCCTTGGAGCAACCCTGCCGATGAGCTCGGCGATATCCATGCAGAGGGCGTCGATGCGATCGGTGCGTTCGAAGGGCGGCTCGTAGGACATGCGACTCCTTTCTTTTTACCGCCAAAATTATACCGCCATTGGCGGTATAAATCGCGGGAAAGGATGGCGGAGGACCAGGTGCGCGAAGGGTCACGCGGCCAACTGCTCGACTCGTCTTCCGGGCGACAGCCTGCGCGCGACGAGGCGAGGGAGTAGGCCGGGGCCGGTGCCTTGGTCGTCCCGGCTCCCTCCGGCGGGCGGCCTCTCGATGCCCTCCAGCCGCGCCTCCTTCCAGATGCTGTCCACGAGGTTGCGCTTGGCGAGGAAGACGCTGTCCTCGACGGCGCGCTGGTCGCGTGCGGTCATATGGCCTCACCTCCGTCGATCCCGAGGAACTGTCGGAGGGCCGCCTCGTAGACGTCGTTCTTCTTGAGGCGCCTTCCGCGCTTCCTCTCGTGGTAGATGTAGTCGTCGACGGCCTCGATGATCGCCGGGTCCAGGGTGAGGCCGACTTTCTCCTTCTTCGGGCGGGCCTTGGGAGGCGTTGCGCTGCGGGAGGGAAGGGGGGAGGACGCCGGCTTCGCGGGGCTCCCATCGGCGGAGGCCGCCCGCTTCGCGAGGCGGCTGGGCGCGTTGAGGAAGTCCTCGAACGATGCCGGTCGCACGTTCTTCGCCATGGTCTTCTCCTGAAACCTAGTTTTCTAGAAAAATAGAAATCTAGTTTATCGTAGTTGCCGGAACAGGAGAAGCCCTCTGCCGCTATCCGAGGAGGACCAGGTCGCGGATGGTCTTGGCGACCACCTGGAGCACGATGAGCAGGACGAGGGCCGCCGAGGCGGCCGCGGCCGCCTTGAGGACGACGCTCAGCGCGGGGTGGCGACGGCCGAGCGCGTCCTGGCGGCGGACCTCCTCGACGGGCAGCCCCCGTTCGAATGCGACGATCTCCCGGTAGGTGACCAGGTCGTTCCTTCGCTTCACCGCCTCCGCCCAGAAGGCGGCGGCGAGCGCGCCCGCGGCGAGCGCGCCGGCGACGATGAGGGCCGCCAGTGACAGCCGACTCATGCCGAGCGGGCTTTCGACCCCCACGTCGCGCAGGATGATGGCGAGCGAGGCCGACACGAGCATGCCGACCAGGCACACGCCCATCGCCCAGCCCAGGCGCCTCAGCTTTCGCGACTCCCTCTCGATGCTGCCTTCCATGGTCCTCACGTCTCCCTTCACGAGCTCGTCGATGGAGGTGCCGTAGAGGTTGCTGAGCAGCAGGAGCGACTGGATGTCGGGGTAGGTCTTGCCCGTCTCCCAGTTGGACATGGTCTGGCGCGACACGAAGATCGCCCGCGCGACCTCCTCCTGGGAGAGCCCCAGGCGCTCGCGGTGCGCCCTCAGCTGCTGCGGTATCTCCAACGGTGCCTCCCTTCCGGGAACGAGGATTCCATGGATGGGGGGAAGCGTACCACCCAAGGTGCCTGACACCGGCCCTCGCGGAGCCTCCGGGGGTGTCAAAAGTGCTTGACACGCGCCGAGACGGGGCATTGCGGCGAGGGCCACCGAGGCGGTCGGCCGCCTTTGGCGCGTCTCTGGTATCCTGTGGGGCATGGAAACGAAGAGCGTGACTGTCATAGGCGGCGGGCTGGCCGGGAGCGAGGCCGCCCTGTCCCTGGCCGACCGCGGCGTGGCCGTGCGCCTCGTCGAGATGCGCCCGGCGCGCGGCACGGCCGTGCACCACACGGACGGCCTGGCCGAGCTCGTGTGCTCCAACTCGCTCAAGTCCACCAAGCCCGACAGCGCGGCCGGCATGCTCAAGGCCGAGCTCGATCGGCTGGGATCGCCGGTGTTCGCGGCGGCGCGGCGCAACCAGGTGGCCGCCGGCGGCGCGCTGGCGGTGGACCGCGGGGCGTTCTCGGCCGACGTCACCGCCCTGGCCCAGGCGCATCCCCTCATCGAGGTCGTTCGCGAGGAGGCCGTGGACGTGGCCGCCGAGGCCGCCCGCGCCGACGCCGTGGTGCTCGCCACGGGCCCGCTCACCTCCGACGCGCTGTCCGCGTCGATCGCCTCGCTCACGGGCGCCGACCACCTGGCCTTCTACGACGCGGCCGCGCCGGTGGTCATGGCCGACTCGCTCGACATGGGCCGCCTGTTCCGCCAGAGCCGCTACGAGGAGGGCGCCGGCGACTACCTCAACGCGCCGTTCGAGCGCGACGAGTACGAGGCGTTCATCGACGCGCTGCTGGGCGCGCGTCGCGTCATCGACAAGGCGTTCGGCTCGAAGGATCTGTTCCAGGCCTGCCAGCCCATCGAGGAGATCGCCCGCGCGGGGCGCGACGCGCCGCGCTTCGGCACGCTCAAGCCGGTTGGCCTCACCGACCCGCGCACCGGGCGGCGCCCCTGGGCGGCCCTGCAGCTGCGCGCGGAGGACGCGGCCGGCCAGAGCTACAACCTGGTGGGGTTCCAGACGAACCTGGCCTTCCCCGAGCAGGAGCGGGTGTTCCGCATGGTGCCCGGCCTGGAGCGCGCCGAGTTCGCGCGCTACGGCGTCATGCACCGCAACACGTTCATCGACGCCCCGCGGCTGCTCGACGACCACGGGCGCCTGGTGACGGAGGCGGCCCGGCGGCTGCCCGTGCCGGTGTACGTGGCCGGCCAGCTGGCGGGGACGGAGGGCTACGCGGAGGCCATCCGCTCGGGGCTGCACGTGGCCCTGGCCGTCGCCGCCGACCTGCGCGGCACGCCGCTGCCCCCGCTGCCGCGCGAGACGGCCTACGGGGCGCTGCTGGCCTACGCGACCGACCCCGCCACCGCCGACTACCAGCCCATGCACGTGAACTTCGGCATCATGGCGCCGCTCGACCCGCCCGTGCGCAACAAGGGCGCGCGCTACCGGGCCTACGCCGAGCGCGGCGGCGCGGCGCTCGAGCGCTACGCGGGCGAGCTGGCGGACGCGGGGCTGCTGGCGGCCGTCGCGGGCGCGGCGGGGGAGGACGGCGCCCGTGGCTGACGAGCGCGCCGACGAGGCGGCCCTGCCCGGCATCGACGCCGTCGAGGCGTTCTGCGAGTCGCTGCGCGTGGAGCGGGCGCTCTCCCCGCACACCGTGCGCAACTACCGGCTGGACCTGCTGGACTACCTGCGCTGGGCCGAGCGGTCGGGCCTGGACCCGCTGCACGTCACCCACCGCCAGCTGCGCCGCTACCTGGGCGAGCTCGACCAGGCCCGCTACGCGCGCAAGACGGTGAACCGGCGCCTCTCGTCGCTGCGCGGGCTGTTCCGCTGGCTCAACGTGACCGGCCAGGTGGCCGAGAACCCCGCGAGCGCGGTGCAGGGCCCCAAGCTGCCCGCCACGCTGCCCAAGACCATCCCGCCCGCCGACATGGCGCGCCTGCTGTCGGTGCACGCCAAGCGCGACCTGGACGGCACCCCGCGCGACCAGACGCCCCGCGACCTGCGCGACCAGGCGCTGCTGGAGTTCCTCTACGCATGCGGGGCGCGTATCTCGGAGGCGTCGGGGCTGCTGCTGGCGTCGGTTGACTTCGACCGCGCGCAGGCCAAGGTGCTCGGCAAGGGCTCCAAGGAGCGCATCATCCCGCTGCACGACCTGGCCCTGGACGCCATGAGGACGTACCTGCTGGTGGGGCGCCCCGCCCTGCTCGGCGGCCGCGCGTGCGACCGGTTCTTCGTGTCGTCGCGCGGCAACCCCATGGGCACCGACGCGATGCGCAAGATGTTCAAGGCCACGGTGCGCGCCGCCGGGCTCGACGACGGGCTGTCCCCCCACGACATGCGCCACACCTTCGCCACCGACCTGCTGTCGGGCGGCGCCGATCTGCGCACGGTGCAGGAGATGCTGGGCCACGTGAGCCTGTCGACCACGCAGATCTACACGCACGTCTCGCCCGAGCGGCTCCGCGCCGTCCACGCGGCGGCCCACCCGCGCGCGTAGCGCCCCGCCCCGGCCTTTGCCGGCGGCCCCCCGTGCGGCCCTGATCCGCCTGCGCGGCGGATCCGCCGGGAGGGGCGCTCAGGCCCGCACCCTTGGATCGGCACGCGTTTACCGGCGAATTTCCCCCTGATGACGGCGCGGTGGCAAGGTTACGGGCCGCCATCCGGCGCCCCACGCCTTCGCCCCCAGGAGGTTGCGGGTCGCCGGCGGTTCGCGGACGCCAGGCGCGCGAGGCTTCGCGCGCGGGAGAATCTTCCCATCCAATCAGATGCCGCGGACAGCCCGCGGCCGCCGGCGGAGGGAGGACCCATGAGTCGCAAGAAGGCAAGGACGCTGTTCTGGGCCGCGCTCGTCGTGCTGGCGTACATCCCCTTCTTCCTGTAGGGGGACGCCCGTTATGTGGGCGTCGTGAACATCACGAACAAAAGTTCCCTTTTCGCTCCCCGCGGGGAGCGTTTTGGGTTAGAATGGCGCCCTGAGAAAATCTGATCGGGCGGCTGTCAGGGCACCGCCGCCGCGTGGAAGAGAGGGAAGCGAACCGACCCATGGGCCAGAGCGAAATCGTCATCAAGGGCGCCCGCGAGCACAACCTCAAGGACGTCGACCTCACCATACCCCGCGACGAGCTGGTGGTGATAACGGGCCTGTCCGGCTCCGGCAAGTCGAGCCTGGCGTTCGACACCATCTACGCCGAGGGCCAGCGCCGCTACGTGGAGAGCCTGTCCAGCTACGCGCGCATGTTCCTCGGGCAGATGTCCAAGCCCGACCTGGACTCCATCGACGGCTTGTCGCCGGCGGTGTCCATCGACCAGAAGACCACCTCGAAGAACCCCCGCTCCACGGTGGGCACCACCACCGAGATCTACGACTACCTGCGCCTGCTCTACGCGCGCGTGGGCATACCGCACTGCCCCGAGTGCGGCCGCGAGATCAAGCGCCAGACCACCGACCAGGTGACCGACGAGATCCTCTCGCTCGTGCCGGGCGAGGAGCGAAAGGCCATCATCCTGGCGCCGGTGGTGGCCGGGCGCAAGGGCGAGTTCACCAAGCTGTTCGCCGACCTGCAGAAGGAGGGCTTCTCCCGCGTGCGCGTGGACGGCGAGATCATCCGGCTCGACGGCGAGCCGCTCACGCTCAACAAGAAGATCAAGCACTTCATCGACGTCGTGGTGGATCGCGTGACGCTGAAGGAGTCGGCGACGAGCCGCGTGGCCGAGGCCGTGGAGCTGGCGACCAAGCTGGCGGACGGCCGCGTGCTCGTGCAGGTCATGGGCCCGGACGGCAAGCCCCAGGGCCAGGCCGGCGGCGCCTCCTCGGGCGCAACGGGCGGCCTGGGCGCGGGCGAGCACCTGTTCTCGCTGGCGCTCGCGTGCCCCGAGCACGGCCATTCCATGGACGAGCTGCAGCCCCGTGACTTCTCGTTCAACGCCCCCTACGGCGCCTGCCCCGACTGCCTGGGCATCGGCAGCCGCGACGAGGTGGACCCCTCGCTGGTGGTGCCCGACCCCTCGCTGTCCATCGAGGAGGGCTGCATCGCGCCCTTCAAGAGCGGCAACTACTACCCGCAGGTGCTGCGCGCCGTGGCCAGGCACCTGGGCGCCGACCCCGCCACGCCCTGGGAGGATCTGCCGCCCAAGGTGCAGAAGGGCATCCTGAACGGCCTGGGCAAGGATAAGGTGCGCGTGGACTACGTCACCGTGGACGGGCGCGAGACGTACTGGTACATCGAGTGGGAGGGCGCCCTGGCCGCCGTCCAGCGCCGCTACTCCGAGGCACAGTCGGACGCGCAGCGCGAGAAGCTGGGCGCCTACTTCGCCACCATCCCCTGCGCCACGTGCGGGGGCAAGCGCCTCAAGCCCGAGATCCTGGCCGTCACCGTGGAGGGCGAGTCCATCCACGACGTGACAGAGATGTCGGCGGGCGACTCCCTCGCGTTCTTCGAGGATCTGTCGTTCGAGGGGCAGGACGAGTACATCGCCGGCCCCATCGTCAAGGAGATCAAGGCGCGCCTGCGCTTCCTCGTGGACGTCGGCCTGGACTACCTCACCCTCGAGCGCGCCACGGCGACGCTGTCGGGCGGCGAGGCGCAGCGCATCCGCCTGGCCACCCAGATCGGCGCCGGGCTCATGGGCGTGCTCTACATCCTGGACGAGCCCTCCATCGGCCTGCACCAGCGTGACAACGAGCGGCTCATCGCCACGCTGGAGCTCCTGCGCTACCTGGGCAACACCGTCATCGTGGTAGAGCATGACGAGTACACCATCCGCGCTTCGGACTTCGTGGTGGACATGGGACCTGGCGCTG
>JAAWAY010000174.1 GCA_022792415.1 Eggerthellaceae bacterium | reverse complement strand
GTCTGGGGGTCTGGGGGTCTGGGGGTCTGGGGGTCTGGGGGCCTGGGGGCCTGGGGGCCTGGGGGCCTGGGGGCCTGGGGGCCTGGGGGCCTGGGGGCCTGGGGGCTAGGCGAACCAGATGGCGTAGGCGAGACGGGTGCGCGGGTGAGGCCTGCGCCCTGGGATAGCGCGGGAGGACCCAAGCAGCGCGAAGTGGCACGATGTCACGCGCGGCGAGCCAAAAAGAAAGGCCTTTCCGGAGAAAGGCCTGGTCAATCGTGGTGCCCCCAACGGGAATCGAACCCGTGTCTCAGCCTTGAAAGGGCCGCGTCCTGACCTCTAGACTATGGGGACGAAGAGGCGCGCTGTCTGAGAACAGCCTGATAAGTATGGCAGAGGGCGCATCCTCGCGCAAGGATTTCTTGCGATGTTCGACGCCTCCGACCGAGCGCGCCCTTGCGCCGACGCAGGGCGTTCGCCCACAATACGTGGTCGATGGCGCGGCGAAGCGAGGCCTCCGGGACGGGGCGCGAGCCCGAAGGCGGGGAATCGCGAACCGCGAGACGACCGACCCCGTGACAAGGATCGCCCCGACGCGAAGCGACTGGCCTCGGGACAAGGAATCGCCCCGCGAGGCGACCGGTTCCGGGGCGAGGACCGCCCCAACGCAAGGCAGCCGATCGCCGGACGAGAACCGCACCCAACGCGAGGCGAACGACCTCACAGCGAGGAGTGGCTCGGCGAGGCGATGCGACGTACCCGCGACCCGGCAGGAGGGCCCATGGGCAAGCTGATAGAGCAGATCATGAAGTTCGGCGTGGTGGGCGTCATCGCCTTCATCATCGACTACGGGCTGATGATCCTGCTGACCGAGGTGTTCGGGGTGGACTACCTCGTGAGCGCCACCGCCTCGTTCATCGTGTCGGTGGTGTTCAACTACCTGGCGTCGATGCGCTACGTGTTCAAGCACCGCGAGGGGCTGTCGCGTCAGCGCGAGTTCGTCATCTTCGTGGTGCTGTCCGTCATCGGCCTGGTCATCAACGATGCCTGCATGTACCTGGGCACCACCGTGCTGGCCATCGACTACCGCGTCACCAAGGTGGGGGCCACGTTCATCGTCATGGTCTGGAACTTCGTGACGCGCAAGAAGTTCCTCGACGCGGGCGACGAGGTGGAGCTGGCCGAGGAGGCCCTCGAGCGCGACCTGCGCGACCTGGGCGACCCGTCCGACCGCTAGCACGGCACCGCGTGCATTGTAACCAGCTATTTCCAAGGAACGGGATTGTAAATCCCAGGTAGCAAAATCATGCCTCTGACCTGGTAGTATGTCAGAATTCCCACCATAAGTCACGACTGCATTTCATAGGGGAAAGCTGATAGCATGGGCGCCACGGCGCGGCCCACAGCGAGCGCTCCGGTTTGCCGACAACCACCTATCGTCACGGGCCGCGCCAACCGCCGCCATGCAGTGAGCGCGGGGGCGCGAGAGATGCCGGCCTGGCCTAGGCGGCACGCGAAGATCTCGCCGCGCCGACGGCGCCGGGCCCCGAGCGACTTCGGCGACGCACCGGGCATCACCTACCATCCCCTAGCGACGCCGGTAGGCCTCGTAGACGTCGATCTCCCACTGCTTGCGGTTGCTCTTGGCCACGGTGTCGAGGATGAGCCCCGCCGTGAACGACAGCGCGCCGCAGATGACGAGCGCCACAGCCAGCACGGCGGAGGGCAGCTTGGACACGTAGCTCGTGGCCAGGTACTCCGAGATGACGGGCACGCCGGCCACCAGGCCCAGCGCCATGAGCACCAGCGCCAGCCACCCGAAGAACGCGAAGGGCCGGTAGTCCTTGAACAGCGACGTGATGGCGCGCAGCACCTTGGCGCCGTCCCCGAACGTCGAGAGCTTGGAGAAGCTGCCCTCGGGGCGGTCCCGGTAGTCGATGGGCACGTCGACGATGCGCCAGCGCTTGTCGACGGCGTGGATGGACAGCTCCGTCTCGATCTGGAATCCCTCGGACAGAACGGGCGTCGTCTTGACGAACACGCGGTTGAAGGCGCGGTAGCCGGTCATGACGTCCTCGAAGGCGTACCCGTAGATGAGTTTGATGAGGAACCGCACCAGGTTGTTGCCGAACCCGTGGAAGGCGCGGTCGTTCTCCTTGCCGTAGCTGCCGTTGGAGAGGCGGTCGCCCACGGTCATGTCGGCGCGGTCGGCGGCCAGGGGCTCGATGAGGTCGGGGGCGGCCTCAGCCGGGTACGTGTCGTCGCCGTCCACCATCACGTAGTAGTCGGCGTCGATCTCGCGGAACATCTGGCGCACGACGTTGCCCTTGCCCTGGCGCCCCTCGAACCGCACGACGGCGCCGTGCTCGGCGGCGATGGCGGCCGTGTCGTCGGAGGAGTTGTTGTCATAGACGTACACCGTGGCCTCGGGCAGCGCCCGGCGGAAGTCGTCGACCACCTTGGCGATGGTGACGGCCTCGTTGTAGCAGGGGATGAGCACGGCGACGCCCGCGCCGCGGCGGGCGGCGTCCACCTCCTGCCGGAGGTCGGGATCGCAGGTCAGGCTGGGGTCGATCACGGTAATCCGCCTCTCCGGTGGTCTCGACGCGTACGGGGCAATGGTACCAGCAATCCGACGCCGCCCCAACCGGATGTCGCTTTATTGGTGACGATGGGCGCGCCCGGGCCGGCCCGCGGGCGCCGTGCGCTATGATGGGGGCATGAAGACCCAGGACACCCCACAGGACCCGGCACTCGACGCCGCGGCCGAAGACCCCTCCCCCGCGTCCCCCTCCCCCGCCGAGCAGGCGGGCGAGAGCGCGCCGGCGGCGTCTCCGCACGCGGCCGACACCGACGCTGCGCCCGTGCTCGCGTCCGCACCCGCGCTCGCCGCGCCCGCAGACGCCGACCTGGTCCCGGCCGAGCCGCCCGTCCTTGAGGCCAAGCCGGCGGACGGGCCGAGGCGCCCCCTCGTGATCGTGATGCACGCCTCCGTCGGGTCGGGCCACCGCAGCGCCGCCGAGGCCGTGGCCCAGGCCTTCGAGATGCTGCGCGACGACCCCGAGGCCGCCGAGCGCTACGGTGCGATCGTCCCCGAGGACCTGGACGTGCGCGTCCTCGACGTCCTCGACTTCGGGCGCATGCCCATCGACGGCAACGCCACGGCGTCCATGTTCACGGGCTTCACCCGCCCCATCTACGACCTCACCTGGCGCTACACCCTGACGGGGCGCCTGCTGTGGGGCGGCGGCACCATCTGGTGCCACGTCATGTTCCCCCGCTTCGTGGACTACGTGCGCGAAGAGTGCCCCGACGCCATCGTGGCCACCCACATCACGGCCGCCAACGTGGCCGTGGGCGCGCGCATGCTCACCGGCCAGGACTTCCCAGTGGTATGCGTGCCCACCGACTACGAGGTGGAGGGCATGTGGCCCCACCGCAAGACCGACCTGTTCTGCGTGGCCAACGAGAGCATGGCCGAGACGCTGCGCCCGCGCGGCGTGCCCGAGGAGCGCATCCTCATCACGGGCATCCCCGCCAAGCCCGCCTTCGGCCGCACCTACGACCGCGCCGCCGTCCGCGACGAGCTGGGGCTGCCGCAGGACGCCCGGGTGGTGCTGGCGCTGGCCGGCGCGCACCTCCCGCGCCCCTACGTGCACTTCCGCGAGGCGCTGGACAAGCTGCTGCCCTACCTGCACTCCTTCGACGACATGCACCTGGTGGTGGTGGCCGGCAAGGACGCCCCCTACGCCGAGCACCTGCGCCGCCAGTGCGACGAGCTGGGGCTGTCCAACGTGACGGTGCTCGAGTACGTGGAGGGCATCGCGCCGCTCATGGCCGCCAGCGACCTCATCATCTGCAAGTCGGGCGGCCTCACGGTGACGGAGTGCCTGTGCTCGCGGGTGCCCATGATCCTCATGGGGCGCGCCTACGGGCAGGAGAACGCCAACGTGCGCATGCTGACGGCCGCCGGCGCCGCCCTGCACGCCACGACGGCGCGCGAGCTGCTGGACACGCTGCGCCACGTGGACGCCCACCCCGCCAGCACCGACGCCATGCTCATCAACGCGTCCTTCCTGCGCCGGCCCGACGCCGCCGTCGACATCGCGCGTGCCACCTGGGCGCTCGCCACCACCGACGAGGAGCCCGACCCGCGCCTGCGCCGCAAGCGCTTCGCCGACTTCTACTGGGGCAAGAAGCCCGCCCACATCCGCTGACCGACCCCACGCCAGGGGCCGCCGCGCCCCGTGAAAGGAACGACCCCATGACCTCATTCGCCGACACCGGCCTGTCCGCCGCCGCCCTCGACGCGGTGGCGCGGCTGGGCTACGACGAGCCCACCCCCGTCCAGGAGCAGGCCATCCCGCTCGTGCTGGAGGGCCGCGACATCATCGCCGCCGCCAAGACGGGCACCGGCAAGACGGCCGCGTTCTCGCTGCCGGCCCTGGACCGCACGGGCCGGGCGCGCCGCCCCAAGCACCCTGTGGTGCTGGTGGTGACGCCCACGCGCGAGCTGGCCAACCAGATAGCCGAGGTGTGCACGGCCATCGCCGCCGGCGACGGGCGCCGCGTCACCTGCGTGGTGGGCGGCGTGGCCCAGGGCCCCCAGGAGCAGCGCCTGGCCAAGGGCACCGACGTGCTCATCGCCACGCCCGGGCGCCTGCTCGACCTCATGGGCCAGCAGGCCGTGTCGCTCGAGGACGTGGAGGTGCTCGTGCTCGACGAGGCCGACCGCATGCTCGACATGGGCTTCCTTCCCAGCGTGCGCCGCATCGTGGCCGCCACGCCCGCCGACCGCCAGACGCTGCTGTTCTCGGCCACCATCGACGAGTCGGTGCGCCGCCAGGTCGACTCGCTCCTGAGCGACCCCGCCGTCGTCCAGATCGCCTCGGTGGGCGAGACGGCCGACACGGTCGAGCAGTTCATCTACCGCGTGCCCAAGTCGCTGCGCATGGACCTGCTGCGCGCCGTGCTGGCCGACCACGGCCACGAGCGCGTCATCGTGTTCGTCCGCACGCGCCGCCGCGCCGACTCGACGTGCCGCAAGCTCAAGAAGATGGGCTTCACCGCCGAGGCGCTGCACTCCGACCGCTCCCAGAACCAGCGCGACCGGGCGCTGCGCAACTTCGCCAAGGGCGACACCGACATCCTCGTGGCCACCGACGTGCTGGCTCGCGGCATCGACGTGGACGAGGTGGCCTACGTCGTCAACTTCGACCTGCCCACGGTGCCCGAGGACTACGTGCACCGCATCGGGCGCACGGGACGCGCCGGCAACGAGGGCTTCGCCCTGTCGTTCGTCATCCCCGAGACCGAGGGCGAGCTGGCGGCCATCGAGAAGCTGACCAAGCGCTCCATCCCCTCCCTCGACGTGCCGAGCTTCGACGTGGAGCAGGCCGCGGCCGAGGCGGCGGCGCGGGCCACGGGCGCGGCCGCCCGCAAGGACCCGGAGCTGGCCCAGGCCGCCAAGGAGATGCGCGCCCGCGAGCGCAAGAAGGCCAAGGCGCGGGAGGCCGCGGCCGAGAAGGCCGAGCAGCCCCCGGCCGGCAAGGGCGCCCGCCGGGGCGCCAAGAAGGGCGGATCCCCCGCGGGCCCGGCCGCGCAGCGCGCGTCGCAGGGCCGGGGCGCCAAGCCCGCGGGGTCGCGGGGCGGCTCGTCGGCCAAGGGCGACCTCAGGCCCGGGCGCGCCCACCGCGCCGCCGTGGCCCAGCAGCGCCGTACGCGCGGCGAGCGGTCGGGGCGGCGGTAGCGACCGCCCGCTCGCCGTCGGGCGGCCCCGCTTTCCGGGGCGTGCCCCCGATGAC
>JAAWAY010000173.1 GCA_022792415.1 Eggerthellaceae bacterium | reverse complement strand
GTCGATCAGCTTCTGGGTGCCGGTGTAGAACGGATGGCACGCGTTGCAGATGTCGATCTTCAGCTCAGGCTTGGTGGAATGGGTGGTGAACGTGTTGCCGCAGCTGCACTTCACGACGCACTCCATGTACTCCGGATGAATTCCCTGCTTCATGGTTGGTTCTCCCTATCTCCTTGGTTTCCGACCAAGGAATCACGTGCCTTGGTTTCCGACCAAGGCGAGACACAAGCCTTCATATAATAGCACCGCCCCCGCAGATTGCAAGGGCGGCGTATCAGATGACGCATTGTGGTCGGAGCAGCCGGCACGCGAGCCCATCGGGGCTGCGACGCTCGGCGATCCGGTGTCGCGCCGGCGCGGCCTACAGCTCGGTCACCCAGAGGCCGTGCAGGTTGCAGTACTCGTACACCTTGAAAGGCGTCACGCCGTCGGCCACGTAGAAGTCCGTCGCGGGCGCGTTCTCGGGCGTGAGGGGATGGATCTCGTAGCCCTTGTCGGTGACCAGGCAGATGAACTGGATCCAGTGCTCGGGCAGCATGGGGTGGTCGACGCTGCCGATGTTGACGTGCAGGTGGCCCTCCTCGCGGGTGACGGCCGGCACGTGCTTCTCGGTGGCGGCGTCCGTGCTGTCGGCCACCAGCTCGACCATCTTCTCGCCACAGCAGAACAGCGGCACGTTGTGGTCGACGACCTTGATGGCGATGTTGCCGCAGTGCTCGCACTTGTAGAACTTGATGTCCATGTCAGACCTCTTTCTCGGTTGAGCCGGGCGCGGGCCCGGGTAATCGCACCCGCCGGCATCTGCCACGACGGGAAGGGCTCAGGTCCCTCGAACGCCCATTGTACGGCGTGCCACGCCCCCGGGGAAACCCACCCGCGGTCCGAAAACACGCTGTAACCTCATTCGCCCGGGCGAAGCGCCCGCGGGACTCAGCCGCGCGGCTCGACCGCCGCGGGCTCGGCCCCGCGCTGCGGAAGGCGCCTGGTCAGGGCGTAGGCCAGCACGCCCACCCCCACCAGCACGAGCGGCGCGGAGAGCACCTGGCCCATGGTGAGCCAGCCGCCCCACAGGTAGCCCAGCTGCGCGTCGGGCTCGCGGACGAACTCCATCAGGAACCGGAACGTCCCGTACAGGATGAGGAAGCAGCCGAGGAACGTGCCGCGGGGCCGCGGCGGCAGCCTGCGCGACAGGGCGTACAGCACGCAGAAGATGACGACGCCCTCCAAAAGCGCCTCGTAGAGCTGCGAGGGATGGCGTGGCATCAGGCCGGCCTGGCCGCCGAACACGACGCCCCAGGGCAGATCGGTGGGCGCGCCCCACAGCTCGCCGTTGACGAAGTTGGCGCACCGCCCGAAGAACAGGCCCACCGGCGCGGCGATGCAGCCCAGGTCGGCCAGCGTCAGGTACGGGATGCCCGTGAGCCGCGCGGCCACGATGCCCGACAGCAGCGCGCCCACCAGGCCGCCGTGGAAGCTCATGCCGCCCTGGTTGAAGGCGAGGATCTCCAGCGGATGGGACAGGTAGTAGCCGTCGCCGTAGAACAGCACGTAGCCCAGGCGCGCGCCCAGGATGATGCCGACGATGACGCAGATCATGATGGTGAGCAGCGAGTCCCCGTCGACGGTGACGCGCCAGCGGCGCGCGACCTGCCGGATGATGAGGGCCGCGCAGATGAACCCCAGCACGTAGGCGATGCCGTACCAGCGCACCGCGAAGGGCCCGATGGCGAACGCGACGGGATCGATGGCGTGGTAGAGGGCGTCGAGCACCAGCTATCGCCGCCCCATGCCGGCGCCCACCTCGATGGCGGCGAAGCGGACCTCCTCGCGCAGCGCCGCGGGGATAGGCTGCAGCGACGATACCTTCGCGCCGCAGCGCGGGCAGGTGAGCGAGAAGAACGCCAGGTCGGGCCTCAGGACCATCATGGAGTCGTAGGAGGTCACGTCAAGGGACGTCCCCGCGCACGCGGGGCAGGTGATGTCCTGGGTCATGCCTCCACCTCCTCAGGTGTGTTCCGTGGGCCGGGGCCCATTGTAGCAGAACCGCGGGGAAGCCCCGCTGCCGCGCGCACCGGGCGCGGGCGCGCTCAGAGCAGGAACCGGTTGGGGTTGCCCTGGCGGCAGACCTCCTCCGTGCGGTCGGTGACGTCGGGGCCGTGCGTGAGGAAGTGCTCGCAGATGCGGCAGACCTCCTTCACCGCGGCGGCGTAGTCACGGTCGGGGTTGAGGATGAGGTCCAGGTCGTCGGTGACCACATGGGTCTTGCGGTAGCAGGCGGCGAAGTTGCACTCCGACGGGCACGGCTCGCCGGGGATGTTGTGGGGACAGCGCCCGCGCATCTCCTCGTCGCAGCCGCGACGCTCCCAGCATCTCTCCATGTCGATCCCCCTTCAGGAAAAGCAAGGGGCGGGCCCGAGAGCCCGCCCCGCGTTCATGCGTTGGTCCCGCGGCCTACAGGTCGGCCGGCACCACCCGGGTCACGCCGGGCACGCGCTCCTTGAGGATGCGCTCCACGCCGTTGGCCAGGGTCATCTGGGACATCGGGCAGCCCTTGCACGCGCCCTGCAGCTCGACCGTCACCACGCCGTCGTCAGACACCTCGACCAGCTGCACGTCGCCGCCGTCGGCCTGGAGGCTGGGGCGGATCAGCTCGAGCACGGCCGCCACATCGGACTTCTCAACCATAGCAGACTTCCTTTCGAAAGGGATCATGTTTCCAGCGCATCATAGCATAGCCGCGGCGCGCGGAGGCCCCTCCCCGAAATCCCCACCGTTGGGGATCCGTGAACCGGGCCCTCCCGCCGCACGGGCCGCGGGCGGTCAGCCCACGGGCACCCAGTCCTGGCCCACCATCACCAGCACGTTGTCCTTGAACGTGTAGAAGTCGCCGCCGTTCACCACGCGGCCAGCCCCCACGTCGGACACGATGGCCTTGGCCGCGGCCTCGTAGGCCGGGTCCTTGTACACCACCAGCGTCTCGGTGTAGACGCCACCGTCGTTGGCGTTGCCGATGTCGGTCACCTGGTAGCCGTCCGCGGTGAGGATCTCCCCCATCTTCGCACCGGCGCCCGTGACGCCGCCGCCGTTTCGGATCTCCACCGTCACGGCGGTGCGGTCGAGCGCGGCGAGCGCCTCGGCGGGGGACAGAGGCGACGAGCCGGCGCGCACCGCGTCCATCATGGCCGCCCACTCCTCGTCGTTCACCACGTAGCGCGCGCTGCCGTCCCGGTCGGTCAGGCGCCCGGGCAGCATCGCCTGGTACACGGTGGCGTCCTCGAGCGGGCGCAGGGCGTCGCCCAGCGCCATGATCTGCGATGACGTCCAGTCGGTCTCCACCCACTCGGCCATGTCGGCCAGGCGCGCGGCGAACCCGATGCCCTCCGACGACAGCGTCTCGGCGGCCAGGCTCAGCGAGAAGGCTATCTGGTTGGCCGCCTGGCGCTGCACGCCGTCGGCGTAGTTGGTGGCGCGCAGGAAGGCCAGCGACTGGCGCGCGTCGAGCACCTGCCCCCCCGTCTCGATGAACACGGTGGAGGCCCGCGGGTCGTCCACCTCCTCGACCACGTCCACGGCCACGCCGCCCACGATGTCCACCAGATGCGACAGCCCCACGGCGTTCGTGCGGCCGAAATGCGCGATGTCCACGTCGGCCAGCTCGGCCACGGCGCGCACCAGCTCGGCGTCGCCGCCCACCTGGACCGCGTCGTAGAGCGGGTGAGCCTCGCCGTCGGACAGACGCACCTCGGTGCACGAGGGGATGCTCACCAGGGTGACCGAGCGGGCCTGCGGGTCCAGGCGCACGAGCAGGTAGGCCTCGGTGTCGGCCCCGCCCGCGCGGGTGGCCGTGCCCAGCTCGGCGGCGGCCAGCAGGTAGGAGGGCTCGCCGTCCGCCGCGGCCACCAGGGCCTCAGACGCGTTGGAGTCGGCCAGCGACAGGCGCGAGTCGGACGAGGCGAAGTACGTGAACACGCCCACGCCCACCGCCACGACGGCCACCAGGGCCACGGCGGCGACGAGGAACGTCACGCGGCGCACGCGCTTCTTGTGCTGCATCTCCTGGACGTAGCCGCGCCGCCCGGTGCGGCGGGAGTAGGCCTGGTCGCTCTCGCGCGTGCTGGTGGCGGGGTCCACCTGATCCACGTAACCGCGCGCGGCCCGCTGCCGCTTGCGCGCGTTGGAGAACTCCACGCTGCCGGCGTTGGCGTGGCGCCCGTGGCGGGGAGCCCCGGAACGCGCGACGTGGGTGCCGACGGTGGAGTCGCGCATGGAGCGCGACATCCGCTTCGACTGGGACGGCGAGAAGCCCTTGCGCCTGCGAAGCATGGCCGCGTCCTACTCGGCGCCCACGGTCACGCGGCGCACGTCGGCGCCGAGCGACGACAGCTTGCCCGCGTAGTCCTCGTAGCCGCGGTCGATGTGCTCGATGTGGTGGACGGCGGTCTCCCCCTCGGCCACGATGCCCGCCAGCACGAGCGCGCCGCCCGCGCGCAGGTCGGTGGACGACACGGGGGCGCCCTGCAGGCGGCCACCGCCGCGTACGATGGCGTGGTGGTCCTCCATCTGGATGTCGGCGCCCATGCGCATGAGCTCGGCCGCGAACATGAAGCGGTTCTCGAAGACGTTCTCGGTGATGACGGAGATACCCTCGGCCTGCGAGGCCAGCAGCATGAACTGCGCCTGCAGGTCGGTGGGGAACCCGGGATGGGGCAGCGTCTGGATGTCGGTGGGCACGAGCGGGCGCTCGCGGCTCACGCGCACCCAGTCGGCGCCCGTCTCCACGTCGCAGCCCATGGCGCGCAGCTTGACGATGGCCATGCGCAGGAAGGACGGGTCGATGCCGTGCACCGTGACCGGGCCGCCGGTGAGGGCGCCGCCGGCCAGGAACGTGCCCGCCTCGATGCGGTCGCCCACCGTCGTGTGCTCGCAGGGATGCAGTGACGCCAGCGGCACGCCCTCCACCTCGATGATGGAGGTGCCCGCGCCGCTCACCTTGGCCCCCATGGCGTTGAGCATGGACGCGAGGTCCTCGATCTCCGGCTCGCGGGCCGCGTTCTCGATGACCGTGGCGCCCTCGGCTACCACGGCCGCCATGAGCAGGTTCTCCGTCGCGCCCACGCTGGGGAACTCCAGCGTCACGGACGCCCCGCGCAGCCCGTGGGGCGTGCGTGCCTCCAGCACGCCGTGGGCCACGTCGAACTCCACGCCCAGGGCCTCCAGGCCCACCAGGTGCATGTCGATCTTGCGGGCGCCGATCTGGCAGCCGCCCGGCATGGCGACGTGCGCCTCGCCGAAGCGTCCGATGAGCGGACCGAGCACCGATATGCTCGCGCGCATCTTCGACACCAGCTCGTAGGGCGTCTCGCAGGAGTCGACCGGCGCCGTGTCGATGGTCAGGGCGTGGCCGTCGCGGCGCACCTTGGCGCCCAGCCGCTCCAGCACCTCGGCCATGAGCTCGATGTCCGAGATGAGGGGCACGTTGCGGATGACCGACTCACCGCGTCCCAGAAGCGACGCGGCCATGAGCTTCAGGGCCGAGTTCTTGGCGCCCGACACGGTGACGTCGCCCTGGAGGACGCCGTTTCCACGCACGATGATGATTTCTTCTGCCATGACGAGTCCTTTATACGGTAAGGCCCCCGGATGCCGGGGGCCTGACAGCGATGCGGGGCTGACGAGGGGTTACTCGCCCTCGCCCAGGGCGAAGCGGACGAAGCCGGTGATGGCGACCGTGCCGCCCATCTCCTTGGCGCACTCCTCGACGTGCTGGGCCACGGTGATGTCCGGGTTCTTCACGAAGGCCTGCTCGGTGAGGCAGTTCTCCTTGTAGAACTTCTCCATGCGGCCCTCGGCCATCTTCTCCTGGATGTTCTCGGGCTTGCCGGACTCGGCGGCCTGGGCCTT
>JAAWAY010000012.1 GCA_022792415.1 Eggerthellaceae bacterium | reverse complement strand
GGCGCCGCGCCGGGCCATGCGCCACAGCGCCACCGGCGAGTCGATGCCCGACGACAGCAGGCACGCCACCTTGCCCGACGAGCCCACGGGCAGCCCGCCGATGCCGCGCACGGAGCGCGCGTAGACGTAGGCGGCGCCCTGGATGACCTCGACGCCCACGGTGACGTCGGGGTCCTTCATGATGACGCGCTTGTCGGGAAACGCCGCGCACAGCACCGCGCCCACCTCGCGGTTGAGCGCCATGGAGTCCACGGGGAAGTCGGTGTGGTTGCGCCGCGCGTGCACCTTGAAGCTGCCGAAGTCGTCGGCCTCGGACAGCGCGAGCACGGCGGCGCGGCCCATCTCGGCCACGTCGCGCTCGCACTTGAAGCCGCAGGACACGCGCGCCACGCCGGGCGTGCCCGTGATGGCGTCGGCGCACGCCTCGGCCTGCGCCTGCCCCGTCCCCTCGCGCAGGAACACGAGCAGGCGCCCGGCGATGCGGTGGATGGTGACGACGGGAAAGCCGGCGAGCAGCGCCTCGAGGTTCTTGAGCAGGCGCTTCTCGAAGACGCCGCGGTTGTGCCCCTTCAGGCCGATCTCGTGGTAGTGCACCAGGATGATGCGCTGGAAGTCCTCGGGCGCCTCGTCGGGGCCTGCGGCGGCGTCGGCGGGCTGGGTGGTGGGTTGGGTCATGGGACACCTCATGGTCACGGGTCTGGTCAGCAGGAAGCCCCCGGGACCCGCCGCCGGGCCGAACGGCTCGGGGTGCGGGATGGCGGGGGCTTCTCAGGCAGGCGGAGCGCCCAGCGGGCGCGGGGCCTAGTGGTTCTTGACGTCGATGGACTCCGGGTTGTAGGAGACCTCGCCGCGGGCGATCTCGGAGAACGCCATGGAAAGCGGCTTCTTGTCGGCCGCGCGGGCGATCTCCACCGCCGTCTGCAGCTGGATGGCGCGATCGCGCTGGCCGCGCATCATGTCGTTGATGTCGTGGGCGCGCTTGGACGCCAGGGCGCACAGCAGGAAGCGGTCGTTGTCGGTCTCGCCCAGCAGGACGTCGATCTTGGGTTCGATGATGCTCATAGGTGGGTTATCCTCGCGGTCTCTCTGCTTGTTCGTTTACGTAGGCGACCAGGGCTCGCGTCGCTTCGTCCAGGTCGTCGTTCACCAGCCGAATATCATACTCCATTTTGCGGGAAAGCTCCACCTCGGCGGCGGCCATGCGCTCCCTGACGACGTCATCGGACTCGGTGCCCCTCCCCCGCAGGCGCTGCTCGAGCACTTCAAGCGAGGGCGGCTCGATGAACACGAGGCGCGCGTCGGGCATCTTGTTGCGCACCTGGAAGGCGCCCTGCACGTCGATCTCCAGGATGACCTGGCGGCCGGCGGCCATGGCCTCCTCGACGGAGGCGCGGGGCGTGCCGTAGCAGTTGCCGGCGTAGCGGGCCCACTCCAGGAAGCCGTCCCGCTCGGCGTCGGCCAGGAACTCCTCCTCTGACAGGAAGTAGTACTGCACGCCGTCGCGCTCGCCCTCGCGGGGCGCGCGCGTGGTGGCCGACACGGACACCCAGGCGTCGGGGACGGCCTCGACCAGGCGCGCCACCAGCGTGCCCTTGCCCGCGCCCGAGGGCCCCGATATGACGAAGAGGTTGCCGTGCCTCATGGGGGCTAGCCCAGGCGCTCCAGCAGGGCGGCGCGCTGGCGCTCGCCCAGGCCGCGCAGGCGGCGGCTCTCGGCGATCTGCAGCTCGCGCATGACCTTCTCGGCCTTGGCCTTGCCGTAGCCGGGCATCGTCTCGATGAGCGTGGACACCTTCATGCGGCCCACGACCGGGTCGTCCCTCAGGTCGAGGACCTGCGCGATGGACAGCTTGCCGGCCTTCAGGTCGTCGCGCACCTCGGCACGGCGGATGCGGGCGGCCTTGGCCTTCTCGAGCGCCTCTGCGCGGGCCTCCGGGCTCAGCTGGGGAATAGCCATGGGTTGGTCTCCTTCTCTCCGAACGGTATCGTTGGCGATAGCTCATCGGGCGGGTGCGGCGGCGCTCCCCGGACGTGCCCCAGGGGCCGGATGCGGCCTCACGGGCCCGAAACCTTGGGGCCATTATGGCGAGGCCTGACGGAAAATGCCCCGTGAACGGCGGGAATTCCTCAAATCCTCTACTAAATGCCCGCGTGGGGCCGCATCCGGCGTCCTCCTACAGCCCGGCGAGCTCCGCAGCGATGGCGTCGAAGGCGGCCACCGGGTCGGGCGCCTGGGTGATGGGGCGACCCACCACGATGTGGGACGAGCCGGCGCGGAAGGCCTCGGCCGGCGTCATGACGCGGCTCTGGTCGCCCAGCTCGGCGCCGGCGGGGCGCACGCCCGGCGTGACGATGAACGCGTCGGGGCCCAGGACCTCGCGCAGCATGGCGGCCTCGAGCGGGGACGCCACGACGCCGGAGATGCCCGAGAGGCGCGCCAGCTCGGCCAGGGCGGCCACCTGGTCGGTCAGGGGGCGCGTCACGCCCGTCTCGGCCAGGGCCTCGGCGTCCATGGACGTGAGCACCGTGATGCCCAGCGTCGCCGGCACCGGGCGGCCCGCGTCGGCGGCCCCGAGCTCGGCGCCGCGCTGGGCGGCCTCCATCATGGCGCGCCCGCCCACCGTGTGCATGGTGATCATGTCCGCGCCGGCGGCCGTGGCCGAGCGGGCCGCGCCCTCGATCTGGTGCGGGATGTCGTGGAACTTGAGGTCGAGGAACACCTTGAAGCCGCGGCGCTTGAACATCTGGATGATGGCCGGGCCCTCGGCGTAGTACAGCGTCATGCCCACCTTCACCCAGGACGCCTTGCCCACGAGGGCATCGGCCAGTACGATGGCCTCCCAGCCCGTGTTGCAGTCGAGCGCCACGATGACGCGCTCGGAGGCGGGCAGCGACCGGAAGTCGGGGTTGAGGTCTCTCTCTAGCATTCCAGGGCTCCTATCAGCTCGTTGACGTCGGAGACGCCCTGCTCCTCGCAGTAGTCGATGATGCCGTCGATGACGTCGACGGTGGCGTGGGGGTTGGCGAAGTTGGCAGCTCCCACGGCCACGGCGGTGGCGCCGGCCAGCATGAACTCCACGGCGTCGGTGCCCGTGGAGATGCCGCCCATGCCCAGCACCGGCACGTCGACGGCGCGGGCCACCTGCCACACCATGCGCAGGGCCACGGGCTTGACGGCCGGGCCCGACAGGCCGCCCACCACGCGGGCGAGCATCGGGCGGCGCCGGCGGGCGTCTACCGCCATGCCGAGCAGCGTGTTGATGAGCGACACGGCGTCGGCGCCCGCGGCCTCGGCGGCGCGGGCGATCTCGGCGATGTCGGTGACGTTGGGCGTGAGCTTGACGATGAGCGGGCGCGCCGTGGCGGCGCGGCACAGGCCGACCACCTGCTCCACCTGGCACGGGTCGCAGCCCATGGCCATGCCGCCCGCGTCCACGTTGGGGCAGGAGATGTTCACCTCGTAGGCGGCCACGGGCGCGTCCTCGAGCGCCTCGATGACGGCCACGTACTCGCCCATGCTGTGGCCCGACACGTTGACGACGGCGGTGGCGCCCACCTCGGCCAGCCACGGCAGCTCGTGGGCCTTGAGGTGCTCCACGCCCGGGTTCTGCAATCCGATGGAGTTGAGCATGCCCGAGGGCGTCTCGGCGATGCGGGGCTGGGGGTTTCCCTCCCACCCGTTGAGCGACACGCCCTTGGTGGTGACGGCCCCCAGCGTGGAGACGTCGACGAAGTCGTGGTACTCGCGCCCGGCGCCGAACGTGCCGGAGCCCACGGTGACGGGGTTTCTCATGGCCAGGCCGCCCAGGTCGACGGCGAGCCTCACGTTGGTCTCACGGGGGACGCGCTGCATCACCACACCACCTCCTCGGCGGGGAACACGGGGCCGTCGACGCAGGCACGGCGCTTGCCGGCCACGGTATCGACGACGCAGGACAGGCACACGCCCACGCCGCAGGCCATGCGGCGCTCGAGCGACACCTCGCAGAACACGCCGGCCTCGGCGGCCATGCCGGCCACCAGGCGCATGAGCGGCTCGGGGCCGCAGCAGGCCACGTAGTCGAAGGGGCGCCCCTCCCCCGCCGCGCGCTCGAGCGCCTCGGCCACGAGCGGCGTGCAGAACCCGGCGCGGCCGTACGTGCCGTCGTCGGTGGAGCAGGCGGGCTCGCAGCCCAGCGCCGTGCCGAAGCGCTCGCGCGCCACCAGCGCGTCGGCGGTGCCCGCGCCGAGCACGGCCTGCACCTCCACGCCCGCGGACGCCAGCTCGCAGGCGAGTGGGTGCAGGGGCGCCGAGCCGACGCCGCCGGCCACCAGGAGCGCGCGCGTGCAGCCCGCGGGGGGCTGCCAGCCGCGGCCGACGGGGCCGATCATCTCCACCGCCGCGCCGGGCGTGATCGTCGTCAGGTGGCGGGTGCCGTAGCCGAGCACCTGGTACATGACGTCCACCGTGCCGGCCTGGGCGTCGGCGGCGTACACGCCGAACGGGCGGCGCAGCAGGTGGTCGTCCATGCCCGGGATGCGCACGTGGACGAACTGGCCGGGCCGCGCCGCCGCGGCGATGGCGGGCGTCTCCACGGTGAGGAGCCAGATTCCCGCCCCCAGCTCCTCGTTGACGAGCACGGGCGTCACCTCGTTGACGAGCTGGCTCATCGGCTCTCCTTCCTCCTCGACGTCGCGCGGGGCGCGTGACGTTTGATGTGACCCTCTGTCACGCTCTCTGCCGCGCCTAGCCCTCCCACTGGGGGAGGTCCTGCAGCGCGATCACCTTCAGGCCGGTGTCGCGCACCACCTCCATGCCGGCCACCATGGCCTGGGCGCCGGCCAGCGTCGTGACGTAGGTGACGCCGTGTCGCACGGCGGCCATGCGCAGCTCGTAGCCGTCGCCGCGCGTGGCGGTGCCGAACGGCGTGTTCACCATGAAGGATATCTCACCGGCGGCGATGCGGTCCATGATGGAGCTCGACCCCTCATGGATCTTGCCCACCTCCTCGCACTCGACGCCCACGGCGCGCAGGGCGCGGGCCGTGCCCTCGGTGGCCGCGATGCTGAAGCCCAGGCGGGCGATGTCGCGGGCGATGGGCACCAGCTCGCGCTTGTCGCGGTCGTTCACGGACAGGAAGGCGGTGCCCCCCTCGGGCAGCGCGTAGCTGATGGCGAGCTGGGTCTTGGTGTAGGCCGCCGGGAAGTTGCGGGCGATGCCCATGACCTCGCCCGTGGACTTCATCTCGGGGCCCAGCACCACGTCGGCGCCGGGGAAGCGGCCGAAGGGCATGACGGCCTCCTTGACGCTGAAGTAGTCCAGGCGCCGCTCGTCGTCGGGCAGCCCCAGGTCGGCCAGCTTCTCGCCGGCCATGACGCGCGCGGCCAGCTTGGCCAGCGGCACGCCCGTGGCCTTGGACACGAACGGCACCGTGCGGCTGGCGCGCGGGTTGGCCTCGATGACGTAGATGACGGTGTCCTTGATGGCGAACTGGATGTTGATGAGGCCCACCACGCCCAGGCGCAGGGCCAGGCGCCGCGCGATTGAGCGCAGGTGGGCCTGAACGGCCTCGGACAGCGCGAAGGGCGGCGTGCAGCACGCGGAGTCGCCCGAGTGGATGCCGGCCATCTCGATGTGCTCGAGGATGCCGCCGACGTACACCTCGTCGCCGTCGCACAGCGCGTCCAGGTCGACCTCCACGGCGCCCTCCAGGAACCGATCGAGGTAGACGGGGTGGTCGGGTGATATGCGGGCCGCCTCGCCCATGTACTTCTCCAGCTGGGCTCCGTCGTAGACGATGGCCATGCCGCGCCCGCCCAGCACGTAGCTGGGGCGCACGAGCAGCGGGAAGCCGATCTGGTCGGCCACGGCGCAGGCCTCCTCGAACGTGGAGGCCATGCC
>JAAWAY010000172.1 GCA_022792415.1 Eggerthellaceae bacterium | reverse complement strand
GGTAGATCCACAGCACCACGAGCAGGCCGTTGGCATGGGCCTGGGCGATGAGCTCGCCGGCCTCGGCCATCATGGTGGACTCGTACTCGCTGCCCAGGTAGATGGTGTAGCCCAGGCCGACGATGTTCACGCCCGCGTCGCGCATGGCCAGCACGGCGTCCAGGTCGGTGAGCTGCGGGGAGTACGGGTCGTCCTGCTTGACGCCCACCAGGTTGGTCTTGGAGTTCATCTTGACCAGGTAGTTGATCTCGGGGTAGTCGTTCGCGTACTGGGCGATGAGGCCGCGCTGGCCGGCCAGCACGCCGCACACGCCCTCCTTGCCGATCTTGAACAGGTGCTCCGGCTCGGCATCGGCGATGTCGATGCCCTCACCGTAGAAGTCCTTGTTCAGGTGCTCGACCTTCTGGTCGCAGGCGAACAGCATGAGACGGCCGGTCTCGCGCGTGGCCTTCATATAGTTGTCAACGTAGGTGTCGCGCATGTCCGGCATGACGTCGGCGGGAACGCGGACCTGATCACGAGTGATCTTGGGCATAGTGATCCTCCTTCAAGGATTCGCTCGGGCGGCAGCGCGTTGGCTGCCTTCGGACGGATGGCCCCGTCGCGCAGGGCGCATCGCTCGTGGGCCTATTGTAGCGAATGCCCGCACGCGCCGCGGGCCGTCGCCGTCTTCACAGAGAAAAACTACCGACCTACTTCCGGCGCGGCTCGTCCTGCGTGGCCGCCCCCTTGCCCGCGCGGGCGCCGAGGGCCTTGATGATGCGGTCGTAGAACACCATGGCCAGCACCGCGATGACGGCCACCACGCCGAACAGCATGAGGCTCTCCAGGTAGTCGCCGTTGGCCAGGCCCGCCGCCGCGTAGGTGGACACCACGATGCCCGGGATGCGCGCGAAGTTGGTCAGCAGGATGAAGTCGCGCAGCCGCATGGTGGTCAGCGGCACCAGGTACGTGAACACGTCCTTGGGCATGCCCGGAATGAGGAACAGGATGAACACCACGATGTTCAGCTTGCCGGACTCCTCGAACTCATCGAACTTGCCCTGGTACTTGGCCGGCACCATGGCCTGCACGAAGGGGGCGCCCAGCTTGCGCACCAGCACGAAGATGAACGCGCTGGAGATGACGCAGCCGACGAAGATGATGAGCGCGCCCAGCCAGGGGCCGTAGATGAGGCCGGCGGCTATCTGCACCACCTCGCCCGGGATGAAGGCCACCACGATCTGCAGAAACTGGATGGCCAGCAGGATGAGCACGCCCGCCGGGCCCGCCGCGTGCACGTCGGCCATGACGCGCTCCAGCCCGCCCGGCTCGAAGATCTCGTGGATGTAGGGCCAGATCAGGAACAGCACCACGCCCATGATGACGAAGAACGCCGCCAGGCCGCACAGCTTGAAGATGTCGGCGGCGGGCATCTTGTGCCCGTGGACGCTCGTCGTCTCGTGGGCCTTCTCGCGCAGGGACTCCACGGCGCGCGGGGCGCGCCCGGGGGTCTCGTCGTTCTTCGTATCTCGCTTGTCGTCTGTCATTTCCTGGCCTTGTCGTATTCTTCCTTGAACGCGTCGAACATGCCGCCGGCCTTCTTCAGGTGCGACCCCACGGCGCGCGCCGCGCCCTCCACGCCGTCGGACGCGGGCTTGGGCTTCTTCGCGGGCGACGCCGCGGCCGGCTCGGGCGCGTCGACGACGTTGCCCTCCTCGTCCACGTAGACGATCTCCAGATCATCTTCGTCTATGACGTTGCCGTCCTCGTCCACATACACGTATTCGACATCATCATTAAGGGAATCTTCAAGATCGTCGCCCGCGTCCGACGCCTCCTCGAGCGCCGCGCGCCCGTCGGCCGGCGCCTTGCCCGCAGCCTTGTCGTACTCCTCCTTGAAGCCCGAGAACATGCCCTTGGCGCGGCTGATCTGCCGTCCCGTGGCGTACGCGCCCTTGTTGACGGCCTCGCCCGCCACGGCGGCCGCCTCGCTCACCACGGGCTTGGCCGCGTCGATGGCGCCCTGGGCCTTGTCGGCCACCACGGCCGTGGCCTCGCCGGCCTTCTCGGCCAGGCCGCCCTCCACCGCCAGGTCACGCACCGCGTCATCCACCAGGATGGCCCCGCGGATGACCTCGTCCTCCTCGTCGGCCACGTTGAGGGCCGCCCCCATGCCGCGCTTGAAGCCGCGGATGAGCGAGGCGGGCACGTGGCGCTTGCCCAGAAGCGCGTTGGCGGTGGCGCCGGCCGTCACCACCAGCTCGTGCACCGCCCCGGTCTCGGCGTCGAAGATCACGTCTCCCACCAGGCCGAACTCCGTGCCGTCCTGGCACATGACGGGCAGCCCCACCCACAGCACGCAATCGTCCCAGCTGATGCCCAGGGCCTTGCACGCGTCCTTGTCGGTGGCGGCGGGGTCGTCGTGCACCACAATGCGCCCGTCGACGAAGTCGTAGCCGTCGATGGCCACGAACACGTCCTTGCGGTGGAACATGAGCGCGGCATCCGGCCGCTTCACCAGAAACCCGACGCAGCGCTTCTCCTTGGGGTGGAACACGCAGGCGCGCACCTTGCCCAGGCGGCGCGTGGCCTCCGGATCCTTCTTGCTCTTCTTGGCCGCCAGCACGCGCAAGCCGGTGAGCTCGTCGGTGCTGAGCAGGTGATCAGCCATGGGTAACTCCCTCGTGCTCGATACCATACGGAATGGGAAGGGGCGCCCTGCGCCCCCGCCGCCGCGACCGGGCGCCCGGCGTCCCTCGCATCCGGGGCCCTGCCCGGCGCGTCGCGTCCCGGCGCGCGCCCGCTCTCGCCTCCTATGCGAAGACGGCCGGGCGAGCCTCGCGGGCTACCCGGCCGTCTGGTGACGCTTATGCGGGGCACCGGCCCCAATTCAACTGCGCCCGGCGCTGGCGCGACGGACTACTGGGCGTCGTGCGCGGCGTCCGCGGCGTCCTGGGCGGCGTCGGCCACCTGGGCCGCGGTGTCCTGGACGGCGGTGGCGGCGTCGTTGATGACGCCCTCGGCCTTCTCGGCGGCCACGGGCACCTCGGCGGCCACCGTGGTGGACGTCTCCTCGGCGTTCTTGGCCACCTGGGCGGCGATGCGCTGGCGGGCGGCGTCGATCTTCTCGCGCAGCTCGTCGTTCTTCTCGGAGAACACGGGCTTCATGTTGCCGGCGGCCTCCTGCACCTTGGCCGACGCGGTCTCGTAGACGCTCTGGCCCTTGGTGGCGACCTCGTTGGCGATGGCCTGGCCCTTCTCGGCCACCTCGTTGGCGATGTGCTGGCTCTTCTCGGCCACGTCGCTGGCGATGGCCTGCCCCTTGGTGGTCACGTCCTCGACGACCTGCTGGCCCTTAGCGGCGGCCTGCTGGTACACCTGCTGGGCGTTGGCGCCGGCCTGGGCGCCCCAGTCCTGGGCCTCGCCCCAGACGGTATTGGCCTTGTCGGCCACCATGGCGCGCGTCTCCTCACCCGAGCGAGGGGCGCACAGCAGCGCCGCGATGGCGCCCACGACGCCGCCAAAGAGGAATGCTCCGAATTTGTTGGCCATAACTGCCTCCTAAATCGTGCTGATCGGTTTGCTCATTATATGGCAGCCGCCCGCTCAGCCTTGCGAAAACGCGCAGCTTCCACGCATTGGTTGCCCATTCGTCATCGGTGTTCGCAACTATAACCGACACGATCATCAATGTTTCACGTGAAACACCGCAGGGACCACGCCAGCCGCACGACGCGCCCGCGCAGGGGGCGGGCGAAGGGACGCGGGTAAGGCGTGAAGTGCGGGGCGCGGGGCGGAACAGGGCGGCGGCGTTTCACGTGAAACACCGCCGCGCGTCCGGCGCGCCCGCGCGGTCCGCACCCGCGCGCCTTAGAACGCGACGCGCCCCTCGGCCGCGGTGACGAGCGCGTTCAGCACGCCCGGCAGCGTCAGGCCGGCCGCCTGGCACGCCACGGGGAACAGCGAGGCGTCGCTCATGCCGGGCGACACGTCCACCTCGAAGCAGCGCGCGCGGCTGCCGTCCCAGATCATGTCGATGCGCCCCAGGTCGCGCACGCCGTAGGCGCGGTACACCTCCAGGGCGGCGCGCTCGATCTCGGCGCGGATGGCCTGCGCGTCGGCCTCGTTCGACGACAGCGACTCCATGCGCACGGGGCACACGAAGTCCACGCGGTTGGGCACCATGCGCGCCTCGGCGTCGAAGAAACCGTCGTGGGCGACGATCTCCACCGGAGGCAACGCGTGCGCGTCCCAGCCCGTTCCCAGCACGGCCACGGACAGCTCGACGCCCTCCACCCACTGCTCGATATTCACCGCGTCGTCGTAGGACAGCGCGTCCAGGATGGCCTCGCCCAGCTCGTCCTGCGAGTCCACGCGGTGCACGCCCAGGGCCGACCCGCCGTGGGCCGGCTTCACGGCCAGCGGGTAGCCGCCGATGACGCGCTCGCCCACCAGGTCGAGCGCCGTGGCGGCCCCCATGTCCTTGAAGGCGTCGCGCGCGATGAAGATGCCCTGCGGCCACGAGGCCACGGGCTCCTCCTCGGTGAGCACGCGGTAGTTCTCCAGCGTCGAGTGCAGGGCGTCCTTGTTCCACGTGCGGTGGCACACGTGCGCCGGCGACCCGACGAAGGGCAGCCCCAGAAACTCCAGCAGGCTCTGGATGGTCCCGTCCTCGCCGTGCTTGCCGTGGAGCGCGTTGTACACCACGTCGGGGCGCTCGCTGCGCAGGGTGGGCACCAGCTGGTCGTTGGTGTCCAGCGGCACCACGCGATGGCCCGCCTCCTCCAGCGCCGCGCACACGTTCTTGCCGCTTGCCAGGGAGAACTCGCGCTCGAACGAGCTGCCTCCCATCAGAACCGCTACCTTCACCATGTCCTCCTTGTCGTCCCCGCGGGGCCCGTCTCGAAGCCTAGTTCTCGTCGTCGTCCGCCGCGGCGCGTCCCTCGGCCGCGGCGCTCGGGTCCTTCACCGCACCGGCGGCGATGAACACGCGGTACAGCTCCAGGCGCTCCTCGATCACCTTCGCCAGCCTCCGGACGGCCTCGGTGATGTTCTCGGGCGTCTCGTAGCTGAAGTTGATGCGCATGCAGTTCTTGCCCGTCACGCCGTCGGGGAAGAAGCTGTCGCCGGGCACGTACGTCACGCCGGCCTCCAGGGCCGCGCCCAGCATCGAGCCCGTGTCCACGTACGGGGGCAGCGTCACCCACACGAACAGGCCGCCGTCCGGGTGCGTCCACGACGCCTCGGGCGGGAAGAACTCGTCCAGCGCGTCGAGCATGGCGTCGCGGCGCTCGCGGTACACCTTCAGGAACTTCTGCAGCGTGCGCTCCCAGGGCGTGTCGGTGAAGTAGTGCTCCACCACGATCTGGTCGAACGAGCTGCCGCACAGGTCGGTGCCCTGCTTGGCCAGGTTGATGCGGGCCAGCACGTTGCGCGGCGCCACGATCCAGCCGGTGCGCAGGCCCGGCGCGAACACCTTGGATATGGTGCCCAGGTAGATGACATCGTTGTCGAGCGCCTTGAGCGGGATCATGTGGCCGCCGTCATAGCGCAGGCGGCCGTAGGGGTCGTCCTCCACCACCATGAAGTCGTACTCGCGGGCCAGCTCCAGCAGACGCTTGCGGCGCTCGGGCACCATGGTGACGCCGCCGGGGTTCTGGAAGTTGGGGATGGTGTAGCAGAACTTCAGGCGGGGGTTGCCCTTGCCGATGCGCTCGAGCTCCTGCTCCAGCAGGTCCATGCGCATGCCCTCGTCGTCGAAGGGGATGCAGCGCACGTCGGGCTCGTAGGCGCTGAAGGCCTGCAGGGCGCCCAGGTAGGTGGGCCCCTCGGCCAGGATGATGTCGCCGGGGTCGATGAACGTCTTGGCGATGAGGTCGAGCGCTGACTGCGCACCCGTGGTGAGCATCACCTCGTCGGGCTTGCAGCGCACGCCCAGGTCGCGCATGAGGCCGCACACCACCTGGCGCGTCTCAAGGCGCCCGTCGGTGCCGCCGTACTGCAGGGCGACGGCGCGGTCGTCCTCGACGGCGGCGCGGGTGGCCTTGCGCACGGCCGAGGCCGGCAGCAGCGACACGTCGGGCATGCCGCCGGACAGCGAGATGATGTCCGGGCGCACCGCGGCGGCAAACAGGTTGCGCACGGCGCTGGGGCGCATCTTCCTGATGCGGTCGGCGATCTTGTCACCGGTGTGATCGAATGTGAGGTGAGCTGATGTCATGGCGCGCGCATTCCCTCCCTTCCTCGTCGAGGAACGCGGCGGCGGCGCGGAGGGCCCGCAGCGCCACCAGGTCGTCGGTATAGGTTACCTCAACGCGGGCCAGGCCCTCGTCCTCGTTGAGCCATTCGGTCGTACCTACATGGACTGCGCACGCGGGCGTGGCGTCGTCGCGCAGCATCAGGCTGATGGCCAGGTGCTCAAGCAGGTGAGGCAGCGGCGTGTCGTCCATGACGGCCGCGAACGTGGGGCCGCGGTCGTTGACGCACGTGTGCAGGGGAAGGTCGGGGAAGGCGGCGACGGCGCGCGCGGCCAGCGCGGGCGAGGTGCGGCGCGGGGCGGCGGGCGCCAGGCGCACCAGGGCCGACACGCGGTCGGCGCGCACAGTGACGCGCTCCAGGGAGATCAAGGACGAGGAAGGGGAAAGGGGCGTCGCCTCTCCTGCCGCATGGGGGGCGCTGCGCGCGGGCGGTCGCCCGTGGTCGCCAGGCGTCACGACGCCGCGGCCGGGTCGGCCGCGTTGCCGCCCGGCGTCAGGTTATTCGGGTCGTAGTCGGGCTCGTCGTCGGGGTCTTCCTCCGACGCGCCCGCATCACTCGAGCCGCCCGCGCCCGCGGCCATGCCGGCTCCGCCGCCCGCGCCCGCGGCCATGCCGGCTCCGCCCGACGACGGGTCGTCGGTCGCCGCGTCTCCCTCCGACGCCTCGGGGGCGGCACCCGAGGCCATGCCCGCGCCGCCTGCCGAGGACGCGCCCGAGGCCGTTCCCGCGTCAGACGCGGTCGCGCCGGCCTCCGCCTGGCCCGCGAGGCGCGCCGCCTCGGCCGCCTGGCGCTCCGACGCCGAGGTGCGCGACAGCAGCATGACGCCGTCGCCCGTCGCCGGGGGCAGGGTCTCGCCCCGCGCCGACGCGGCCAGCGCCTCGATCGTCCAGCCGAAGTCCTCGACGAGCGAGTCCCACCAGCCGACCTCGCCGTCGATGATGGCCACCGACTGGCGGTCGAGCGAGAACCGGTAGTGGCCCTGCCCCGTCAGGCGCGAGAACGTGAACGCGATGGCCTTCGACTCGGGGTCCAGGACGTAGCGGTACGCCACCTCGTCGGTGAGGATGATGGAGCTGCCAGTGATGGTGATGGGCGCGTCGCTGTCGTTGACGTACCACACGCCCTGGATGTCCTCGGCGTCGTTGCCGCCCAGCCAGCGGAACCACGAGAACGCCCCGGCGACGGCCACCAGCAGGGCCAGGACCACGCCCAGCACCACCTTGGCCACCAGCCAGCGGCGCGTGCGGGCCCGCCGCTTGGCCTCGACCTGCGCCTGAGCCTCGGCCCGGCTGCGGCGCCGGCCCGCGCCCGAGGGGCCGCCGTCGCCGGCCGCGCGGCGCCGGGCCTCCCCCAGGCCGTTGAGCGCACCCGCGTCGCCGCCGAGGGGGCCGGACGACCCGGGACCGCCCACCGACCCGCTCGCGTCCGCCGACCCGACGGGCCCCGTGCCGCCCCGTGCCGCCGCGCGGGCCGCCTCGTGGTGCGCCTGGGCCTCGGCCGGGTCCAGCTCGCGGCCGTCAACCGTGGGGAACTGGCCCGTGGCCTCCTTGATGTGCTCCTCGAAGGTGCGCGGGGCAGGGCGCGACGCGGCCGCCAGGGCCTCCTCGGCCTGGCGGCGCGGGTTGTTCTCCCCCAAGACGCCCTTCGCATCCGCGATGATGTCCGCCGGGGTGGGACCCCCCATGGAATCGAGGGGCGACCAGTCGTCTTCGGGTCTCATGATCTTCGGGTTCCTCAGGCCTCGCCCGCCTAGCGGCTCCCAGCCCGGCGCCGCTCGGGTCGGCCGGGGGTCGCCTCGCGGGCTCGCGGGCTGGCGGCGGCTAGGCCGTCACGACCGCTTCCGGCTCGATGACGGTCACGCCGCCCATGTAGGGCACCAGCGCGTCAGGCACCTTGATGGAGCCGTCGGGCTGCTGGTAGTTCTCGATGACCGCAGCCATGGTGCGGCCCACGGCCAGGCCCGACCCGTTGAGGGTGTACAGGTAGCGCGAGCCCTTGAAGTTGTCGGGATCGCGGTACTTGATGTTGGCGCGGCGGGCCTGGAAGTCGGTGCAGCACGAGCACGAGCTGATCTCCTTGTACCCGTTGTAGCAGGGCAGCCACACCTCCAGGTCGTAGGTCTTGGCGGACGAAAACCCGATGTCGCCGGTGCACAGGCTGATGACGCGGTAG
>JAAWAY010000171.1 GCA_022792415.1 Eggerthellaceae bacterium | reverse complement strand
GGTCGGCCACGCCCTCGGTGACGCCCAGTGCGGCGATCTGCTGCTCGAAGGCCAGGCCCCACTGGCAGGCGCAGCTGCTGGCGTTGGCGATGAGGCGGGCGGCGCCGCGCAGCGTCTCCGGCTTCACGCCGCAGATCTCCGACGCCCACTCCGGGGTCTTGTCAGCCACGCGCTCGGCCAGCGCCTCGAAGCCGTAGCACCACTTCTCCACGAACTCGTGGTCGTAGAGGTCCTCGCCGATGACGACGTTGAGCAGCGCCATGGCCACCACGGCGTCGGTGCCGGGGCGGACGGGCAGCCAGTAGGCGGCACGGGCGCCCCACCAGGTCAGGCGCGGGTCGACGGAGACGATCTTCGACCCCATCTGCACGCACTCGACCAGCCAGTGGCCAAGAAAGCCGTCAGCGTTGGACTTGATGGGCTCGTTGCCCCACACCAGGATGACGCCGGGCACCTCCCAGCTGTCGGCGGCGTAGCGGTCCCAGTGGGCCTGGGACGCGTCGACGATGAACATGTCGCCGAACTTGGCGGACGTGCCGATCATGCGCGGCAGGTAGCAGGCGAAGCCCGTGAAGCCGAACGTGGACACGTTGGGCGTCTGCATGCACGCGGACGCGAAGTAGGGCACCTGCCAGCCGATGTTGCGGCCCGTGCCGTGCACGACCACGATGGTCTCGGGGCCGAAGTCCTTCTTGATGGCGAGCACCTTCTCGGTGATCTCGTCGTAGGCCTCATCCCAGCTGATGCGCTCCCACTTGTCCTCGCCGCGCTCGCCGGCGCGACGCAGGGGGTACTTCAGGCGATCGGGGTGGTTGACGGCGTCGGGCATGGACAGGCAGCGCATGCACAGCTTGCCGTTGGCGACGGCGTTCAGCGGGTCGCCCTCCACCTTGACGAGCTTGTTGTCCTTGGTGTACAGCAGCACGCCGCAGCCCATGTGGCAGCCCGGGGGCGACCAGTGCGTGGTGCGCGTGACGGTGAAGTCCCCTTCCTGCCACTGCCACTCGCCGTCGTGGTACGCCTCGCGGTTGAGTTCGTCCAACCACTTCTTGTAATCGGCCATGACTCTCCTTTCTCTCTCCCAAGCAACCTCCCGCGGTCGCAGGCGCTTGCTTAGGAAGAAGTGTAGGAAGGGGAGGGGGGCGGCTTCATTCAGCGTGCGATGCTATTTGGGCCGCGTCGGGCCCGGCGGCCATGGGGCGTCGGGCCTTATTTTGGGGATGCTTAGGCGCGCGGGCGCCGCGGAGGCCGCCCGCAGCCGCCGCATCGGCGCGCGCAGGCCGTCTCCCCGGCGTGCCCAGGCGCCTCGGGGACGCCGTCCTCGCACCCCGCCGTGCCAGGGCGGGAGGGGGCGAGCGGTTCGCGCGAGGGGGCGGGCGGCGGCTGGGCGGTATGAGAAACGGGCGCCATCTCATACCTTCTGACGCAGTTTTCCCGTGGGGTTTTGGTTCCCATTTTCCGGTGGAGACGTAAGGCGTCAGACCTTATACTGCCCCTACCAGGTTGTTCCATCGCCCCTGGCCGGCGAAGGATTGTTAGTATGGTTCAAGCCGTTTGATAGGGGGTGGATGGCCGTTGACTCATGAGGCGGTTGCTCAGAGGCCGACCGAGGCCGAGGAGTCTCATACCAAGGGGTGGATACTCGTAAACCCCCGCATTCTCATCGTACTCATCGGGGTGGTGGCGTGCTACGGGTGGCTGTTCCTCATGCTGGGCACCTCGGCGTTCTTCCCGCTGGCCGACCCTGAGGGCCTGGTATCGGGTGGCGCGCACCTGGCGTTCGTCGGCGGCGCGTGCCTGGGCATGGCCGCCGTGTGGTACTTCTCCGACGCCCTGACGGCGCATCGCATGACCCACTTCGTCATCTCCGCCGTGCTCACGGCGGCCGGCCTGGCCGGCATGTGGGTGCTCCAGGGATCGTCCTCGCTGCTCTGGCTGCCCACGTTGGCCTCGGGCTGCGGGTTCGGCATGCTGAGCCCCCTGTACGGCGAGTACGTCTGCCTGTTCTTCCACGGGCACCTGCGCGTGTACGTCAACGGCATCTTCGCGGCCGCGGCGCTGGCCTGCGCGTGGCTGCTGTTCGTCAGCCAGGCCATGATCTTCGCGTTCTCGGCCCTGTTCCCCGTCGTGGCGCTCGTGTGCTACCTGATCGTGATGAACCTGTTCGACCTGCGCGAGCGGTCCCGGGCCGACCGCGCCTCGTCCGACGGGCGTCAGCGCATCGTGTGGCGCTCGTACCTGGCCACCGCCACCGCCGGCATGGCCGTGGGCTACGCGGTGGGCTGCATCCTGTCCACCCAGACCGTCCACGACTGGCCCTACATCATCATCGAGCTCATGGTGCTGGCCACGTGCTCGGGGCTGCTCTACGATGCCGCCAAGACGCACTTCGCCACCGAGTCCATGACCATGCGCTGGTTTCTGCCCGCCGCGGCCATGGTGGTGTTCCCGCTCATCTTCGTGCCCGAGGACCTGGTGGTGATCTTCGCCCTGCTGCTGCTCTGCGGCTCGTTCTTTCCCATCACGTGCTCGCTGTCGGCCGTGTGCAAACACATCGTCATCTGCGACCTGTCGGCCGTGCGCGCCTTCTCGTTCGGGCGCCTCATGAGCTTTCTGGGCATCGCGCTGGGCATGGTGCTGGCCTTCGCCGGGTTCGCGCCCGGGTCGGTGGCCTACTTCGGGCCGCTCGTGACGGCCGGGTCGGTCATCTGCTTCATGGTGCTGGTCATCTTCTCGGCATCGTTCGTCATGACCGAGGACAACTACCCCGACGAGCGCCGCTTCAAGCGCGTGGAGGCTGACGGCTCCTCGTCGCTCTCCGTCGCGCCGGGCACGCCCATCCGCAAGATAGACACCGCCGCCGAGGCGGCCGCGCCCGCCGAGCCCGACGCGCACCGCCCCAGCGTGTTCCACCTCAAGTGCGAGGCGGTGGCCAACCGCTACGGGCTGTCCAGCCGCCAGCGCGAGGTGCTCACCATGCTGGCCAAGGGCCGCAACGCCGAGTACATCACCGAGAAGCTCGTCATCTCGTCGCACACGGCCAAGGCCCACATCTACAACATCTATCAGAAGACGGGCGTCCACTCGCGCCAGGAGCTCATGGACCTGGTGGAGTCCGCCGAGATAGACGACCGGCCCGAGGCCTAACCCTCCAAACCTTACGTTTCCCATTTAGCCCTTGCCACCCCATGAAAGGCGGCGAGGGCTTTCGTATGGTGTCGCCAGCAGGGGCGCGGTCCCCCCAGGCGGCGCCCCTGCGAGAGAGAAGCAGAAGAGAGGAGATGGGACATGCTGTTTAACTACCAGGAGTTCCTGGACGGCATCGATCGCGAGGCCTACCACGAGGGCGAGTGGCAGTGGGAGGAGGACGGTTACACCGTCACCCGCACCTACACCTATTCCGCCCCCGGCTGCCACGACTCGTGCGGCGTGCTCATGTACACCAAGGACGGCAAGCTGGAGAAGATCGAGGGCGACCCGCTGGATCCCTGCGCCAACGGCCGCCTGTGCATGCGCTGCCTGAACCTGGTGGAGGGCGTCAACTACGCCGACCGCCCCAAGTGGCCGCTCAAGCGCGTCGGCGAGCGCGGCGAGAACAAGTGGGAGCGCATCACCTGGGAGGAGGCGCTCGACACCATCGCCACCTGGATCCACGACAACCTGGACGCCAAGGGCCTGGGCCGCGAGTCCATCTTCGTGAACCACGGCACCGGC
>JAAWAY010000170.1 GCA_022792415.1 Eggerthellaceae bacterium | reverse complement strand
GTCGCGTCCATCCAGCGCGAGCAGAACGCCATCATCCGCGACGAGGAGCCCGGCACGCTCATCATCCAAGGCGTCGCCGGGTCGGGCAAGACTTCCATCGCGCTGCATCGCATCGCCTACCTGCTCTACCGCCAGAGAGAGCGCCTGAGCGTGCGGTCGGTGGCCATCATCTCGCCGAGCCGCGTGTTCTCCGACTACATTTCCGGGGTGCTTCCCGAGCTGGGCGAGGAGCCGGTGGCCCAGTGGGCGGTGCCCGACCTGGCCGCACGCCTCCTCGCGGGCGTGGCGCGCGTGCAGCCGGCGTACCCCTGGGCGGACGAGGCAGACGCGGCCCGGGCCGCGCGGGTCGCTGAGAAGGCGACCCAGGCATTCGCGGACGACCTGGTGGCGTGGCTGGAGGCCGCCACGGCGCCGGATGCCGCCGAGCCGCTGCTCGCGCCACGCGACCTGATGGTGGGCACGACATGCATCGAGGCCTCCTGGCTGGCCGACCGCTACGCGGGCTACGGCGCGGTGCCCGTGGCCGAGCGGCTCGACCTGCTGGCTGCCGACGCGGTGTCGGAGGCGCTCGCCCACAGTCACGGGCGCGCCGCGGCCGGGCTGCCCACGCGTCGCGAGGTGCGCTGCCGCCTCGCGCGCATGCTGCGCGCCCGCGACGCGCTGGCGCTCTACCGCCGCTTCCTCGCCGACACGGCCCGCAGCGCGTTGCTCCGCCCGCCGGCGCGCGGCGTGCTGGAGTGGGAGGACGCCTTCCCCGTGGCGCTGTGCCGCCTGGCGCTGGAGGGCATGGCTTCCTGGCCGGAGGTCGCGGCCGTGCGCCATGTGGTCGTCGACGAGATGCAGGACCTCACGCCCGTCCAGCACGCCGCCGTGGCCCGGCTGTTCCCCTGCGACCGCACCATCCTCGGCGACGTGAGCCAGGTGGTGGACGGGCGCGGGGCGTGCGAGCCGGAGGCCGTGGCGGCGGCCTACCCGGGGGCGAGGCTGGTGCGCCTCATGCGCAGCTACCGATCGACGTTCGAGATAACCTCGCTCGCCGCGCGCGTGCGACCCGTACGTGGCCTGGAGGCGGTGGAGCGGCACGGCCCGCAACCCCGCCTCATCCGCTGCGGCGACACCCGCGGGGTGATCGAGGCCGTGGGGGACAGCGTGCGGGAGTGGCGCGCCGCGGGAGGCCGCACGCTCGGCGTCATCTGCCGCTCTGACCTGCTGGCCGCGCGCTACGCAGAGGTGCTGGGCGCGGAGCTGCCCGTGACGCTCATCGCCGAGGGCGCCGACGCGTTCCCCGGCGGCATCGCCGTGGGGTCGGTGCGCGCTGTCAAGGGGCTGGAGTTCGATGACGTCGTGGTGTTGGACGCCGACGCGCGCCAGTACGCCTCCGAGCCTGACCGCAGCCTGCTCTACGTGGCCCTCACCCGCGCCCTGCACCGCCTCACCGTCCTGTACCGCGACGAGCCCTCACCCTTCCTGGGATGAGGGCCGCGCTCGCCCGGACACGGCGACATGGCCCCGCCGGCCTTCGCCTATACTAGTTGGGACTGACGACACGTGACGCGGACGAGGGGAGGGGATCATGGCGCGAGGCGCGGGGGATCAGCCCGGAGCCGGAACGTTCGAGGGGCTGGTGCGGGCGTGGTTCGACGGGGCGTTCGGCGAGCCGACGCCCGTGCAGGCCGCGGCCTGGGACGTCATCGCGCGGGGCGAGAGCACGCTCGTCATCGCCCCCACCGGCTCGGGCAAGACCCTGGCCGCGTTTTTGTTCGCCATCGACCGGCTCATGGCCGAGAAGGCAGCCGCCGCGGCGGCGGGCGAGCGCTGGGCCAAGGGCGTGCGTGTGTTATACGTGTCGCCGCTCAAGGCGCTTGGGGCCGACGTGGACCGCAACCTGCAGGGGCCTCTGCGCGCCATCGAGGCCCTGGCGGCCGAGCAGGCGCATGCGGCCGGCGGCGCCGCGCCCGAGGTGCGCACGGCCATGCGCACGGGCGACACGACGCCCGACGAGCGCCGGCGCATCGCGCGCAACCCGCCCGACATCCTCATCACCACGCCCGAGTCGCTCTACCTCATGCTCACGTCCCAGGCGCGCGAGGCGCTGCGCACCGTCCAGGCCGTCATCGTGGACGAGGTGCACGCCCTGGCCGGCGACAAGCGCGGCGCCCACCTGTCGCTGTCGCTGGAGCGGCTCGACGACCTGCTGGAGGCGCCGGCCCAGCGCATCGGGCTGTCGGCCACCGTTCGCCCGCCCGAGGAGGTGGCGCGCTTCCTGGGCGGCTCGCGTCCGGTGGCCGTCGTGGCCCAGGAGGAGCCGCCGTGCCTCGACCTCTCCGTGCGCGTGCCGGTGCGCGACATGACGGCCGTGCCCGCGTTCGGGGGCTTCGCGGGCGCGGGGGACGGCACGCGCGAGCGAGGGCGCGGGCCGCGGCGGGCCCCCGCGGAGCAGGCGTGGAAGTCGGACCGGGCCCTGCGCGCCGCCCTGGAGGGCGCGCCGCGGCCGCCGCATCCCGACGGGCGGCTGGGCTCGTCGTCCATCTGGCCGCACATCGAGGCCGCCATCCTCGACGAGGTGCTGGCGCATCGCTCCACCATCGTGTTCGTGAACTCGCGCGGGCTGTGCGAGCGGCTGACGGCGCGCCTGAACGAGCTGTACGCGCGCCGGTGCGGCCTTGACGCGCCGCGCGCGGAGGACGCCGGCTGGTGGTCGGCCGCCGGCAGCGCGCCCGCCCCCGGCCAGCCGGCGGGCGGCGCGGACGTCCCCGGGCCGGCCATGCGCTCGGACATCGGGTCGACGTCGGCGCTGGTGGCCATGCCGGACGTGCTGGTGGCCAAGGCGCACCACGGCTCGGTGTCCAAGGAGAAGCGCCTGGCGGTGGAGCGCGAGCTGAAGGCAGGCGAGCTGCCGTGCGTGGTGGCCACGTCCAGCCTGGAGCTGGGCATCGACATGGGAGCCATCGATCTGGTCATTCAGGTGGCGCCTCCTCCCACGGTGGCGAGCGGCCTGCAGCGCGTTGGGCGCGCCAACCACCAGGTGGGCGGTCGGTCCCAGGGCATCGTGTACCCGCGCACGCGCGTGGAGGTGGCCGACGCGGCGGTCACGGCCGAGGGCATGCGCGCCGGCGCCATCGAGGCGACGCGCCTGACGGCCAACCCGCTCGATGTGCTGGCCCAGCAGACGGTGGCGGCCGTGGCCATGGCCCCCGAGGGCCTGCCCGCGGACGAATGGCTCGCCACGGTGCGCCGCTCCGCCTGCTTCTCCACGCTGCCCCGGCGCGCCTTCGACGAGGTGCTCGACATGCTGGCGGGGCGCTTCTCGTCCGGCGACGTGGCCGCGTTCTCGCCGCGCATCCTGTGGGACCGCGCCGAGGGCGTCCTGCGCCCGCGCCCGGGCTCGCAGCGCTTGGCGGTGACGGCGGCCGGCACCATCCCCGACCGCGGCATGTTCTCGGTGGTGCTGCCCGAGGGCGACGGGCGCCAGGGCCGGCGCCGCGTGGGCGAGCTGGACGAGGAGATGGTGATGGAGTCGCGCGTGGGCGACGTCATCGCCCTGGGGACGAGCACGTGGCGCATCCGCGAGATCGGGCCCGACCGTGTCGTGGTGGAGCCGGCGCCGGGCCGCGCGGCGCGCCTGCCGTTCTGGCACGGCGAGGCCGTGGGGCGCCCCGCGGACGCCGGGCGCGCCAAGGGGGCCTTCCTGCGCGCGGCGGCCGGGGCGCTCGCGGCGCGCGCGGAAGGTGACGGGGACGGCATCGAGGCGGACGATGCGAGCGCCGGGCGGGGTGCTGGGACGGCCGGCAGCGCGCCCCGGTTCGACGCCGGCTTCGAGGATCGCCTGGCCGCGGCGGGGCTGGACGCGTCGGCGCGGGACAACCTGGCGGCCCTGCTGGCGGCCCAGCGCGACGCGACGGGGGCGGTGCCCACCGACCGCATGCTCGTGGTGGAGCAGTGCCAGGACGAGACGGGCGACTGGCGGGTCATCCTGCACTCGCCGTTCGGCCGGCGCGTGCACGAGCCCTGGGCGCTCGCCGTGGCCCGGCGCGCGCGGGAGCGCCTCGGGTTCGACGTCCAGGCCGGCGCCGCCGACGACGGCATCGTGGTGCGCGTGCCGCTGTCCGAGGACGCGCTGCCCGGCGCGGACCTGTTCCTGTTCGACCCTGACGAGATCGAGGCGGTCGTGCGCGAGTCGGTCGGCGAGACGGCGCTGTTCGCGGCGCGGTTCCGCGAGTGCGCCGCACGCGCCCTGCTGCTGCCGGCCACGGCGCCGGGCAAGCGAGCCCCGCTGTGGCAGCAGCGCCTGCGCGGCGGCCAGCTGCTGGAGGCGGCCCGGCGCGAGGAGGGCTTCCCCCTCATCCTGGAGGCGGCGCGGGAGTGCCTGGTGGACGTGTTCGACCTGCCGGCGCTGCGCGCGATCATGGGCGAGCTGGCCGCGGGGACGATGCGCGTGGCCGAGGCGCGCACGGCGGTGCCCTCGCCGCTGGCGGCCCCGCTCATTTTCGGCTACCTGGGCGAGCACCTCTACGAGGGCGACCTGCCCCATGCCGAGCGTCGCGCGTCGCTGCTGTCGGTGGATCCGGCGCTGCTCGCGGAGCTTCTGGGGACGGAGTCGCTCGAGGACGTGCTGGACGCCGAGGTGACGGCCGAGGTGGGAGCGGAGCTGCAGCGCACGGCCGAGGGCTGGCGCGCGCGGGGCGCCGAGGGCGTGGCCGACCTGCTGCGCGAGCTGGGGCCGCTCACGGCCGCACAGGTGGCCGCGCGCCTGGAGGGGGACGCCTCGGGCGTCGCACCGGGCGGGGAGGCGTACCCGCCGGGGACTTCGGCGCTCCCGTCGGATGGGCGCCTCGGGCCCGGGGCCGAGTCGGCCTCGGCTGCCGTGGCTGGCGCCGGGGCGACGGAAGAGCAGGCGCTCGCGCTGCTCGAGTCGCTGCGCGCCGCGCACCGCGTCTTCCCCGCGGTGATCGGCGGGCGCGAGGCGTGGGTCGCGGCCGACGACGGCCCGCGGCTGGCGGCGGTGCTGGGCGTGGAGGCGCCGGAGTGGGCGCTCGCAGGCGCCAGCCGGGCCGGCGGGGACGACGCCCTCGTCGACGGGCTGGTGGCGCGCTTCGCACGCACGCACGCGCTGTTCGCGGCCGGCGAGGCCGCCGTGGCGCTCGGCGTGGGCGAGGCGCTTCTGGCGGAGCCCCTCGCGCGCCTGGCGTCCGACGGCCGCGTCGTGCGCGCCGGCGCCGGGCGCTGGGTGGACGCCGACGTCCTGCGCCGCCTGCGCTCGCGCTCGCTCGCCCGTGCCCGCGATGCCGTGCGCCCCGTTCCCGCCGCGGCCTACCAGCGGCTGCTGACGGCGCGCCAGGGCATCCCGGCGGAGGGGGAGGAGCCCGTGCTGCGCGGCGCCGACGGCGTGGCCCAGGTCATCGCGCAGTTCGAGGGCGCCGCGCTCACCGCGGCCCAGTGGGAGGGCCTGGTGCTGTCCGCGCGCGTGCCGGGGTACCGCCCCGCGATGCTCGACGAGCTGCTGGCCTCCGGCGAGGTGATGTGGGTGGCTGTGCCTGGCGGCCCGGCCGAGGGCGACGCGGCCGGGCGCCCCGGGCGCCTCGGGCGCGTCGGGACGCAGGAGGAGGGTCGCCCAGCCGCGGCCGGCTTCCCGCTGGCGCTGTTCCCGACCGACTCGCCCCTGGCGCCTGTGCCCGTTGACCTCGGGGACGGCCTGGGCGAGGCGATGGTGCTCGAGCCGGGGCGCGCGTGGCCGGCGGGCCCTGCGAGCGGCGCGGAGGGCACGGGGCGCGCGCCGGGGGCGATCGCCGGTGGCGCGGCAGCCGACGTGGCCTCGCGCCCCGGCGACTCAGATGCCGACGCGTCCCTGGTCGCCGATGCCGTGCGTCGCGTCCTGGCCTCGTCCGGCCCGCTGCGCTTCGCCGCCCTGGCCGATGCCGTGCGTCGCCACGTGTCGCCGGAGGCGGCGTCTGACCGGGTAGTGGCCGAGGCGCTGGTCGTCCTGGCGCGCGCCGGGGAGGCCACCTGCGACACGCTCGGGCTCCCGCGCGCGGGAGGCCTGGGCCCCGCATCCGACGGTGGCCGACCTGCATCCGGCGGCCAGCAGCCGCCCGCCTCCGCGCGCCGCGCCACCAGCCGGCGCGGGCGATCCCTGCGGTCGGAGGCACGAGCACGGGCGCGGGCCGCCGTGGTGTCCCGCGCGGGAGCCGCCGCGGCCTTTGACACGGCCCTGGCCGGGCGTTGGTCGCTGGTGGCGCCGGCCCCGGTGGGCGGTACGGAGCGCGCCGTGGCGCTGACTGAGTCGGTGCTCGACCGCTACGGCCTGGTCACGCGCGACACGGCCCTGCTCGCCGGCGTTCCCGGAGGTTTGCCCTCGCTCATGCCGGTCCTGCGCGCGCTCGAGGACGCGGGTGAGGTTCTGCGCGGCGCCTTCGTCGAGGGGCTGGGCCCCGCCCAGTTCGCGCCGCGCGAGGTGGTGGAGGCCCTGCGTGCGGAGGCGGCGCGCGGCAGGCGGCCCGATGCTCCCGCGACTCCGGCTGACGTCCCGGGCGTCGCGGCGGATGCGCGGCCGTCCGACGGCGCATCCGCGGCTCCGGTCAGCGCCATCACGACAGACGCAGGCAGCGCGGACGCGTCCACCCCCTCGGACGTTGGCGCCACGGTCGATGCCGCTTCTTCGGCAGGTGTCGGCACCTGCGCCCTCGTCGTGATCGCCGCCGACGACCCGGCGCTCCTGTACGGTGCCGGCGTGCCGTGGCCCGAGGCCGCGCAGCCGCCCGAGGACGCTCCGGCCGGCAGCGCCTCCCTCGCCCGGCCGAGCCGCCGGGAGGGCGCGCTCGTCGTCCTCGCCGATGGCGAGCCAGTCCTGTGGGCCGCCCCGCGCCTCAAGGCGCTGCTCTCCTTCACGCGGGACGAGGCCCTCCTGGCCGCAGCTGCCCGCGCGCTCGTCACCCACGTCCGCGCCCAGCTGCGCCGCGAGGGGTCGGCCGCCGCCCGCCGCAAGATCGTGGTGGAGACGCTCGACGGCCGCAGCATCCTCGACACGCCACTCGCCGCCGCCCTGCAGCAGGCCGGCCTCGTGCGCCTCCCCGACGGCCTGCGCCTCTACGCCGACCCGTTCTAAGGCGACCGCCGCCCCGTTCGCTTGCGCTCCGCAGCGCCCTTGCGTGCCATCGCCGCGCGGAGGCGCGTGCGGACACTTTTCTGGCTTGCGATGGCAGCGGAGCGAGGTTTGCTACACTCTGGGACCTTGCAGGAAGGCGTTTTAGGTCGTTCAAGGCCCGGATGCGTGACGATGGGATGCGGCGACCTGGGGTTATGTTCTAGCCCACGCAGCGGAGACGCGATGTCGGTGTATCAAACCTCGCTCCGCTGCCATCGGGTTCCCGAAAAGTGTCCGCGGGGGTGATGTCTCGCGTACCCATGCGGCGGCGCGCCAGTCGGCATGCTGAAAGCGACGCGCTGCATGCCCTCGCAACCGACGTCCATAAAGCAAGCGCTTGATCAGTTGGTGCCCGTGCCGCTGGTACTCGTGCAACCGGTGCCTAATCAGCAAGGATCCGTGCCGCCGGCACACCGTGCCTCTTCTCGTGGATGGCGCCTCCCTCACCTTTGCTCCGGAGGACACCCTCACGCCTCCTCATGCGAATAAATGCGAGTTTGGTACAGTCGGGCTCGTCTTTTGGGGCGAAACCGGGGCCCGTGACGGGGTGCGGCAGTGCCACGCGACACCCGGCCTGGGAAAACAGGCGTCGCGGCGGACCCCCTCGCCAAAAGGCGTGTACCAAACGGCGAATTTCTGCGCGCGCAGGGTCGCCAAGTGTCGGCACGGGCTGCGGCGCGCCCGCGGTCGTCCGACGCCAGGGGGCGCCAGCTCCCGCGGGCTCGTGGTCCCGGAGCGTCCGGGACGGGCGCGCCGCGCTCGGCTACAATGGGGCCATGACCGATGACCTCACACCCAACATGCAGGCCGACGACGCCTCTGCCCCTCGCGACGCCTCCGGCACGCCCACGCCTGCCTCCGGCGCCCCGGCGCATCACGCCACGCAGGACGGCCCCGCCCCCGAACCCGCCGAACTCGCCGAACCCGCCGAACCCGCCGAACCCGCCCCCTCCGTCATCGAGGCGGGCGCGTCGGTGTCGCTCGCGGCCGATCGCGTGCGCGAGACGCAGTCCCAGAAGCTCGAGCGCATCAAGCGCGAGCTGGCCAGCGTGCCGGCGCTGCCGGGCGTCTACCTGTGGAAGGACGCTTCGGGCCAGGTCATCTACGTGGGCAAGGCCAAGCAGCTGCGCGCCCGCATGCGCCAGTACGTCAACTTCCAGGACGAGCGCGCCAAGATCCCGCTGCTCGTGGAGCAGATCGACTCGTTCGAGTACCTGGTGGTGGACAACGAGCACGAGTCGCTCGTCCTGGAGAAGAACCTCATCAACCAGCACGCGCCGTTCTTCAACGCTGACTTCAAGGATGACAAGTCCTACCCGTTCATCGCGTTGACCAAGGGCGACTTGTTCCCGGCCATCAAGTACACGCGCGAGCGGCACCGCCCCGACACCAAGTACTTCGGCCCCTACACCGACAGCCGGGCGGCGCGCACGATGGTGGACATCGCGCGGCGCGTCGTGCCCCTGTGCTCGGCGTCGTGCGCCGACTGGCGGGCCCTCACGCGCAAGCTCGAGAAGGCCGAGGAGCGCCGGGCGGCCGAGTTGCGCGCCGAGGGCGCCACGGCCGCCGAGGCCCAGCGCGCGGCCCGCGGCGCCGGCCTGGCGATGGACGCGTTCCTCACCTCGGACGGCGCGGTGCGCCCGTGCTTCGACGCCCACGTGGGGCTGGGGCCGGGGGCGTGCTGCGGCCAGATCACGCCCGCGGAGTACGCGCGCAACGTCGCGCAGATCGAGCGGTTCCTGGCCGGCCACCACGGCGAGTTCGTCGACGAGCTGACGGCCGACATGCAGGAGGCCGCCGCCGACCTGGACTTCGAGCGCGCGGGACGCCTCAAGGCGCGCATCGACACCATCAACTCGCTCGCCGACAAGCAGCACGCCGTGTCGTCGCGCAACCTGGACGCCGACGTGGTGGGCTTCTTCCGCGAGGAGACGGTGGCCGGCGCCCACGTGCTGGTGGTGCGCGAGGGGCGCATCATCAACTCCAACGAGTTCGTGCTCAACCGCGGCTCGGACGTGCCCGACCAGGACCTGCTGCACAACTTCCTGCTGCGCTACTACGACGCCACCACGTCCATCCCGCACGAGGTCATCGTGCGCGAGATGCCCGAGGACGCCGACGTCATGGGGGAGTGGCTCACCGACAAGCTGGCCAGCGCCCACGGGGCGAAGGTGCGCTTCACCGCGCCGCGCAAGGGCGAGAAGGCCGAGCTGGTGGCCATGGCCGAGAACAACGCGCGGCACACGATCATGCGCTACAAGGTGCGCACCAACTACGACGACAAGCG
>JAAWAY010000169.1 GCA_022792415.1 Eggerthellaceae bacterium | reverse complement strand
TCATCGCCACGCTGGAGCGCCTGCGCGACCTGGGCAACACCGTCATCGTGGTCGAGCACGACGAGGACACCATCCGCGCCGCCGACTACGTGGTGGACATGGGGCCGGGCGCGGGCGAGCACGGCGGCCAGGTGGTCGCCGCGGGCACGCCCGCCCAGCTCATGGAGGCGCAGGGGTCCCTCACGGCCGACTACCTGTCGGGACGCCGCTCCATCGCGGTGCCCGAGGAGCGCCGCCGCCCCAAGCGCGGCTCGCTCAAGATGACCGGCGCCACCGAGAACAACCTGAAGAACGTCACGCTCGAGGTGCCGCTGGGCACGCTCACCGTCGTCACGGGCGTGTCGGGCTCGGGCAAGAGCTCGCTGGTCACCGACACGCTGGCCCCGGCCCTGGCCAACCGCCTCAACCACGCCCACCGGCGCACGGGCCCCTACCGCAAGATCACGGGCCTGGACAAGCTGGACAAGGTCATCAACATCGACCAGAGCCCCATCGGCCGCACGCCGCGGTCCAACCCCGCCACCTACATCGGGCTGTGGGACGACATCCGCGCGCTGTTCGCGTCCACGGCCGAGGCGAAGGCGCGCGGGTACTCACCGGGGCGCTTCTCGTTCAACGTGAGCGGCGGCCGCTGCGAGGCCTGCAAGGGCGACGGCCAGATCAAGATCGAGATGCACTTCCTGCCGGACATCTACGTGCCCTGCGAGGTGTGCGCGGGCAAGCGCTACAACCGCGAGACGCTGCAGGTGACCTACCGGGGCAAGAGCATCTCCGACGTGCTGGACATGACCGTCGAGGACGCGCTCACCTTCTTCGAGAACATCCCCGGCATCAAGCGCAAGCTCCAGACGCTGTTCGACGTGGGGCTGGGCTACATCCGCCTGGGCCAGCCGGCCACCACGCTGTCGGGCGGCGAGGCCCAGCGCGTCAAGCTGGCCAGCGAGCTGCAGCGCCGCTCGTCGGGCAAGACGTTCTACATCCTGGACGAGCCCACCACGGGCCTTCACTTCGAGGACGTGCGCCAGCTGCTCGCCGTGCTCCAGCGCCTGGTCGACCTGGGCAACACGGTGCTCGTCATCGAGCACAACCTCGACGTCATCAAGAGCGCCGACCACATCGTCGACCTCGGCCCCGAGGGCGGCGACCGAGGCGGTCAGATCATCGCCCAGGGCACGCCCGAGCAGGTGGCGCAGGTCGAGGAGAGCCACACCGGCCGCTTCATCGCCCGCATGCTGGGGGCGTAGCGCCGTGGCGCGCCGCGGCCATGTGCTGCGCGGGACGCTCTGCGCCTTGCTCGGCGGCGTGTCCTGGGGGTTCTCGGCCAACTGCGCCGAGGTGCTCATGGGCGACTACGGCGTATCCGTCGAGTGGATCAGCTGCGTGCGGCTGGCCTGCGCCGCGGTGTTCTTCGCGGGGCTGGCCCTCGCGCGGTCCCGCCGCGCCCTGGCGGGCCTGGCGACCGACCGCCCGGCCCTGGCCCGCGTGGCGGGCTTCGCCCTGCTCGGCATCCTGCTCACCCAGGTGAGCTACCTGTCGGCCATCCGCTTCGCGGGCGCCGGCCCCGCGCTGCTGCTCGAGCAGCTCGGCCTCGTCCTGGTGATGCTGTTCGCGTGCGTCACCGCGCACCGCCTGCCGAGCGTCCGAGAGGGCGCCGGGCTTGCCTTTGCGCTGGTCGGCGTCGTGCTCATCGCCACCCAGGGTGACCTGGGGAGCCTGGCCATGCCGCCCGAGGGGCTGGCCTGGGGCCTCGTGTCCGCCGTGGCGCTGGCCTTCTACAACCTCATGCCCGTGCGGCCCCTGGCGCGCTACGGCGCCATCCCCGTCACGGCACTCGCCATGGTGATGGCCGCGATCGCCTCGCTCGTCTGCTTCCGTCCCTGGGAGGAGGCGGTGTCGCTGCCGCCGGCCGGCTGGGCGGTGCTGGCGGGCATCGTGGTGGTGGGCACGGTGGTGGCCTACCTGCTCTTCGTGCAGGGCATCAAGGACGCCGGGCCCGTGCGCGCCGGCATGCTGGGCAGCGTCGAGCCGGTGTCGGCCCTGGTCATCTCGGCCCTGTGGCTGGGCACGCCTGTCAGCGGGTGGGACGCGGCGGGCGCCGCGGCCATCGTCGCCATGGTGTGCCTCATCGCGCAGCGGCCCCGCAGGGCCGCGACGCCGGTGGGGGAGGGCGCGACCCGCTGACGACGCTGGACGCGCCCTCGGCCTGGCGCCGGGCCGGTGCGCGCCCGCGGCTTGCCGGACGCCGCACACCCGGTTCGCCCTTGGCCTGGCGCCGCCCGCGCCTTCAGGCTTTCTTAAACGTTGCGGATTTCCCGTCACCCGCGCCGTCGGCCCCGGCCTGCGGGGAAGGGCGGGGCGCGGGCGCGCTATAATCCTTGACACTATGGATAAGGCTTCCCGCGAAAAGATCGCCCTGGTCGTGTTCGTGCTGCTGGTCGTGCTGGCCGGGGCCGCGCTCATCGGCTACTTCAACACCGGGCGCACCTGGAACGTTGCGGCCTCCTTCGTCGACGACACGGTGGGGCGCATGGACGGCTACACGGTGCTCGTTTACGCCGGCACGGTGGATCCCGAGGACGAGGCACAGGACACGGCCGACGAGGCGCCGGACGCCGGGGCGGCGGGGGAGCCGCAGGATTCACCCGAGGCCGCTGGCGGGGAAGCCGGCGCACCGGACGCCGGGGAGGGTGGTTCCGCGCCCGGGGCCGTGCGCGAGCCGGATCCCGCCACGAACAGCATCGGCCTGGCCATCCTCCCGTTCCTCAGCAGCGGCAACCGCGACCAGGACGAGTCCGGCGCCGTGTTCGTGTCCGACGTGCGCTCCATGTACGAGCAGAAGGATGCGGCCGTGCTGTCGCTGGACATCGGCGATTTGGCGCGCTACGAGCAGCCCCAGGTGCTCATGGCGCGCGACCGCTCCATCGGGGTGTACTCCGTGGACTTCTACGCCACGCGGGCGCTGCTGGCGCGCTACGAGGAGGACCTGCGCGCCGAGGGGGCCGACCTGGTGGTGTGCCTCGCCACGCGCGAGAGCTGCCTGGCCTCGTTCGACTACGCCGACGTCGTGGTGGTCACCGAGCCGACCTCGAGCCTCTCGACGCTCGGGACCGACCGCGGCGACGCCTTCGTCGTGGCGTCCCCGGAGCGCGGCTCGGTGGGCGTGGTGGTGGTGACCGCGACCAACGTGCGCTCGGCGCGCGTGATCGACGCGCTCGAGCCCTAGGCGGTCGGCCGCGGGGCCCGAATCTCCCTACGACTCAGGAAACCGGATGTTCAGGTCGACGGTGCGGCTGATGCCGTCCACCTGGCCCTGGTTGGTGTACTGCCAGATGGAGAAGCGGCCCAGGCGGCTGGGGATGGTGGATCCGTACTCGGCGAACCAGATGCCGTAGGAGGAGAGGTCCCTCAGCGAGTAGCGCGCCAGATCCGTCGCGTTGCCGTAGATCATGGCCGGGTAGCCGGCCTCGGCTATGCGGTCGCAGAACGCCTTGGCGTTGATCGTCATCTGCTCGATCGAGAGGTTGTCGCTGCGCCCCTCGACGCCCTCGACGGGCTCGTGGTCGTAGACGACGGGGTAGTCGAGCGGCCGGCCCGCCAGGCGGCTGAGGACGAACTCCGCCTCCTGGACGGCCTCCTCCTCGGTGATGGACTGCGAGAAGAAGTACACCCCCACGTCGAGGCCGGCGTCGCGCGCCTCCACGTAGTTGGTGTTGAAGTAGGCGTCCTCCACCACCTCGCCCTCGGCGGCGCCGCGGCGGCCCAGGCGCACGAAGGCGAAGTCCACCCCGTCGTCGGCCACGGCGGCCCAGTCGATCTCGCCCTGGTGCTCGGACACGTCGACGCCGGTCTTGGAGACCACCTGCCCGTCGACGGTGTAGACCATGCGCCCGTCCTCCTCGTGCAGGTCCTCCCAGTTGGGCGTGACGTGGGACACGAAGTCGGCCGAGAGGGGCTGCTCGGGCGCCGACGAGGTGACGCACGAGCCGACGCTGGCGGTGACCACCACGATGAGGATGAGCGCCGCCACCCCCGACGCGGCCACGAAGCGGCCGTTGCGCGTGGAGAGGACGGTGTCGGCTATCTCGCGGGCACGCCGCGCGAAGCCGGAGGCCGGCGCGCCGGCCCTCGCGGCGGAGGTGTCCTGGCCGGCATCGGCCTGATCCGCGACGGGCTCCCTGCGCGGGGTGGCGGGCTCAGCCGCCCGGGTGCGCCGAGAGGGCGCCGCGGCGCGGTCGGGCGCGCTCGAGCGCCCGCGCGGGGCGCGGGCCGGGTTGTGGCGGGGATGGCGCCCCGCGCGCTCGGACGCGGCGCGGGGCTGCGCCTCCTCGGAGACGGCGTCGTCCTGGGGCCGCGCGTCCCCCGCGCGGGAGGGGCGCCGCATGCTCAGGGAAAGGGGTGCGCTGTCGAGCGGGTCATCGGACACCCAGCGCCCTGAGCGCCGCCCCCCGCGCGCGTCGTCACGTGGACGCGACGAGCCAGCCCCGCGCCGCCCGCGGCCGGGGAACTCCTCGCTCTTTCGTGACTGATTTTCCATATTGTTAGAGCATACACGAAAAAAGGCCGCACGGCGTGATATCACGCGGCATCGCGGCACTTTTTTCACCACAGGTTGTGCGGAGGATCCCGTGGGGGTGGCACATGTTGTGCCCGCGGGGGACGGTTGAAAGGGAAAGGGAGAGGGGGCGCGGGCCCATGCCCCCGCCCCCACTCCTCGTTGGGACGTGTGTGCGTCGCGCTAAACGAATCCCTGGGCCATCATTGCGTCGGCGACCTTCTCGAAGCCGGCGATGTTGGCGCCCATGACGTAGTTGCCCTCGTGGCCGTAGCGCTTGGCCGCGTCGTCGATGGCGTGGTAGATGGACACCATGATGCCCTTGAGCTTGGCGTCGACCTCCTCGAAGGTCCAGGAGAGGCGCTCGGAGTTCTGCGACATCTCCAGGCCCGACGTGGCCACGCCGCCGGCGTTGGCCGCCTTGCCGGGGATGAACGCCACGCCGTTGTCCATCAGGTACTCGGTGGCGTCGAGCGTGGTGGGCATGTTGGCGCCCTCGGCGAGCAGCTTGCAGCCGTTGGCGACGAGCGCCTTGACGTCGTCGATGAGCACCTCGTTCTGCGTGGCGCACGGCAGCGCGATGTCGCAGGGGGTCACCCACACGCCGCGGCCCTCGTGGTACTCGACGCCCTCGCGGCGCTTCGCGTACTCGGAGATGCGGCCACGCTCGACCTCCTTGATCTGCTTGACCAGCTCGACGTCGATGCCTGCGGGGTCGTGGATCCAGCCGGTGGAGTCGGACAGCGTGACCACCGTGGCGCCGAGCTGCTGGGCCTTCTGCGTGGCGTAGATGGCGACGTTGCCCGAGCCGGACACGCACACCGTCTTGCCCTCCAGGGTGTCGCCGTGGCACTTGAGGTACTCGTCCACGATGTAGACCAGGCCGTAGCCGGTGGCCTCGGTGCGGGCGAGCGAGCCGCCGTAGGACAGGCCCTTGCCGGTCAGCACGCC
>JAAWAY010000168.1 GCA_022792415.1 Eggerthellaceae bacterium | reverse complement strand
ATGTCGGGGCGGATGCGCAGGCGACGCGCCGCGGTGGAGAGATCCATCCCCTTTCGCGTGCGCGCGTCGCGCAGGATGTCGCCGAAGGCAATCTGTCGCGCCATTGTGTGTCTCCTGTCCCGGCCCGCAGGCTAGTCCTCGTCGCTTGCCTCGAACGCCTTGAGCGTCTCGAGCTCCATCTCGTCGACGAGCACGTCACGCGGCTTGGAGCCGTTGGCGGGCCCGACGACGCCCTTTTCTTCCAGCTGATCCATTATACGGCCTGCTCGGGCGTAGCCCACCTTCAGGCGCCGTTGAATGTTGGATGTGGAGCCCAAGCCGCTGCTGACGACGATCTCGGCCGCCTCCCACAGCAGCGGGTCGTCCGCCTCCGAGCCGCCGTCGCCCGAGGGCGACGAGGCGCCGAGCGTGACGACGTTGGTCTGCAGGATCTCGGAGTGGTACTCCGGCTCGCCCTGCGCCTTGAGGTGCTCGACGACGGCGTTGATCTCCTCGTCGGACACGTAGGGGCCCTGGACGCGCAGGGGCTTGGCGTACTCGGGCTTGGATATGAGCAGGTCGCCGTAGCCGCACAGGTTCTCGGCGCCCGTGGAGTCCAGGATGACGCGCGAGTCGATGCCGCTGGCCACGGTGAGGCCGATGCGGCAGGTGATGTTGGCCTTGATGAGGCCCGTGACCACGTTGGTGGAGGGGCGCTGCGTGGCGATGATGAGGTGGATGCCCGCCGCGCGCGCCAGCTGCGCGATGCGGCTGATGGAGAACTCCACCTCCTTGCCGACGTTCATCATGAGGTCGGCCAGCTCGTCGATGACGATGACGATGAAGGGCAGCGGGTCGCCGAACTCGTTGGGCTCGGGCTCCTGGCCGGCCGCGCGCGCCGCCTCGTCGGCCTCCTTGGCCGCCTTGGCCTTGGCGTTGAACGAGCCGATGTTGCGCGCGCCCACCTTGCTGAACAGCTTGAGGCGTCGCTCCATCTCGGCCACGCCCCACGACAGCGCGCTCGATGCCTCCTTGCACTCGGTGACGACGGGGACGTACAGGTGCGGGATGCCGTTGTAGCCGCTGAACTCCACGCGCTTGGGGTCGATCATGATGAAGCGCACCTCGTCGGGCGTGGCGCGCATGAGGATGGTCATGATCATCGCGTTGATCTCGACGGACTTGCCCGATCCGGTGGTGCCGGCGATGAGCAGGTGGGGCATCTTCGACAGGTCGCCGGTGATGGAGTGGCCCTCGACGTCCTTGCCGATGCAGATCTGCATGGGGCCCTCGCCCACGTCTTTCAGCACGTCGGTGAGGTAGACGGTCTTGCGCGCGCGGTTGGGCACCTCGATGCCCACGTAGTTGGTGCCGGGCACGGGCGCGAAGATGCGCACGCCCGGCGCCGCGAGCGCGAGGGCGATGTCGTCGTTGAGCGCCGTGATGCGGCTCACGCGCACGCCGGGGGGCAGCTCCACCTTGAACAGCGTGACGGTGGGACCGGCCACCCAGCCCACCACGTTGACCATGATGCCGAAGTCCTCGAGCGTCTCCTGCAGGTTGGCGGCCGTCTCCTCCAGCTCGGAGTCGCTGGCGCCGGCCGTCTTGCCGTCGCCCTGCACGAGCAGATCGAGCGGGGGCAGGCGAAAACCGCCCTCGGCCGGCGGCTCGGGCGCGGGCTTGGCCTTGGCGCGCGAGGGGCGCTTGGGCTTGGGGGCGGCGGACTCGACGGGGCCGTCCGCGGCCGGCGCCGGGGACGCGTCGGCGGCGCGCCCACGGCGGTCGCCGAGCTTGCGCGTGATGGTGGCCGGCGGCTCGAAGGCGGCCTCCTCGTCGGGGGGCGCCACCTCGGGCACGGCGGCGAGGGGGCGCGTGGGAGCGGGCGCGGCGGGCTCGGCGTCGTCCTCGAAGCGGCGGGAGTGGCGCCGGTGCGAGCGCTCGGCCGACAGCAGCGACACGGTGCGCGCCGAGGGGTCGACCCCCTCGTCCGCCGCGGCCATGCCGTTGGTGCCCAGGACGCGCGTGACGGCAGACGGGGCAGCGTCGTCAGGCAGCTCGTCGACCGGGGCGCTGTCGCGGCGGCGCGCCCGGCGGATGCGGGCGAAGGGCGGCGCCTCGGCCGAGGCCAGCTCGGCCTCGCGCTCGGCGCGCTTGCGGCGCACCGTCTCGATGAGCTTGGAGACGGAGAAGCCGATGACGATGACGCCCACGATGATGAGCCCCACCAGGATGACGCCCGTGATGACGGGGCCGAACAACAGGTAGCCGGCCCAGGCGATGCCCGCGCCGATGTAGCCGCCGTGGCTCAGCAGCAGCTGGCGCAGGAACAGCTGGTCGTAGGCGCCCGGGGCGATGGGGGTGGCCAGCGCGATGAGCCCGAGCAGCGCGACGAGAATGAGGGCGAGGCCTATGGCCGCGCGCACCGACACGCGCTCGCGCTCGAAGCGCACGAGGAACGTGACGCCGATGGCGGCCAGGAACAGCGGCATGACATAGGCGCCCACGCCGAACGTGAGGCGCAGGGCCTCGGACAAAAACGAGGCGACGATGGCGTCGCCGGCGGGCAGCACGGCGGCCACGAGGAGCACCACTGCCGCCACGATGAACAGCACGCCGGCGATGTCGCGGCGCGTGCGCTCGTCGAAGACGCGGGCCTCCTCCTGGGCGCGCTGCGCCGGCCTGCGCCGGCCGGACGAACCCGACGGGGCCGCCTTGCGCCCCTGGGTGCTCTTCCTCGTCTGCTGGGTTGGTGTCGACTTCCGGGCCACGCCCTGCTCCTTCGTGCGGTGTTTCGTGTTGCGTTTGCGGCGGGAGTCCCCGCCGGAAGGGGTTCGGGGCCCGGTACGGTCCGGTCCCCGACCCAGGGATTATAGCGCAAGGGCGCGCGCGGCCTACACCTCCAGCAGGTTGACGATGACCATGGGGCGCTGCTTGGTGCGCTCCCACAGAAGCGACAGCACCGAGTCGCGCGCCACCTTGCGCAGCTCCTTCACGCCGCCGCCCTTGGACAGCTGGCGCTTGAGGGCGCCCTTGAGCGCGGACTGCGCCTCCTCGGTGAGGTAGTGGTCGTCGCCGCCGGTGATGCCGCGCATGACCACCTGCACGTCGCCCACGACCTCCTTGCGCTTGAGGTCAATGGCGGCGGCCACCGACGCGAAGCCCTGCTCGCCGAGCGCGCTGCGGTCGTCGAGCACGTCCTGCGAGGTGTCGCCTACCGACAGGCCGTCCACGTAGACGATGCCGCTCTGGACGCCCTCGCCGCGCTTGACGCCCTTGGCCGTCAGCTCGAGCGCGTCGCCGTTGTCCATCACGAAGATGTGGTCGCGCGGCACGCCCGTGGCCTCGGCCAGGTTGGCGTGGGCGCGCAGGTGCGTGGCCTCGCCGTGAACCGGCATGAACGCCTTGGGCTTGACCATGGACAGCACGATCTTGAGCTCCTCGGCCCCGGCGTGGCCCGATACGTGCACGCGGGCGCGCGACTTGTCGTAGACGTCCGCGCCGATCTTGGCCAGGGAGTTGATGATGCGGGTGACCGCCTTCTCGTTGCCCGGGACGGGCGTGGCCGAGATGATGACGGTGTCCTCGGCCTCCAGGTCGATGGTCTTGTGCTCGCCGTTGGCGATGCGCGCCAGCGCGCTCAGGGGCTCGCCCTGGCTGCCGGTGCACATGATGACCACCTGCTCGGGCGGGATGCCCTTCAGGT
>JAAWAY010000167.1 GCA_022792415.1 Eggerthellaceae bacterium | reverse complement strand
CGTTGATGCGGGCCGCGGCGTTGATGCGGGTGATCCACAGGCGGCGGATCTCGCGCTTCTTGTTGCGGCGATCACGGTACATGTACTGCAGCGAGTGCTGCACCTGCTCCTTCGCGGCGCGGTAGGAGCGGGACTTCGCGCCGTAGTAGCCCTTGGCGCGGGTGAGGACGGTGCGACGCTTCTTGCGGGCATGGATGGAACGCTTGACACGGGGCATTCTTGATCACTCCTTGGATGACGGAAGACGAGGGACTAGCGGAGGCCGAGGTTGCGCTTGACCACCTTGGCATCAGCCTCGGCGACCTCGGTCTCATGACGGAAGTTGCGCTCGCGCTTGGGGCTCTTCTTCGTCATGATGTGGCTCTTGAACGCCTTCGCGCGCATGATCTTGCCGGAGCCGGTGACGCGGAAGCGCTTGGCGGTCCCGCGGTGGGTCTTCATCTTGGGCATCTTACTCGTCCTTTCCTTCTTCTTTCTTAGGATCCTTCTTCTTCACCGCCGCGGGGATGGGGGCGATGAGCATGTGCATGTTGCGGCCCTCCATCTTGGGCTTGTTCTCGATGACGGCCACGTCCTTCAGGTCGTCGGCCAGCCGCTCGAGGATGGAAAGCCCCAGGTCGGGGTGGGCCATCTCGCGGCCGCGGAACATGATGGTGATCTTGACCTTGTTGCCTGCCTCGAGGAACCGGAGCACGTGCTTCTTCTTGGTGGTGTAGTCGCCCACGTCGATCTTCGGGCGGAACTTCATCTCCTTGACCTCGACCCTGCTCTGGTTCTTGCGCGCCTGCTTGGCCTTGATGGCCTGGTCGTACTTGAACTTGCCGTAGTCCATGATGCGGCAGACGGGCGGAGCGGCGTTGGGGGCGATCTCCACGAGATCGTAGCCGGCCTGCTCGGCGATGCGCTTGGCCTCCGCCGTGGGCAGGATGCCGAGCTGGTTTCCGTCGAAGTCGATCAGACGGCACTCGCGCGTGGTGATCTCGTCGTTGAGCCTGGGCTCCTGAGCAGCTATCGCGCTCACCTCCTCGTCGCGCGCCTTCCGGCGCATTGAAAAAAACCCGCGGCGCGTGGGCGCGGCGGGCTTCGCTTGCGAAGTCGGCAGACATGATGACCTGCGCATTCAAACGAACCCATCAGCAGCCGTGGCGCCGAACCAGGTGGAGGGCCATGCCCTCGCTTGTTAAACAGCCTGTCTAGTATACGAGGTTGAGCACCACGGCGCAAGGGGGAATTTGCGCGATCACGCCTCTGGGGCGCGCCCCTCCCCCGCCAGGTCCACCACGCGGGTGGCCACGCGGGCCGTGAGCGCCGGGGAGTGCGACACGAGCACCATCCCTAAGCCGCGCGCCTCGACCTCGGCGAGCAGCGCACGCCAGATCTGCGCCTGGGTGAGGGCGTCGAGCATGGTGGACACCTCGTCGGCCACCAGGTAGCGCGGGCCGGCGGCCAGGGCGCGCGCGATGCAGAAGCGCTGCAGCTCGCCGCCCGACAGCTCGTGCGGGTAGCGCGTGAGCCACTCGTCGCGGATGCCCAGCAGCTCGCGCAGGCGGCCGAGCTCCTCGGGCGCGGCGCCGGCCTCGTCCAGCGTGGCCGCCAGGCGCAGCCGCGGGTCGACGGCGTGCTCGGGGTGCTGGCCGATGAGCTGCACGGGGCACGTGCCGCGGCGGGGCAGCAGCGCGCCGTCGGCGAGCACCTCGCCCTTCCAGGGGCGCACGTAGCCGGCGAGCGCGCGGCACAGCGTCGTCTTGCCGAACCCCGAGGGCGCGGCCAGGGCCACGCGCTCGCCCGGCGCCACGGCCAGCGAGAAGTCGCGGTAGAGCGGCGCGCGGCGGTCGTGGCCGAGCGTGATCGAGCGGGCCTCTAGCATGGCGCCTCCTCCTCGGCGGCCACGTCGGCCGCGCTCGGGCCGGACGCGGGGCGCGCCTCGGCGTCGGCCAGGGCCCGCGCGCGCAGGGGATCGGGCGCAGCCAGGGCGCCGTCCGGCGCGGCAGGGGCGCTCTCCCCCGGCAGCGCGAAGCCGTGCTCGGGCAGGGCGTGCCACAGCGCGCGCGAGAACGGGTGCGCCAGCGTGTCGGGCGACGCGAAGCTGGCCACGGCCGTCTCCTCCACCACGGTGCCGTCCCGAAACACCGCCACGCGGTCGGCCACTGACAGCGCCAGCTCGATGTCGTGGGTGATGAGCATGACGCCGCCCCCCTCGTCGGCGAAGGCGCGCAGGTCGCCCAGGGCGCGCACGGCCAGCGGCAGGTCGAGCCCGGGCGTGGGCTCGTCGGCCACGATGAGGCGCGGCTCGCCCATGAGGGCGCAGCACAGAAGCACGCGGCGCGCCATGCCGCCCGACAGCTCGTGCGGGTACAGGGCGGCCACGTCCTCGGACAGGCCGTGGCGGGCGAACAGCTCGCGGCGGCGCTCGCGGCGGCGCGCGGCGTCGGCGCGGCGGGCGGCCCCGTGGCCGGAGGGCGCGCCCTCCACCTGGCGACCCACGGGCATGAGCGGGTCGAGGCTGGCGACGGACTGCGGCACGAGCGCGATGGCGCGCCCGCGCAGGGCGGCCAGCGTGTCGGCCGTCTGGGGCGCGCCGTCGAACCAGATGCGCCCGCGCACCGTGGCGTTGGGCTCGAACAGCCCGAGCACCGCGTCGGCCAGAAGCGTCTTGCCCGACCCCGAGGCGCCCACGACGGCGACGATCTCGCCCTCGTGCACGGATATGCTCAGGTCGTGGATGACCTCCACCTCGCGCTGCGGGGCGCGGAAGTAGGAGGCAGCCGCGTCGTCGTACATGCGGAAGGACACCGTCAGGTCCTCCACCTGCAGCAGGTGGTGGCCGTGGGCGTGGGACGAGCCCGCGGCGTGGGAGTGGTGGTGGTGCGTGGGCGTGGCGGCGTGGTCGAGGCGCTCGTGCTCGCCGGCGCGCGCCTCATCCCCGCGCCCGGCCCCCGGGCGCGCCCCCGCCTGCGCGGGGGCGCCTGAGGATCCCCCGATCACGTCCATCGCCTCTTCTCCCCTCTTCATCATCTTGCTACTCCTGCGCCCCGTGCGGGTCGGCCAGGCGCCTGAGCGCGTTGCCCACCGCGTCGAACAGCAGCGCCACGCCCACGAGTGCCAGGCCCGGGAACACGGCGAGCCACCACAGCCCCGCCGACAGGTAGCCCATGGCCTCGCTCAGGATGATGCCGATGGCCGGCAGCTCGGGAGGCAGCCCGAACCCCAAAAACGTGATGGCCGCCTCGTGGAGGATGGCGTGCGGGAACAGCAGCACGAGCCCCACGATGAGCTGGGGCAGCACGAAGGGCACCAGGTGGTGCCACGCGATGGCCGCCCGGCCGCAGCCCAGGCGCTCGGCCGCGGCCACGTAGCCGGACTGGCGGCACTGG
>JAAWAY010000166.1 GCA_022792415.1 Eggerthellaceae bacterium | reverse complement strand
GAAGGGGCGCAAGCTGGGCACCGACTGGAGCCACACCAAGGCCATGAAGCGCAGCCTGGTTTCCGCCCTGTTCCTCAACGACCGCATCAAGACGGTCGAGGCCCGCGCCAAGGAGATCCGCCCTGACGTGGACAAGGTCATCACCTGGGCCAAGCGCGGCGACCTGCACTCCCGCCGTCTGGCCATCGCCTACCTCAACGACAAGGAGCTCGTCCGCGAGATCTTCGAGAAGGTCGAGCAGGGCATGTTCAAGGATCGTCCGGGCGGCTACACCCGCATCATGAAGCTGGGCAACCGCAAGGGCGACAACGCCCCCATGGTCATCATGGAGCTCGTGACCGAGCCCGTGGCCGCCAAGAAGGCCGAGAAGCCGGCTGCCAAGAAGGCCGCCAAGAAGGCCGCGCCGAAGAAGGTGTCCAAGAGCGAGGAGCTGGCCGAGGACCTGGGCTTCGAGGCTGACGGCACCGAGGAGCAGATCGAGGCCGTCGACGCCGCCGCCGAGGTTCAGGCCGAGGGCGCCGAGCTGACCGGCGAGGAGAAGGTCGAGGCCGTCGAGGAGGCCAAGGCTGAGGCCAAGGAGGCCTTCGAGGAGGCCGTTGAGGCCCCCAAGGGCAAGAAGGCCGCCGCCAAGGAGAAGGCCGTCGAGGCTGCCGACGAGGCTGAGGCTGAGGCCGCCAAGGAGGCCGAGACGGTTGACGCCGAGAAGGTCGAGGACGAGAAGGCCGACGTCAAGGGCGAGTAGCCGCTGACATCGCACGTCCAGCCGAGTACGAGGGCGCCGCGGGGAAACCCGTGGCGCCCTCTTTGTTTCACCCGGGCAACGGTATCGTGATGGCGCGCCCTCCCTTCCGGGGCCGCGTCGCCTGCCGCGCGAGGGCGTCCCTATACTCGGGATCAGACGGCGATCGCCTCCCTTGCAAGGCCGGAGCGCGGAGGGCCGTCAGACGGATCCATCGAGCAAGGGAGGTAATCATGACCGAAGAGAAGAAGACCCTCGAGGAGCGCGAGCGCGAGGCCGATGCGGCGTACCAGGAAAAGGTGACCGACGGCAACGCGGAGGCCGACGAGGCCGCCGAGCGCGGAGCGGTGTACGACATCGAGTCCGCGTAGGCGAAGAGGACCGGCTGGCGGGGCCGGCGTCCGCGGGCGCAGCGCTCGGGGCGCCGGCCCCGCCGTGCGTGCGAGGGCGCCCGGCGCGTCGATCATGTGGAAGGAGCAGTTCATGTACTATTCCAGCGGCAACTACGAGGCATTCGCCCATCCCCAGAAGCCTGAGGGCGTGGAGGGCAAGTCGGCCTACATCATCGGGTCGGGCCTGGCGGGCCTGACGGCGGCGTGCTACCTGGTGCGCGACGGCCGCATGCCCGGCGAGCGCATCCACATCCTGGAGCGCGATCCGCGCGCGGGCGGCGCCTGCGACGGCTGGGATTACTCCAACCTGGGCTTCACCATGCGCGGCGGCCGCGAGATGGACAACCACTTCGAGGTGATGTGGGACCTGTACCGCGACATCCCCTCCATCGAGGATCCGGACGTGAGCGTGCTGGACTACTACTACTGGCTCAACAAGCGCGACCCCAACTACTCGCTGTGCCGCGCCACGGTCGACCGCGGCAAGGACGCGCACACCGACAACAAGTTCAACCTGTCGGACAGGGCCTGCATGGAGATCATGACGCTGTTCTTCACGCCGGAGGAGGACCTGCAGGACAAGAAGATCACCGAGTACTTCTCCGATGAGGTGCTCGACTCCAACTTCTGGCTGTACTGGCGCACGATGTTCGCGTTCGAGAACTGGCACAGCGCCCTGGAGATGAAGCGCTACATCACCCGCTTCATCCACCACCTGGGCGGACTGCCCGACTTCAGCGCCCTGCGGTTCACGCGCTACAACCAGTACGAGTCGATGATCCTTCCCATGGAGAACTACCTCAAGGCGCACGGCGTGGACTTCCAGTTCAACGTGCACGTGACCGACGTGCAGTTCTCCTGCGACGACGCGGCGGACGTGGATCGCAAGGTAGCCACCGAGCTGCGCCTGGTGCGCGAGCCCGGCCAGCCGGCCGTCGACGCGGCCGAGGGCGTGCAGGGCGGCGGCGCCGTGGGCGAGGGCACGGAGGAGGTCATCGCGCTGACCGAGGACGACTTGGTGTTCATCACGCCCGGCAGCTGCGTGTCGCATTCGTCGTTCGGCTCGCAGGACGAGCCGGCCCACTTCGAGCCCGAGCTGGTCGCGGGCGACGGCTGGGACCTGTGGAAGCGCATCGCCGCCCAGGACCCGTCGTTCGGGCACCCGGAGAAGTTCTGCTCGAACCCGGCCGAGAGCAATTGGGAGAGCGCCACGGTGACCACGCTCGACGAGCGCATCCTGCCCTACATCGAGGCCATCTGCAAGCGCGACCCGCTGTCGGGAAACGTCGTGACCGGCGGCATCGTGACGGTCAAGGACTCCAGCTGGCTGCTCAGCTGGACGATCAACCGCCAGCCGCAGTTCCGCGCGCAGCCTGAGGGCCAGGCGTGCGTGTGGCTGTACGGCCTGTTCACTGATGTGCCGGGCGACTACGTGAAGAAGCCCATGCGCGACTGCACCGGCAAGGAGATCTGCGAGGAGTGGCTGTACCACCTGGGCGTGCCGGAGGATCAGATCGAGGAGCTGGCGAGCACCGCGGCCAACACGGTGCCCTGCATGATGCCCTACATCACGGCCTTCTTCATGCCCCGCGCGGCGGGCGACCGCCCCGACGTGGTGCCCGAGGGCGCGGTCAACTTCGCCTTCATCGGGCAGTTCGCCGAGACCCCGCGCGACACCATCTTCACCACCGAGTACTCCATGCGCACCGGCATGGAGGCCGTCTACACGCTGCTCGACATCGACCGCGGCGTGCCCGAGGTGTGGGGCAGCTGCTTCGACATCCGCGTGCTGCTGAACGCCACGTGCCTGCTGCGCGATGGCAAGCCCCTCACCGACATGAAGCTGAACGCCGTGGAGCACCTGGCCCTGCGCGAGGGCCTCAAGAAGCTGGAGGGCACCGACCTGTACGGCCTGCTGCGCGAGTTCGGCGTCATCCCGGACGAGCCGGGCACGCGCCCGCTCAAGGCGCCGGCCGTCGAGGCGGTCTACCCCGGCATCCACTAGGACGTTGGCTTCGGCCCTGGCCCGCGAGGAGGGCGGCGCGCTCACCAGGCGCGCCGCCCTCCTTTGTTATGGGGAGCGCCGCGTTCGGAGGGATTCTGCCGGGGCGATGACTGCTCCGAAACGCCGCGGTACCGTTACGCTGAGGTGATGGGTTTCCTGACCCTCCCTCTCTAGAATGCAGATAGATGCAGCAGGTCGGGGGAGCGTCGCAGGCACGTGCCCGCCCACCCCGCGCCCGACCGCCGCACCGAAGGTGCATGCAACCGCGAAAGGAGCCCATCATGGACAAGACGATTGAAGAGTTTGCCGCCTCCGAGGCCGCGAAGACCCAGGACGCCATCAAGGACCTCGAGCGCATCGAGGAGGAGGTCGTGGCTGAGGCCGAGGCTTCCGTCGACGACTACGACGAGATGGCCCAGGAGGGCGCCGCGGCGGCCGCTGCCGACACCGCGTTCGAGTTCGACCAGGCCGAGATCCAGACCGAGATGCTCGAGGGTGAGCTCGAGGAGGATGCGAAGTAACTCACGGCACCAGTGAGCGGCTCCTGTTCGCGCCTCTTCGGAGCGGACGGAACACGGCGCCCCCGCGAGAGCGGGGGCGCCTTTGCGTTTGGGGGCGACCGGAGTGCGTTTGGGGCGCGGGATGGGGCGCGGGAGGGGCTGCGCGTGGCTCGATGCGCGGGCGTTAGCGTGCGCGGGGTGGTGACCGGGGGTCGCGCGTCGTCAAATCCCGCACAAGTGGCAGCTCGGGGCGGATGCCAGCGTGCGCGGGGTCACTGCCGGGAGTCGCTGGCACGTCGCCGAGCGCGAACTTCCCGTTTTCGGGGTTTTGACGACGACCGTACCCCATTTCCGGAGCTTTGCGCTGCCGATTCGGTGCGTTTTGGAGTTGCCGACGGGGAAAGAGCACGCGATTCGACCTCGTTTGAGCGGAGAAGCGGCGCGGCGCCGTCGTCAAAACCCCGAAACATGGCATCTCGTGTCACGCGAGGCAGTCGCGCGTCGTCAAACCCCGCATAGGTGGCAGGTCGGAACAGGGTGGGATGGCCCGGGGAAGGTCGGGGCACGGTGTGACGGGGCGGAATGGGGCGAAGCAGCTCGGGGCGGGACAGGCTGTGACAAGGCGGGATAAGACGAAACGGATCGGGGCGGTGTAGGTCGGAAAGGGGCCGCTTCCACGCATTTCGCGCGACGTGACGCGACGCGGGGCACGCTTCCCGCATAATGGGAGCATGCGACTCAGCGTATCGACGTACATACCGGGCGCCTCGCCCGTGCACCGGCTGGACGCCCGCGTCAAGGTGGCGCTTCTGGCCGCGTACTCCGCCGCGCTGCTGCTCGTCTCGTCGTGGCCCGGGCTGCTGCTCGCCACCGCGCTGCTGGCCGCGACGCTGGCCGCCAGTGCGTTGCCCCTGCGCCGCGTGCTGGCGCTGGGTGCCCCCGCCTACGCCATCGCCGCCTTCTCCGTGGCCTTCAACGCCTGCGTGCTGGTAGGACCCGACGGGGCGGCCGCGGGCGTGCTGCCCCTGGTGGGAGGCGTGGCGCTGTCGGGGGAGGGCCTGTCGCGCGGCCTCATGCTGGGCTTGCGCATCGTGCTGCTGACCGAGGCGAGTCTCGTCGTCAGCCTGACGTCCACCTCCACCGAGCTCGGCGACGCCCTGCGCTCGATCCTCGCGCCCCTGCGGCCGCTGCGCGTGCCGGTGGACGACGTCGCCACCGCGCTGTCCCTGGCGGTGCGCTTCATCCCCCTGACGGCCGAGGAGCTGTGCGTGGTGCGCGACGCCCAGTGGTCGCGCGGCGCGCCGTTCGACGGCGGCCCGGTCGCGCGCATGCGGGCGTGGTCGGCGGTGATGATCCCGCTGTTCGTGGGGCTGTTCCGCAGGGCGGACGTGCTGTCGCGGGCCATGGACGCGCGCTGTTACGGCCTGGGGCGCGCGCGGACATCCCTCGCGCGTCGCACGATGGGAGCGTCGGACTGGCTGGCCCTGGTGATCGGGCTGGCGGCGTGCGCGGCCCTGGCGTTGGGGTAGGGGAGGCTAGGCGTCCACGGGATCCGAGGCGACGGCCTCTCCCTCGTAGTGGGCGAGGAGGTCGCGCAGCTCGTCGGTGGAGTGGATGCCCAGCTTCTTGAAGATCGAGTACTTGTGGGCCTTGGCCGTTGCCTGCGCGATGCCGAGGGCGTTGGCGATGTAGGTGGGGTTGCGTTCGTTGGCCAGGTAGCGCAGCACGTGGGCCTCACGCTCGGTGAGGTCGTAGTCGCGTTCCAGCGCCAGGATGGAGCGCTTCCGTCGACCGGGCAGGTCGCCGCCGATGATGTCGTAGAGCGGCGTGCCCGATCGCGAGTACTCGATGTCGTCGAGCGAGTCTATGAGGTTGACCAGCAGGCGGGCGACGTCGTCCTTGCTCCTGTCTCCCAGCAGGTAGCCGGGGATGGCTCCGTAGAGCAGCGCAGCGTTTTCCAGCACTTTGTTCTCATCCATGTTCATAGGCTTACTTTCCCCTTGCTGTTAGTACGGTTCAGTATTATACCTGTACTAGAATGCCATGCAACGGGAAGGGAGGGCCATTACGGCGAGCGCAGCCAAAAAAGAGGAGGTCGGAAACCAGGTTTCCGACCTCCTCGGCTCGGGTGTCCGCCGATGGGCGGATGCTCGAGATGCCTAGCGCGGGATGAAGGCGGTCACCTTCGGGCTGTGCTCGGCCATGGCGCGGGAGAGCTCCTCCACGGGGACGAGCTCCATGCACTGGGCCAGGCAGTGGTGCACGCACGCGGGCTTCTTGCCCTCGGCGACGCGCTCCTCGCACAGGTTGCACAGGTCAGAGGGCACGGCCACGTAGTCCCACAGCCACTTGCCCTGCATCTGCACGGGACCCAGCTCCATCACCTTGATGCCCCACTCGTCCAGCGGGATGTCATGCTCGTTGCGGCAGGACACCTCGCAGACGTGGCAGCCGGTGCAGTACTTGTAGTCGATCAGCAGTGCGTAGTCGCTCATCTTAGGCCTCCTGTTTGCTCTCCACGTAGCTGGCGGGGTCGGTCCCGATGGCGCCCTCGGGGCTGTCGGGATCCAGGGTGCCCAGCGCATCCAGGCCGTCGACCTTGTAGATGCGGCAGGCGACGTTCTTGAACGGGGCGCCGAAGCCGAAGCGGCCGATGGCCTGATGGGGGATGAGGCTGTTGATGTTGGACTTCCACACGCCGTTCAGGTTGGGGGTCTCGGGATCCTGCTCGGGGTACCACCAGCCGTGCTGCGCGTGGATGGTGCGCGGATCGACGACGGGGGTCACCTGGGCCTTCTCGATGGCCTTGCCCAGCGGGTTCTCGATGCACACCCAATCGCCGTCCTGGATGCCGTACTTGGCGGCCGTCTCGGGATGGATCTGCACCAGCGGGTCGGGCATGATGGCGCGCAGCGAGGGAACCTGGCGATGCTCGGAGTGGAACGAGGTGGTCTCGCGGCCGCCCGTGATCATGATGAGCGGGTAGTTCTCGGCCAGATCCTCGCGACCGGGGGTGTAGGGGGTGAGCTTGTTCTCCTCGAAGTAGGGCAGCGCGTCCTCGCCCCAGTCCTCGTACAGGCTCGAGCACAGCTCGACCAGACCGGTGGGGGTGTTGAAGCCGGGCTCGCCGTCGGGGCGCAGCAGACCCTTCTCGTACTTCTTGTACTCGAACGGCATCTGGAACCAGCCGTCGTTCTGCAGGTCCTCGAACGTCATGTCGACGCCGCCGTTGTGCAGCTGCTCGGTGAAGAAGTCGGCCACGTTCTCCCACGGCCAGGCCTTGGGGTTGAGGCGCTTGCCCACCATGAAGTCGATCTCCAGGTCGGACTTGCAGTCGCCCACCTCGCACACCTTGTTCATGGCCATGACCATGTGGGTGTTGCGCCCGAAGTGGGGCAGCACCATGCCGTCATGCTCGGCGAACGTGGTGACGGGGAGGAACAGGTCGCACAGGCCCATGGCCGTCGGGGTCATGAACACGTCCTGGCAGACGTTGAACTCCATCTTCTCCAGGGCCTTGAACCAGCGCTTGCCCTGGGCGTTGGTGGTGTTGGCGATGCCGTTGGTGGCGTAGAACCAGGCCATCTTCAGCGGGTAGGGCTCGTCGGTCTCCAGCGTGTTGAGGATGCAGTCGGGGTGCGCGATGACGTGCGCCGCCTGGAAGCCGCGGTAGTGCTCCAGGTCGGTGATCTGCTTCTCCATCATGCCCGGGGGCAGCTGCTGGGCGCACTCGTAGCGCCACTTGCCCATGAAGGACGCCGGGACGGCCAGCGTGACGCCGCCGGGGACGTCCAGGTCGCCCAGGATGGCGGCCAGGATGAGCACGGTGTGGCCCGCCTGCACGCCGTTGGCGTTGGTGTCGATGGCCAGGCCCCACATGAACGAGGAGGGGTGGTTGGTGGCCACGGCGCGCGTGGCGGCGGCGATGGTCTCAGCCGGCACCCAGGTGATCTCCTCCACGCGGTCGAGGGGATACTGGGCGGCGCGCTCCTTCAGCTCGTCGAAACCGTAGCACCAGTTCTCGACGAAGTCATGATCGTAGAGGTCGTTCTCGATCACGTAGTTGATCATGCCCAGGCCGAGCGCGGCGTCGGTGCCGGGGCGCAGCTGCAGGTGGAACTCGGCGTGCGCTGCCATCCAGGTGACGCGCGGGTCGATGACGACGTACTTGGAGCCGAGCTTCATCAGGTCGATGAGCGTGTGGCCGAAGAAGCCGTCGGGGTTGGAGAACAGAGGGTCCTTGCCCCACAGCACGATGTACTTGGGCACCTCGTAGCGCGGGTCATCGAAGCGATCCGGGAAGTAGGCGGCGTAGTCGAGCTCGGGGTAGCCGGCGCCGAGGATGAAGTCGGCGACCGAGCAGCGGGGACCGTAGCAGGAGTCGCCCGACATGGGGAAGCAGGAGTTCGGCGTGCCCAGGGCGGCGTAGGCGAGCGGGGTCTTGTACAGCGTCGCCTCGCGGCCAGTGCCCTGGAAGGCGACGATGGCCTCGGCGCCCCAGTTCTCCTTGATCCAGTTGACCTTCTCCTCGATGATGTCGAGGGCCTCGTCCCAGCTGATGGCCTCCCACTTGTCCTTGCCGCGATCCTCCTTGGCGCGCTTGAGCGGGGTGAGCACGCGCTTCTCGTTGTACATGTACTCGGGAAGCGTCAGGCAGCGGACGCACAGGCGCCCCTGGGTGATCGGGTGATCGGGATCGCCCTCGACGTTCACGACCTTGCCGTCCTTGACGGTCAGGTACATGCCGCATCCCACCGGGTGGTCGCCCGGGGGAGACCACGCGCAGGTGCGGCACTTGATGACCCCGTCGCCGCAATCGATGATTCTCTCCGACATAGACCTCTCCTCTCGTCTCTCCCTATCTAGTTCGGAACTCCTCTATGCAGACGCCCTGATGGGCGAGGCTGCCAAGATGGGCGCCACGTGGCGACGTCCGACGCATCGCGGACGAGCACCACGCGGCGGCTGGCTACTCCTTGGGCGCGGCGGGCGCGCTGGGGGCGGCAGGGGCCGCAGGGGCGCTCGGGGCGGCGGGGGCTCCGGGCGCGGCGGGGGCGCTGGGGGCCGCCGGCACGGCCGCCTCCTCGATGCCCTCGGTGGACTCCTTGCAGAAGGGGCACTTGGAGGGCAGGGCGCCGCCTATGCGATTGATCTTCTTGCCGCAGGAAGGGCAGAACACCGGGGGCAGCTCAGCTTCGGCGGGTCTAAAACACATGATGGGCCTTTCTCTCGGGGGCTCTCTTTAAGCTAATACCAATTAGTATTAATAACTGGCATCGCAACTGGGCTAAACATAATACGAAACGGTTTAGATTGATAGTATCAAATTGAAATTCGCTATATTCTATTTTGACAATAATCAATTGAACATTTTGTTGATTTGTTCCTAGAAAATGCCGTTTGAACTGGCTTTTTAATATCTAAAGGATGAGATTACTACTCGATTATTCTTGAAATGAGATAAAAACGAGAGTTGCTAAGTCCTACCAATCGGTATTATATTTCGGCTGTCAATTACGACCAAATTGTTTACTACAGTTCAGTAAAGGAGTTCACCATGTGCTTCAGACCAGCCGCCGCATCGATGACCAACAAGTGCACCAAGTGCGGCGCCGAGGCCCCGCTCGACGTCACGACGTGCCCTGAGTGCGGCGCCGAGCTGCCCAAGGTGCCCACCATGCCCGGCATGCCCGGCGCCCCCGGAATGCCGGCCGCCCCGGGCGCGCCGTCTGCCCCTGGCGCCCCCGCCGCCCCCGGTGCCCCGGCGGCTCCCGGGGCTCCCAAGGCCCCCGGCGCCAACTAGGCGCCCCGCGCGGGGAGACCCGTCCCCGCTGTTCCCGAGGAAGCACTCGGAACCGACGGCGCGCCACCCGCTGAGGAGAGGGGCGCGCGTCCCGGCCGATTGCCTTGCATATCTGCAGTCCTGTAAGCGAGCACGTGAATAAAGGAGGAGGAAGCATGGATTACCAGGAGTTTCTCGACTCGGTAGACCGCAAGGCCTACCACGAGGGCGAGTGGCGTTGGCAGGAGGGGGACTACACCGTCACCCGCACCAACCACTGGTCGCCCCCGGGCTGCCACAACGGCTGCGGCGTTCTGCTGTTCGTCGACAAGGAGGGCAAGCTCGCCCGCATCGAGGGTGATCCGCTGGCCCCGTTCAACGGCGGCAAGCTGTGCATGCGCTGCCTGGACATGGTGGAGGCCGTCAACCACCCCGACCGCCTGAAGTACCCCCTGCGTCGTGCCGGCAAGCGCGGCGAGAACAAGTGGGAGCGCATCACCTGGGACGAGGCCTACGACGAGATCGTCGAGAAGGTCAACGAGGTCAAGGAGAAGTTCGGCTCCCACACCATCCTGTTCGTGCATGGCACGGGCCGCAACATCGGCTGGCAGCTGCCGCTGTTCGCCTCCACCGCGCTCGAGACGCCCAACGTGTGCAACTTCGGCTTCACGGGCTTCGCCTGCTACCTGCCGCGCATGATCGGCGCGTCGGCCAAGATGGGCGAGATGACCATCATCGACGTGTCCGAGACGCATGAGCTGCGCTACGCGGCCGACACGTTCCGCCGCCCCGACGTCATCATGGTGTGGGGCAACGAGCCGCTCAAGTCCAACGCTGACGGCTTCCTGGGCCACTGGATCGTCGAGTGCATGCAGATGGGCACGAAGATCATCTCCATCGACCCGCGCCTGACGTGGCTGGGCGCCAAGGCCGAGGTGTGGCTGCAGGTGCGTCCCGGCACCGACGGCGCCCTGGGCATCGCCATGCTCAACACCATCATCAACGAGGACCTCGTTGACCACGACTTCATCGACAAGTGGTGCTACGGCTACGAGCAGCT
>JAAWAY010000165.1 GCA_022792415.1 Eggerthellaceae bacterium | reverse complement strand
GGGTCACACCGAGGAGGATCTGCTGCGCATCGAGGGCATCGGCGTGAAGGCCATCGAGGAGCTGAAGGAGGGCCTGGAGGCCCGCGACCTGATGCACGTCATCGAGGACGACCTGGCTGCCACCAGCGACGACATGAGCCAGCTGCTGGACATGGTGTTCTCGCCCGATGACACCATCCTCATCGGCGGCGACGAGCCCCCGACGTTCAACACCGACGACGAGGAGATGTTGGGCGAGGCCCTGCCGCCCCGCTCCTACCAGCGCAACCTGGAGGAGCTGGACGCCCTGCTGGGGTCCGTGGGATCGTTCGGGTTCGGCGTGATGAGCCCCGATTCCGAGGCTGCCTCCGACGACGAGGACGACGAGTAGCCGAGTAGGCGACGAGGGGGCGGGCGCAGGTCCGCCCCCTCTGGCGTTTGCAGGAAGAGAGGCGAGGGCATGACCCAGAAGACCTATGTCCCCGAGGGGGAGGCCGCGCCCGCATCGCAGGTGGGCGCCACCCTGGAGGCACTGGCGGCCACCATCGCCGCCCGGCGCGACGCGGGAGACGAGAGCTACACGCACCGCCTGCTGGCCGGATCCCCCGACGCCGTGCTGAAGAAGGTGATGGAGGAGGCCGGCGAGGTGGCCCTGGCCGCGAAGGACGTCGAGTCGTGGGCCACGTCGTCGCTGGCCGCCGCCATGGGCTTCGACGCAGCGCGGGGTGCCGACCCCGACGAGATGGACGTGCAGCTGCCGCCCGAGTACGGCCAGGCAATCGACCACCTGCGCTACGAGGCGGCCGACGTGGTGTACCACCTGCTGGTGGTGCTGGAGCGCTACGGCATCGGGCTGGACGAGTTCGCGGCCGAGCTCAACAACCGCATGACCGAGCGGGAGCGCCCCACCGGCGCCGTGCGCCTGCATGACGAGTACGTGAGGAGGGGCAAGTAGCCCCTCGCGAGCCTGAGCGGCCGCCGCTGCCCGAGGGGGACGCGGCCGCAAAACCGGGACGACCGGGACCGGCTGCCGCTGGCGGCAGGCCCCCGATGAGAGAGGAGAAGCCGATGCCGAGGATGTTCGGAACCGACGGCGTGCGCGGCGTTGCCAACGTGGAGCTCACCAACGAGATGGCCTACCGCCTGGGGCAGGCCGCCGCGGCCTTCCTGGGGGACTCCATCGTGGTGGGCAAGGACACGCGCCTGTCCGGCGACATGCTGGAGTCCGCCCTGGTGGCGGGCATCACGAGCGCGGGCGGCACGGCGCTCCTGGCGGGGGTCATCCCCACGCCCGGCGTGGCGCTTCTAGTGCGCGAGCTGGGCGCGAGCGGCGGCGTGGTCATCTCCGCGTCGCACAACCCGCCCGAGTACAACGGCATCAAGCTGTTCGACGCGGAGGGCTTCAAGCTGCCTGACGACGTGGAGGACGAGATCGAGGCCTTCGTCGCGGGCGGCGGCCTGGAGGGCCTGGTGGCGCGCGCCGTGGAGGCGGGCGAGGACGCGGCCATGCCCTCGGGCGCCGCGCTGGGCGTGGCCATCCCCGTGGAGGAGGCCTGCGAGATCTACATCGGCCATGCCGTGGACAGCATCCGCGCGCAGGGCATCGACTTTGCGGGCATGACCGTGGCCCTGGACGCCGGGCACGGGGCGAGCGCGCTCACGAGCGCCGAGGCCCTGCGCCGCCTGGGCGCCGAGGTCATCGCCATCAACGAGGACTTCGACGGCACCGACATCAACGTGCAGTGCGGATCGACCCACCTGGGGCCGCTCGCCGCGCTCATGGAGGAGAGCGGCGCGGACGTCGGCATCGCCCACGACGGCGATGCCGACCGCGTCATGATGATGGCGCCCGGCGGCCTGGAGATCGACGGCGACGTCATCGAGGCCGTGTGTGCGCTGGACATGAAGGAGCGCGGCGTGCTGGCCGGCAACACGGCGGTGAGCACGGTCATGTGCAACCTGGGCTTCGTCCATGCCATGCGCGACGCCGGCATCGACGTGGTGCAGACGAAGGTGGGCGACCGCTATGTGCTGGAGGAGATGCGCGCCAAGGGCTACGCCATCGGCGGCGAGCAGTCGGGGCACATGATCCTGCTCGAGCACAACTCGACGGGCGACGGCCTCATGACGGCGTGCCAGTTCCTGGCGGCGGTCAAGCGCAGCGGCAAGCCCGTGGCCGAGGCCGCGGCGGTCATGACGCGGTTCCCCCAGGTGCTCATCAACGTGCGCGTGCGCGATAAGCACACCGCCGCGCAGAACCCGGCCATCGTGGCCGCGGTGAGCGCCGCCGAGCAGGCCTTGGGCGACGACGGGCGCGTGCTGCTGCGCCCGAGCGGCACCGAGCCGGTCATCCGCGTGATGGTGGAGGCGCTGGACGCCGACGCGGCCGACGCCCACGCCAAGGCCATCGCCGAGGTGGTGGAGCGCGAGGGGTAGGCACGGCCCATCCTGGTTGACGTGACGAAGCGGGGCGCCTGAGGGCGCCCCGCTTCTGCGTTAGGGCGGGAAAGCGGGCGCGTCGGGTGCGCCGCGTCGTGGGGCGCGAGATGCCAGGAATCGGGGGTTTGACGACGCCGTGGGCGCCGATTCCGGCCCTTTTCGTCGCTTTCGGCGCGTCGTGTGCTCGAGCGGCCTCGCGCGACCTGGGGCTTTGCCGAGCGCGCGGCTCGCGAGCGGTCGCGCAGCGTCGTCAAACCCCCGATTCCTGGCATCTCGTCGTTTCCGGCGTGCTCGCGGGCGCATCGGGCGCGCCTCGTGCCCGCGTCCGCGCCCTCCATCGTGGAATGGGGGCTATGCCGCGCCGCTGGCCTATAATCGGGTGGAGGGAGGCAGGCGCCATCCGGGCGCCTCGCAGGGGGAGGAGGCGCGGCGATGACGCAGCAGCTGGACGAGTTGGACCCGATCACCCGCTTGGCCGCGGTGGCACGCCAGGTGGCCCCAGCGCCGGGCCCGCTCGCGCCGCTCGAGGCGCGCGACGGCCTCATGACCGACGCGTTCGGCAACCCGTTCGCGATCGACCCCGCCGACCCCCGCGCCGCGGACGCCGCCACCGTCACGCGCCACGCCTGGTGCCAGCTGTGCGGCCCGGCCAAGACCAAGTGCTCCACGCTGTGCACGGTGCGCGACGGCCGCTGGACGCGCGTGGACGGCAACCCGCTGGCTTCCAACAACGGCATCGCGGGCGGCCGCACGCTGTGCGCCAAGGGCAACGCGGCGCGGCAGGTGCCCTATGACCCGGCGCGCATCCTCTATCCCATGCGCCGCGTGGGCGCCAAGGGCGAGGGCCGCTTCGTGCGCTGCACCTGGGATGAGGCGCTCGACGCCATCGGCGCGCGGCTGCGCGAGCTGACGGAAGCCCACGGCCCGGAGTGCTACGGCGTGCTGTCTCCCCAGGCCTACAACGTGCTGTGGACGCTGGGACGGCGGTTCCTCAACGTGCACGGCAGCCCCAACTACCTGCACAGCGGCATCTGCGCCCGCCAGCGCGCCGTGAGCCGCTGGGTGTCCATCGGCAAGGCCGACACAGCGCCCGCCCAGCTGGGCAAGACGCGCCTGCTGGTGGTGTGGGGCGCTAACCCCGAGAACTCGGCCGTCAACCAGGGAAAGCCCCGCACGCGCCTGGACGCGCTGGCGGGTGGCGCCACAGTGGTGGACATCCGCCCGCTGCTCGACCCCCTGGCCAGCAAGGCCGACATCTGGCTGCCGGTGCGGCCGGGTACCGACGGGGCGCTCGCCCTGGCGTTCCTCAACGTCATCATCGGCGAGGGCCTCTACGACCACGCCTTCGTGGACGAGTGGTGCCTGGGCTTCGACGAGCTGGCCGCGCACGTGCGCGCGCTCACGCCCGAGTGGGCCGCTCCCATCACGGGCATCCCGGCCGATCGCATCCGCGAGGTGGCGCGTCTGATGGGGACGGTGCGCCCCATGGGCATCCTCTGCGGCAACGGCATCGGCGACCAGCAGCGCGACGGCAACTGGGGCGCCATCGCCATCAACCTCATCGCGGCCATCACGGGCAACCTGGACGTCCCCGGGGGCGGCGGCGCGCCCAAGGGCACGTGGCGCCCGCTCGTCAGGCCCAAGAAGTTCGACATCCTCACCGAGCGTTTGCGGGCGAGCACGGAAGACGAGGAGAACGGGTACTTCGCCGGCATGGCCAAGCTGGTAGCGCCCGAGATGCCGCGCTGGTTCCAGCATCCGGACAACTGGGAGTCGGGGCCCAACTCCGCCTACTTCAAGGGCCTCATGAGCACGCTGACGCGCGACCCCTACCCGCTGCGCTTCGTGGTGGCCCAGTGCACCAACCCCTTCGGCGCCACGCGCCAGCCCAAGAAGGTGGCCGAGGCGCTGGCCGCGCTCGACTGCTACGTGGTGAACGACGTGCGCTGGAACCCGTCGTGCGACTACGCCGACTTCGTGCTGCCCGCGTGCACGCACTACGAGTGCGACCAGCAGTTCGGCGTGAAGAACGGCCCGGCGGGCACGTTCATCGGCCTGAACCAGCGTCTGGCCGCGCCCCTGGGCGAGTCGCGGTCGGACTGGGACTTCTATATGGGACTAGCCTGCGCCGCGGGCTACGGCGCCGACTTCTGGGACGGCGATATGGACGCCTGCCTGGCCGAGCGGCTGGACGGCTCGGGCGTGACGCTGGCGCAGCTGCGCGAGGGCGACGCCGCGCGCGAGGGCATCCTGGTGCGCCGCGACCCCGATGAGAAGGCCGCGCCCGTGGAGAGCCGCCGCTACGCCACGCTGTTCGCGCACCTGCCCGAGGGCAAGGTGCAGTGCGCCAACGCCCTGATCGGCGGCCGTCCCGACGTGCTGGAGCGCGGCGTGCTCGGCCGCCTGCCGGAATATGTCGGGCCGCCCGAGGGGCTGGCCGAGACGCCGCAGCTGGCGGGGGAGTACCCGCTCGTGCTGTCGGACGTGCACGCCTACCGCCTGTGCATGCACAGCTACTACACCGAGCTGCCCTCGCTGCGCGCCCGCCAGCCCGAGCCGTGGCTCAAGATCAACCCGGCCACGGCGGCGCGTCTGGGCATCGCCGACGGCGACTGGGTGCGCGTCGACTCGCCCCACGGCTGGGTGCGCCTGGTGGCGCGCCTGTTCGAGGGCGTGGCGCCCGACGTGGTGATGGCGCGGCGCGGATGGTGGCGCTCCCCGGTGACGGCGGCCGACTCGGGCCACGGGGCGCTCGACGGGGGCAGCGACACGTCGGTGCTCTACGACACGGACATCGACGGGTTCGACCCGTTCCACTCGGGCATGGCCAAGCAGACGCTCGTGCGCCTGACGCGGCTGGAGGGCCCGTGGGACGACGGGCGCGGCGCGGGTGGCGGCGCGGGGGGCGCGACGGGCGCGGGGAAGGAGGCCTGCCATGGCTAGGCCGCTGGAGATCCGCTTCGACGAGAAGCGCTGCATCAAGTGCTGGGCGTGCGAGGTGGCCTGCGAGCAGTGGAACGATCTGCCGGCCTCCCTTGGCCCGCGCTGCCGGGTGACTGAGCGCGACGAGGGCGTGTTCCCGCACGTCACGCGTGTGTTCGGGTTCGAGGTGTGTCGTCAGTGCGCGCATCCCGCCTGCGTGAGCGCCTGCCCGGCGGGCGCCATTGCCCAGCGTCCCGGCGACGGCATCGTGACGGTGGACGCGGGCCGGTGCACCCGCTGCGGGCGCTGCGTGGAGGCGTGCCCGTGGCACATCCCGCGGATGGCGGAGCGGGCGATGGACAAGTGCGACCTGTGCCTGGGCGCCGGCGTGGCGCCCGGCGAGACGCCGCACTGCGTGGTCACGTGCCCCACCCAGGCGCTCACCTACCACGTGGCGGGGGGATTCGTCGCGGACGGGGCGCCCGACGAGGCGACGTTCGCGCGCGGGGAATCAGCTGGGGGCGTCGTGGCGCCTGCATGCGCGGAGGAGATCGCCGGGGATGAGGACGGCGACGGCGCGCGGGGAGCGCGGCCGGGCCAGGCGGCTGCCGCCCTCGCCGCCGAGCGCGCCGCGGAAGGCGCCGCCCCGGCCACGACCCCCTGCGCCACCTCCGCCGCCGCGCGCGAGCGGGCCGACGCCGCCGCCCTGCTCGGCCGCCTGCTGCTCGAGGACCCGCCGTCCGACCTGCTGGCCGCCCTGGCCGCGTCGCCGGACGAGGCGCCCGCGCCGTGGCGCGCCTTCGCGGCCGACCTCGCCGGGCGCGACCTCGCCGACGCGCGCCGCGACCTGTCCGCCGAGTTCGCCGCCGTGCTGCTGGGCATGTCGGCCAACCCGCTGCATCCCTATGAGTCGGTCTACCGCGGGGCGGACGGCCAGCTCATGGGCCCGCACCGCGACGCGGCCGTGCGCGCCTACGCCGCCGCCGGGCTGCACGAGCGCGACGGCCTGCGCCTGCCCGAGGACCACCTGGGCATCGAGCTGGCCTTCCTCGCCGAGCTCTACGCCCGCGAGGCGGCGGCCCTCGAGGCGGGGGAGGACCCGGCCCGCGCCGCCGATCCCGCCACGGCCCGCGCCGCATTCGCCGCCGCCCACCTGGCGCCGTGGGTGCCTGCCTTCTGCGACGACCTGGCTGCCCGCGCCGAGGGCGGCTTCTACCGGGGCCTGGCCGCGCTCGTCCGCGAGGTGGTCGCCACGGCCTCGTAGGCGACGGCGCCCTACTCCTGGCGCGGGACGTGGCGCGCCACCACGGAGAGCGCGCGCACGAGCAGGCTGGGCTTGCGCCGGCCCGCGGCTCCGCCGCCGGGCGCCCCCGCCCGCACCGCGAGCGCGCCCGCATCTTCCGCCGCGCCGCCCGCCACGGCCCCGCCCGCTGCCGGCTCGCCCGCGGGCCACGGGGCGTCGTCCCCGCGCGCCGGCACGTCCGCGCCGCCCGTCACGGGCTGCACCTGGCGCGCCTGGTTGGCCGCCTGCACCGCCGCCATCTCGTCAGCCGCCGCCCCGCGCGCCCGCTGCGCCGCGGCCTGCCGCTCGGCATCGGAGGGCGCGGGCTCCTCGAACTCCGCCTCCTCCTCGGTCACGGGCACGCCGCCGTCCAGGCGCGGCCCCAGGCGGTTGGCGTCGGCGCGGGCGGTCAGCTCGGCCGCCGCCAGGTGCTGGCGCTGCGCCTCCTCTATCAGGTACGCCTGCGAGTCGAACATCACCGTCTGGCCGTCCTCCTCGCGGGCGAACAGGCCGACCGGGGTGTAGTTGCCGTCGGGCAAGAGCTCGCGCAGCTTGGCCGTGTCGGCCAGGCACAGGTCCAGATAGCCCAGCACCTGGTCGCGCAGGCCGTCGTTGAGCACGGGCCACGCTATCTCGATGCGCTTGTTCAGGTTGCGCGTCATGAGGTCGGCGCTCGACAGGTACACGCGGCAGTCATCGCGCGGTCCGAAGCAGTAGATGCGGCTGTGCTCGAGCAGCCGCCCCACGATGGACACCACGCGCACGCGGTCGGTGAGCCCCGGCACGCCCGGCACCAGGCACGAGATGCCGCGCACCAGCAGCGTCACGTCCACGCCGGCCTGCGAGGCCTCGGCGATGCGCTCGATGACCTCGCGGTCGGTGATGGAGTTGGTCTTGAAGAACAGCTCGGCCGCCTCGCCGCGGCGCGCCCGTTCGATCTGCTCGTCGATGCCCGCCAGCAGGTTCTGCTTGATCTGCAGCGGTGCCACCCACAGGATGTCGTAGTTGTCGGAGGTGTTCTCCAGCGCCATGTTGCGGAAGAACTCGGCCGCGTCGCGCCCTATCTGGGGATCGCAGGTGATGAACGACAGGTCGGTGTAGAGCTTGGCCGTCTTCTCGTTGTAGTTGCCCGTGCCCAGCTGGGTGATGTGCTGCAGCCCGGCGTCGGTCTGGCGCGTGATGGCGCATATCTTGGAGTGCACCTTGTAGTCGCGGAAGCCGTAGATGACGTGGCAGCCCGCCTGCTCGAAGCGCTGCGACCACTCGATGTTGTTGGACTCGTCGAAGCGGGCGCGCAGCTCGAACAGCGCCGTGACCTCCTTGCCGGCCTCGGCCGCGGCGATGAGCGCCTCGGCCAGGTGCGATTGGCTGGCCAGGCGGTAGAGCGTGATCTTGATGGACACGACGGCCGGGTCGGCCGCGGCCTCGCGCAGCAGCTGCACGAAGGCGTCCATGGACTGGTAGGGGTAGGAGAGCAGCACCTCGTGCTCGATCACCTGGTCCATGATGGGGCGGCTGCGGTCCAGGCAGGCCGGCCAGTGCGGGGTGAAGGGCGCCTGGCCCAGGGCGTCGCGGCGCTTGGGTGACAGGCGCGCGCCCAGGCCCCAGGTGTAGCTCAGGTCCAGCGGCACGCTCGTCACGAACACCTGGTGCTCGCGCAGGCCCAGACGCTGCAGCAGCACGGGCTTGACGGTGGACGACAGCGGCCGCTCGCTCTCCAGGCGCACGGGGGCCAGGCGGCTGCGCTTCTTCAGGATGCGCTTCATGTGCTCGCGATAGTCCTCGCCCAGCTCGTCGGCGCCCTCGGTGGCGTCGAGGTCGGCATTGCGCGTGACGCAGATGACGTTGGTGTGCTTGACGCGGTACATCGAGAACACCTCGGGCGCGAACATCTCCAACGCGTGCTCCAGCAGCACGAACGACAGCCCCTTGCCGCCGGGCACCTCGATGACGCGCTCGCTGCGCCGCGGCAGCGGGATGATGCCCAGCGTGACGCCCTCGGCCCCCAGGTTCTTGGCGGCCCGGGCCGCGTCGCGGGCGGCCTTCTCCTCCTTGGCGCGGGCCTTGTCCTCCTTGCCGGCGTGCTCGGCGCCCGCGTCCTCGCCCTTGGCCTTCTTGGCCTTGGGCTTGGGGTCGGCCTGCTCGTCCAGGCGCACCACCACGTACAGCCCCCCGTTCTCCAGGTGGGGGAAGGGGTGGCGCGCGTTGATGATCTGCGGCGACAGGAACGGCAGCACGTTGTCGTGCATGTAGGAGGCCAGGTAGGCGCGCTGCTCGTCGTCGAGGTCGGCGTCGCGCAGGTGCCGCACGCCCTCCTCGGCCAGAAGCGTGCGCAGCTGCTCGTAGGTCTGCTGGTAGACGGGGTAGAGCTCGTGGCAGCGCGCGTACACGGCGTCGAGCTGCTCGGAGGGCGTCATGCCCGACTTGGGGTCGATGATGGACTTCTTCACCAGCGACAGGTCGGTGAGGCTGCCCACGCGCACCATGAAGAACTCCTGCAGGTTGCTCCAGAAGATGGAGATGAAGTTGAGGCGCTCGAGCGGCGGGACGGTGGCGTCGGCGCCCTGATCGAGCACGCGGCGGTTGAACTCGAGCCAGGACAGCTCGCGGTTCTGCATGTAGGGAGGCGGGGTGATGCGAGTGGTGTCTGCCATGAGATGCCGTCCTTCCCCTCGGCGGCGGGACGCGCGGGCCCATCCCCCTGGCGGGCCGCCCACCGCATATCTGTCCTTACCGCTCATGGTAACGGGCGTCCGTAATCGCGGGGTGACAACGGGCGAGACGTTACGGAACGGCAACGCCGCCTGGCGAGGATGCCGCCGCCGGAGGGGAGCGCCCGGCGGGGGGGCGGCGAGTACCGTCCGGCCCGCTACCGCGCCAGGCGCTCGATGAGGTAGCCCTCGCGGATGGCGTGCTTGCACACCTCCAGCTCGTCGGCGCCCAGGTGCTCCATGAGCGTCGCGACGATGAGGCAGCCCGGCACGATGGAGTGCAGGCGGTCGGGCACGGCGCGGGTGGCCAGGTGCGCGAAGGCCGAGGGGTCGTCGCGCAGAAGCGCCAGCAGCCCCGCCAGCCCCGCGCGGGTGATGGTGCGGGTGGCCTTGGGCGCGCCGGTCAGCGCCCCGAGCAGCTTGGCGGCCCCGCGCACGCTGCCTCCCACGCCGTACAGGCGCGTGCTGGCGAAGGCGCCCGCGTCGGGCAGCGCGGCCAGGCGCCCGGCGAAGGCGCCGCGGATGGCGTCGGCCTCGTCGGGCGTGGGGAGGATGAGGCGCACGAACTGGGCGTAGGACGACACGCAGCCCTGGTCGAGGCTGACGCCCCGCGCGTCGCGGCCGTCCTCGACGCGCACGAGCTCGGTGGAGCCGCCGCCCACGTCGATGAGCGTGCCCCGCTCGAGCGCGCGGTCGCACGACGCGCCCACGAAGTCGAGGCGCGCCTCCTCCTCGCCGGGCAGCAGGTCGATGGGCGCGCCGATGGCGTCCTCGATGGCGGCCACGGCCTCGGCGGAGTTGGCGCAGTTGCGCAGCACGGCGGTGGCGAAGATGCCCGTCTTGTCGCAGTCCAGGTCGCGGGCGAGCCGCAGGTGGCCCTCCAGCACATCGACGGCCTTGGCCACGCCGGCGTCGCTGAGCCGCCCGTCCTGGACGTAGGCCGACAGGCCCGCCATCTTCTTCTCGTCCACCAGCGCGCGGAAGTCCTTCTTGCGCAGGGGGTGATCCGCGTGGGCCCTCACCTCGTAGATGACCAGGCGCACGGAGTTCGACCCCAGGTCGATCACGCCGTATCGGGGCATGGGTACCGCCTTTCCGCCCGGAACCGGCCGGGCCGCCCCATCATAGCGCGGCGCACCCGCGCAGGCCCGGGGGCGCCCGGCGGCGTTGGGCGGCCCTTGCCGGGCTGTAACGGCGCGGTGCCACCGGGCGGCGTCGGCGGGCGCCGGTGCCTGTAACGGCGCGGTGCCGAGCGCGCGGACGCCCGGGGCTCCGGTGCTATGATGGCCCCGACCCGCGCGGCCGCCGGGGCCGGGCGCAGGGGGAGCCGACGAGAAGGAGGGCCCATGCTCGAGACCGTTGACTTTTCCGAGGGCGCGCTGCCCAAGGACGACTACAAGCGCGAGCACGACGCCCTCATGGAGCGCCTGGTGGTGCTGCAGCAGCAGGCGCGCAGCGCCGGCGTGGGCCTGGTGGTGCTGTTCGAGGGATGGGAGGGCGCCGGCAAGGGCAGCCGCATCTCCGACCTCATGTTCCACCTGGACGCGCGCGCGACGGGCGTGTACGTGGGCCTCGACGCGGACGAGGACGCCGAGCGCTCCTTTGCCGGGCGGGAGTGGGGCGTGACGGGCTACCACCCCCTCATGCAGGACTTCTGGCGCGCGCTGGGGGAGCGCGGCTCCATCACGTTCTACGACCGCGGCTGGTACTCCGTCGCCCTGCAGCGCCTGCGCCTGGCGTCCCGCTGCCACGACGACGCCGCCGGCGAGGAGGCGCGCTGCCTGGAGTCCATCCGCGACTTCGAGCGGCAGCTGGTCGATGACGGCTACGCCGTGGTGAAGTTCTTCGTCCACGTGACGAAGAAGGGCCAGCGCAAGCGCCTTGAGCGCCTGCACGACGACCCCGTCACCCGCTGGCGCGTGCCCGATCGCAAGCTGGCGGCCGCCAAGGGCTACGACGAGGCGTACGGCCTGTACGACCGGCTGCTCGAGCGCAGCGACTTCGACTTCGCGCCCTGGGTGCTCGTCAACGGCGAGGACAAGCGCCGGGCCAACCTGGCCGTCGCCCGCACCCTGGTGGACGCCCTGGAACGGGAGCTGGCCCGCGTCGCCGCGCCGGAGGAGGTCGCTGCTTCGGGGGAGGCCGGCGAGTCGCCTGACGCCGCACCGGCCGCCGCCCCGATCGATCCCCACGCGCCGCTCGAGGGCGCGGCCCTGGCCGCGGCCCAGGCGGCCGCCGACGCCGCCTCGGCGCGCGCCCCGCGCGCGAGCCGCTTCCCCATCCGGGCGGACTACCCGCAGGTGGACACCGTCGACCACGCCCTCGCGCTCGACCCCGACGAGTACCGCCGGCGCCGCAAGGACCTGCAGCAGCGCCTGTTCCGCCTGGAGAACCTCATGTACCAGCGCCGCGTGCCGCTGCTCATCATGTACGAGGGCTGGGACGCGGCCGGCAAGGGCGGCAACATCAAGCGCGTGGCCCAGGCGCTCGACGCGCGCGCCTACACCATCTTCCCCAGCCCCGCCCCCACCAAGCCCGAGCTGGCGCACCCGTTCCTGTGGCGCTACTGGACGCGGCTGCCCAAGGCGGGCCACGTGGGGCTCTACGACCGCAGCTGGTACGGGCGCGTGCTGGTGGAGCGCGTGGAGGGCTTCGCGCGGCCGGACGAGTGGGCGCGCGCCTACGACGAGATCAACGCCTTCGAGCGCGACCTGGTGGACTGGGGCGCCATCCTGCTGAAGTTCTGGGTGGACGTGAGCCCCGACGAGCAGCTGCGCCGCTTCCACGACCGCGAGGCCGACCCGGCCAAGCAGTGGAAGATCACGCCGGACGACTGGCGCAACCGCCAGAAGTACCCCCAGTACAAGGCTGCCATCGACGACATGTTCCGCCTGACGTCCACCACCTACGCCCCCTGGACGGTGCTCGAGAGCGATGACAAGCGCCACGCCCGCGTGAAGGCGCTCGAGATCATCGTGGCCGCGCTCGAGGAGCGCCTGGGGGAGTAGCCGCCCCGCGTCCGGCCAGGCTGCGCCCCGCTCCCGCGCCGCCCGGTAACCGTCGGCTGACGGGGGCGCCTGCGCGGGCGGACGTTCCTTGCGCGGCTCCCCGGTTTCGCGGTACCATGACCTGACTGCAATCTGCCAATGCCGGCGCACGCGCGCCTTCTCAAGACAAGGGGTCTTAGCATGGATCTGTTCGGTATTCACTTCCCCATGGAGGCCATCTGGGCCGTCGCCATCATCGTCGTGCTCATCATCGTGGTGTTCATCGCCAAGGGCTTCATCGACGAGATGAAGAAGTAGCATCCCGCAGGCGTCGCGCGGCCCCGTCGGGGCGCTGGCGCGGGGCCTGGCCCGGGCACCGTCGGGATGCCGCCCGATGGTGGAAATTGCGTAGTTGCCGCAGTTCGCGCCCCCGCTTTTGGGGGCGTTCCCTATTATGGTGGGGAAACGGGCGGCGTCGAGGGAAGGCGCTGCCGCAGGCGGGCCCGAGGCAAGGGGCTCGCGGAGGAAAGGACGATGCCGTGGCGAGAGGTCATCGCAACGACGCGGCGCCCGTCGACGGGGCCGCGGGCGGACGGACGCGCAAGAAGCGCCGGGGGCCCTGGCGCGTGGTGTTCTGGCTGGCGCTGGTGGTGCTGGTGGGGTCGCTGAGCGTGCTGGGCTACCTGTTCTACACGTACTGGAACGGCCAGAAGGCCTACGACGACATCGTGGAGGTGGCGTTCCAGGAGCCCGACGTGGAGCGCGGCTTCACGCTGGCCGACTTCGAGGTTGATTGGGAGGCGCTGCGCGCCATCAACCCCGAGGTGGTGGGCTGGGTGTACATCCCCGGCACCGTCATCAACTACCCCGTGGCGCACCGGGCGGGCGACGACCAGTACTATCTCAAGCACAACTTCGCCAACTCGTCGACCGGCGAGTTCGGCGCGGAGTACGGCTGCATCATGCTGTCGGGCGAGAACAACCCCGACTTCACCGACGAGGTGAACGTCATCTACGGGCACAACATGCGCAACGGGTCGATGTTCGCGTTCTTCAACCAGATGAAGGACAACGCCGTGTTCAATGATCACCGCACGGTGTACCTGCTCACGCCCGAGGGCAACTACGCGCTCACGACGTTCGCCCTCGACCACGTGCCCGGCACGAGCACCGACATCGTGCAGCCCACGTTCCCCACGCCCGAGGAGTTCCACGCCTACGTGCAGGCGCGCATCGACCAGTCCATCGTCACACCCGACCCGGGCATCCCGGCGGCCGACGAGATCGAGAAGGTCTTCGCGTTCTCCACCTGCGACGGTGCCAACAACAAGAACCGCTACATCACGTTCTGCTACGTGGAGGAGTTCCTGCCAGCGTCCATCGCCCAGGCGGCCCCGTCGCTGGGAGGCGAGGTGAGCGGCGACGACGTGGCCGCGGCCAACGAGGCGTCGGCGGAGCGCGTGTCGTGAGCGACGCGTGGGAGGGCATCGGCGCGCCTGAGTGCCCCCAGGAGGAGTGCGGCGTCTTCGGCGTGTACGCGCCGGGCGAGGACGTGGCCCGCATGACGTGCTACGGCCTGCAGGCGCTGCAGCACCGCGGGCAGGAGAGCGCCGGCATCGCCGTGGGCGACGGGGAGACCGTCGTGGTGGCCAAGGACCTGGGCCTGGTGACCCAGGTGTTCGACGAGGCGGCCCTCGCGGCGCTGCCCGGCTTCGTGGCCGTGGGGCACGTGCGCTACTCCACGAGCGGCGGGTCCGCGTCGTGGGAGGCGGCCCAGCCCCACATATCCGCCATCGACGAGGTGCTCATCGCCCTGGCGCACAACGGCACGCTCGTCAACACCAACGCCATCCGCGCGCGCCTGGTGGGCGAGGGCGTGGCGTTCCGATCCGCCACCGACAGCGAGGTGGCCGCCAAGGCCATCGGCTACGTCACGCGCCAGACGCACCACCTGCGCGAGGGCATCCGCTACGCCATGGAGGAGCTCGAGGGCGCCTACGCCATGGTGATCGCCACGCCCGACGCGCTCTACGCGTTCCGCGACCCGCATGGCATCCGCCCGCTGTGCCTGGGGCAGCTGCCCGACGGCCGCGGCTGGGTGGTGTCGTCGGAGACGTGCGGGCTCGACATCGTCGGCGCCTCCTACGTGCGCGACGTGGCGCCCGGCGAGGTGCTGCGCATCAACGCCGAGGGGCTCGCGTCCGAGCAGGGGGTGCCCGCCCGGCGCCCGGCGGCGTGCATCTTCGAGTACGTCTACTTCGCCCGGCCCGACTCCGTCATCGACGGGCAGAGCGTCTACCAGGCGCGCCGGTCTCTGGGCGCCATCCTGGCGGGGGAGGCCCCCGTCGAGGCCGACCTGGTGCTCGGCGTGCCCGACTCGGGCGTGCCGGCCGCGCTGGGCTACGCGGGCGCCAGCGGCATCCCGTTCACCGACGGCATCGTGAAGAACCGCTACGTCGGGCGCACGTTCATCCAGCCCACCCAGGCCATGCGCCAGCTGGGCATCCGCCTCAAGCTCAACCCGCTGCCCGAGGTCATCGCCGGCAAGCGCCTGGTGGTCATCGACGACTCCATCGTGCGCGGCAACACGTCCAAGAAGCTCGTGCAGATGCTGCGCGACGCCGGCGCGGCCGAGGTGCACCTGCGCATCGTGAGCCCCGAGGTGCTGTGGCCGTGCTTCTACGGCATCGACACCGACACGCGCGACCAGCTCATCGCGGCCAACATGACGCTGGACGAGATGAACGCGTGGATAGGCTCCGACTCGCTGGCCTTCATCAGCCTGGAGGGCCTGCGCGCCGCGGTGGCCGACGCGCGCCACCCCGGGTTCTGCGAGGCGTGCTTCACGGGGGACTACCCCGTGCCGGTGCCCGCGGGCCGCTGAGGCCGGCGCCCGCGCGACGGTGCGGGCGCGGGGCACGCTATACTGACAGGGACGCCCGACGGGGGCGCCAGACGATGAGGAAGGGGAGGCCCCATGGCCGACGAGCAGGTAACCTACGCCCAGGCCGGTGTGGACATCGAGGAGGGCGCCCGCGCGGTGGACGCCATCAAGGACGTCGTGCACAGCACGTACCGCCCCGAGGTGGTCGGCGACATCGGCGGCTTCGGCGGCCTGTTCTCCATCGCGGCGGCCAAGGCCATGGACGACCCGCTGCTCGTCAGCGGCACCGACGGCGTGGGCACCAAGCTCAAGCTGGCGCAGCTGCTGGGCAAGCACGACACCGTGGGCATCGACCTGGTCGCCATGTGCGCCAACGACATCCTGGCCACCGGCGCCGAGCCGCTGTTCTTCCTGGACTACGTGGCCGTGGGCAAGCTGGACGCCGACGCCATGGCCGCCATTGTGGGCGGCATCGGCGAGGGCTGCCGCCAGGCCGGCTGCGCCCTCATCGGCGGCGAGATGGCCGAGCATCCCGGCGTGATGGACCCCGACGATTACGACCTGTCCGGCTTCTGCGTGGGCGTCGTCGACCGCCCGAAGATGCTCGACCCCGACACCGTGCGCCCCGGCGACGTGCTGGTGGGCCTGGCGTCCGGCGGCTTGCACTCCAACGGCTACTCCCTGGCGCGCAAGGTGTGCGTCGAGGGCCGCACGGCCGACGAGCTGGCCGCGCCCGTGGAGGCATTGGGCGGCCAGACCGTGGTGGAGGCCCTGCTCACGCCCACGCGCATCTACGTGAGGCCGGTGCGCGCCGTGCTGGACGCCTGCCCGGGCGCCGTGCGCGCGCTCGCGCACATCACCGGTGGCGGCATCACCGAGAACCTCAACCGCGCCCTGAACGACGGCGCGGATGCCGTGGTGGAGCTGGGCACGTGGGCCGTGCCGCCCGTGGTGCGCCACGTGTGCGAGGCCGCGCACCTGTCCGAGGCCGAGGCGCTCAAGACGTTCAACATGGGCCTGGGCCTGGTGCTCATCGTGGATCCGTCCCGCGTGGACGAGGTGGAGTCCGCCCTGCGCGCCGCCGGCGAGGAGCCGCTGCGCGTGGGTCGCGTGGCCGAGGGCACGGGCGTCGTCCGCTACGAGAACGAGGGCGCCCTGCTGGCCTAGCGCCGCCGTGCGGGGCGTCTGGCCCGTCGCGCGAGCCCTTCCGCCACCCACCTTGCAGACCCGCCGTCGCGGGCGCATGCGACACGAGAGGAGCCATCATGGCTGAGCCGCTGAGGATAGGCGTGCTGCTTTCGGGCAGCGGGACGAACCTGCAGGCCATCATTGACGAGGTGGCCGCCGGGCTGCCGGTGTCCATCGTGCACGTGGTATCGTCGCGCCCGGACGCGTACGGCATCGAGCGCGCCCGCGCGGCGGGCATCCCCGTGACGGTGCTCAACCGCGAGGCCTACGCCGATCCCGCGGCCGCCGACGCGCGCATCGTGGAGGCCCTGCGCGCGGCCGGCGCCGAGTACGTGGTCATGGCCGGCTACATGCGCAAGGTAACACCCGTCATGTTGGAGGCGTTCTCCGACCGCGTGGTCAACCTGCATCCGGCGCTGTTACCGTCGTTCAAGGGCGCGCACGCCATCACCGACGCGTACGAGGCGGGGGTGAAGGTGACCGGCGTCACCGTGCATCTGGCCAACGAGGACTACGACAAGGGCCCCATCATCGCCCAGGAGCCCGTGCGCGTGGAGGAGGGCTGGTCGGTCGACCAGCTGGAGGCGGCCATCCACGCCGTGGAGCACCGCCTGTACCCCGAGGTCCTGCGCGCCCTGGCCGAGGGCCGCGTGAGCGTGGGGGCGGATCGCAAGGTGCGCGTGTCGTAGCGCGTGGGGAGTGCGCGCGTGACCCCCTGTCACGCGCTGCCACGACCGGTTCTCTTTCGCGTTAGGCAACGGTTTCCCGTTTCGGCTTCTGGTTTATCCTCAGCGCGCTACAATGAAACGGATAACCACGGGGCGCACCGGGCGCCCGGAAGGGAGCAGCTATGGACAGGGCAGTGCTCGAGCGCATCATCGACGATCTGGGAGCCGGCCGCACGCCGGTGCTGGCGGTGGAGGATTTCCCCGCCTTCTCTGCCGAGGCCACCGCGGGCAACCCGCACGTGTCGCCCGCCACGCTGGAGGACCTGGCCGCCTCGCTCACGGCGGCGGACATCCCCACGTTCGAGCGCGCGCTGCGGGCGATCGACGAGGGCGACCTGGCGTGGCTGGGGTTCAAGGTGGTCTACGACCCTGCCGCGGCCCAGGCCAACGTCGACAACGAGGTGACCAAGAAGTACGGCGAGGCGGGCTCGGCCGACGGCCAGCCGCTCGTGTTCTTCTGCAACGACGCCAAGGAGATCGTGTCATCGCGCGAGCCGTCGCCGCGCGACGTGTTCCAGATGAAGGACGTCACGCGGGGCCCGTCCATGCACAATGAGCAGTTCGACGGCCTCACCTGGGTGAGCGAGCCGCTGTTCGACCCGGTGCGCGTGGTGCTGCTGGGCGCGTCGGACGCCGCGGCCGAGGTGGCGGCGCTGGCCGACCACGTGGGCTTCGACGTGGTGGTGATGGACTACGACCCGGCGTTCCTCAACGAGGAGCGCTTCCCGACGGCCGAGCGCGTCATGCTGCACGGCGGCACCTTCGACGAGCTGGCCAACATCCCCGGCCGGCCCGGCGACTACGTGTGCGTGCTCACGCGCGGGCACATGTTCGACCCCCAGGGCTGCGTGTGGGCCGTGCAGAACGGCGCGCACTACATCGGCATGATGGGCTGCGCCGGCAAGAACTCCACCGTGCACGACCTGGTCATCGACGCGGGCCTCACCGAGCAGGACTGGGATCGCATCAAGCGCCCCATCGGCCTGTCGTTCGGGGCCAAGACGCCGGCTGAGCTGGCCATCGCCATCGTGGGCGAGCTCGTGGACGTGCGCTACCGCCAGCGCTACAGCCCCGAGGCCCGCGAGCGCCACGAGGCCAGCCTGGGGAGATAGCGCGCCCGGATCGCGCTGGGACGTGGGCCCGGGAGGCGATCGCCGCCACGGCCCCCCGCGGGTCAGGGGCGTGGGTGGGGCGGCGCCACGGCCCGCGCCGCAACAAAATAGACGGTCG
>JAAWAY010000164.1 GCA_022792415.1 Eggerthellaceae bacterium | reverse complement strand
GCGAGTTCCACCCGTGGCCGCTGTGCGAGATCAACGACCAGGACGCCGCCGAGCTCGGCATCAAGGACGGCGACTGGGTGTACCTGGAGAACCAGTTCGGCAAGGTCAAGCAGAAGGCCATGGTCACGCCGGGCCAGCTGAAGGGCACCATCATGGCCGAGCACGGCTGGTGGTTCCCCGAGCGCTCCGGCAAGCTGGAGGACGGCCTGTTCGGCGCCTTCGACTCCAACATCAACTGCCTGACCGTCCAGAACGACATGGCCACCTCGGGCTACGGCTCCTCCTACAAGACCCAGATGTGCAAGGTCTACAAGGTGGAAGACGGCACGGAGCCCAAGGGCGACATGCCGGAGAACGTGGGCCGCGACCAGTACGAGATCGTCAACAAGTAGACAAGTAGAGGAGGAGAGCAGAAGGCATGAACGGACTGCTTATCGATTACAACTTCTGCACCGGCTGCCATAGCTGCGAGATGGCCTGCAAGGTGGAGCACGGCTTCGAAACCGGCGAGTGGGGCATCAAGCTCACGCAGCAGGGCCCCGACCAGCTTCCTGACGGCTCGTGGGAGTACAACTACATCCCCACGCCCACCGATCGCTGCGACCTGTGCGCCGAACGCGTGGACGAGGGGCGCCTGCCCACCTGCGTGCACCACTGCCAGGGCCTGTGCATGTACTACGGCCCGGTGGAGGACCTGGCCCGCAAGATGACGTCGTCCCACATGGTGCTCTTCACGCCGTGTGACCGCTAGGAGGGATGGACCTATGAATCTGGAACAGGTGACCGAGCACTACGGAGACCTCGTGTCCGACTGGCTGTGCATCGAGGCCTACATCGGCTACGACGGCGCCCTGTACTACCGCAAGGACGCCACCGAGCCCGTGACCGAGCCGGGTCAGATCGAGTTCATGAAGATCACCGAGGTGGGCGCCGCGCCCGCGCCCGTGAACTCCAACGAGTTCCACGAGGCCCAGAAGGGCACCAAGCTCAAGTAGCCATGCCGCAGGGGGAGCCCCATGGGGTGGGGCTCCCCGCACGACCGACCAAGGAGGGCGATACCTATGGAACGCGAAGAGATCCTCGAGAAGTACGCCGACATGCTGGCCGCCGAGTCGACGGTGGAGGCGTACATCAGCGACGGGAAGCTGTTCTACCGCTATGAGTGGCTCAACCCCGTCGAGATGATGGCGGAGATCGTCTACTACGCCCTGGACGGCACCGAGGCCGAGGGCGAGAAGGGCGAGATCGTGCCGCTGGGCCAGTACTACAAGGCCCAGAAGAACGGCGAGAAAGTCAAGTAAGTCAGCACGTCGCGCAAGCGTCGCGTGCCGTGCGCGTCGGCGGGCCCGCCCGCCAAAGGAGGAACATCATGTGTTTTAGACCGGCCGATTCCCAGGCAGCCACGAAGCAGTGCCCCAAGTGCGGCGCTGAGAACGGATTCTTCGACGCCGTGTGCAAGGAGTGCGGCGAGGCCCTGCCGGCCAGCGGCCCTAAGCCCATGGGCGCCCCGGGTGCCCCCTCGGCTCCGGCAGCCCCCGGCGCCCCCGGACGCCCGGCTGCCCCGGGTGCCCCGGCGGCCCCTGGCGCGCCGAAGGCGCCCGGCCAGAAGTAGAGGCGCCCGACGCGGCGCGCTGAGAGGCGATTGAGGAGGATGGCGGATGGACACCGTGCAGTTCGTTAAGCTGGAGAGCGCTGTCAAGGACGACGGCCAGCGCATCGAGATCGATGTGGTGGCGCCGGCCGACGCGGTGTCTGCCGCCATCTCCGAGTTCTACGCCCTCATGGCGCGCGTGAAGCGCATCGACGCGACGGATGAGGAAGACGTCCGCCGCCAGCTCGTCGAGCTGGTGGGGGAGGGCGTCTTCCTCGACGCGCTCAAGGACTTCGTGCTGAACCGCCTGACGGCCGCGGCCGTGCGGCAGGTTGACGTGGACACCGTGCTCGCGCCGGGCGTCCATGCGGAGGGAGACCCGGCACCCGGTGAGGACTACGCCTTCACCGTGAGCCTGACGCCCCGCCCGCAGGTGACGCTGACGAGCGTCGAGCCTGTGCACGTCAGCCCGTCCGTGGTGACGGTGGAGGAGGCCGACATCGACGACCAGGTGGCCTACACGGCCCAGCAGTTCGCCGCGCTCGGCCCGGCCGACCACGACGACCTGCGCGACGGCGACTTCGCCGTCATGGACATCGACATGCTGAAGAACGGCCACCTCGACAAGGAGCTCTCCGGCGTCCGCCGTCCCGTGGAGGTGCGCGCGGGCCTGGTGCCCGACGGCTTCATCGAGGGTGTGGCGGGCATGCGCGCCGGCGACATCCGCAAGCTGTCGTTCAGCGTGCCCACCGTCAACGGCGCCGACGAGTACAAGGCCGACGTGCGTTTGTGGGAGGTGCAGCAGCGCGTGGTGCCGGTCATCGACGACGCCTGGGTGGCCGACAACCTGCCCCAGTTCGGCACGGTGCAGGGCTTCCGCGACTACATCCGCCGCGACCTCGAGTCCCAGAAGGGGCTCGTGGAGCAGCAGGACTTCGTCTACCAGGTGCGCCGCGCCCTCGAGCAGCGCCTGCAGGGGTTCATCCCCGACGAGATGTACCAGCAGGCCAAGGACTCGCTCATGGCGTCGACCACGCAGAAGCTGGAGAGCCAAGGGTCGAGCCTGGACGAGTACCTCGAGCAGCACGACATGGCCAAGGACGCGTTCAACATGAACGTGTTCTTGCAGGCCTCCGAGTTCCTGCGGCAGAACCTGGCGCTCGACGCCTTGGCCCGCGCCCGCGGCATGGAGGCGACCGACGAGGAGATCGCCCAGGCCAAGGCCCAGCTTCCCCCGTCTCTGGCAGGGCTGTCCGACGAGGACTTCGCGGCGCGGGGCCTGCGCGCGTCGCTGGCGGAGCGCGTGGGGCGCGACAAGGCGCTCGCGTGGCTGCTGGACACGGCCGTCGTGGAGGACGCGGCCGCCGGCGCGGGGGAGTAAGCCGCCCGACGCCGGGCGATCGAGTGTGCAAGCTGCCTGGATGATGCCGCGCGCCCCAGGCCCGTCGGGGAGGGGGGCATGCCCATGGCGGCTGCCAAGGAGCGGCTGTGGACGCTGGGGTTCGTCAACCTCCTGGCGTTCGATATCCTGTACCAGTTCGGCGCCTATATGACCAACACCGTCATCGCGGTATACGCCGTGGGACTGGGCGCCACCTACGGCATCGCCGGCCTGCTCGCGGGCCTCAACCCCGGCACCTCCATGGCCGTGCGCCCCGTCACCGGCCTCATCGCCGACCTCCTGAGCAAGAAGACGCTGCTCATCTCGTCAGCCGTGCTGTTCCTGGCCGCCACCATCGGCTGCGCGGTGTTCGACTCGCTGCTCATCATCGGGTTCTGCCGCATCCTGCAGGGCGCCTCGTTCGCACTGCGCTCGGTGTGCGTGGTGGCGCTGGCGTCCAAGGTGCTCCCCGAGAGCAAGCTGGGCAGCGGCATGGGGTGGATGGGCCTGTCGTCGGTGGTGTCCACGGCCATAGGTCCGCTCGTGTCCGAGCAGGTGGGCACGGTGTGGGGCTACCACGCCAGCTTCGCGCTGGCCGCCGTCATGCTGGCCGGCTGCGTCGCGCTGGCCCTGGCGTTGCGGGTGCCCGCGTCGGCCCGCGCCTCGCGCGCGGAGCGGCCGGCCTTCAGCCTGCGCCAGCTGCGCTCGTGCTTCCACCTGGACACGTTCCTGTACCGTCCCAACCTCATCTTCACGGCCATGGCCGGGCTGTCCGGGGTGCCGCAGGGCATCTCCATCTCGCTCATCATCCTGGCGGCCGAGCAGCGCGGCATCGGCGGCGCCACGGTGTTCTTCACGTGCTATGCGCTGGCGTCGCTGGTGGGGCGCCCCGCGGTGGGGCGGCTGTCGGACAAGGTGGGCACGCGCCGCATCGCGCTGCCGCTGTTCTTCGTGGAGCTGGCGGCCGTGGTGGTGCTCATGCTCATGCAGTCCACGGCCATGATCGCGGTGGCGGCGCTGCTCTTGGGCGTGGGCCAGGGGTCGCTGTATCCCGTGCTGCAGGCCGAGTCGGTGCGCGGGGTGGAGTCGGCGGCCCTGGGGCGGGCGGCCAACACGTTCTACATCGGCCCGGACGTCAACATGTGCCTGTCGCCCATCATCGGCAGCCTGCTCCTGGGGTCGCTCGGCGTCGCCGCCATGTACGGGTTCGGCGCGGCGGCGGTGTGTGCGGCCATCGTGCTGTACGCCGTGTGGCTGCGGCGCCATCCCGCGTAGGGCGCCGGCCGTCCCATCGCCGTGCCCCGCACATATTCCGCAAGGGAATACCACCCATAACCAACGGGAAATCCCCCTAGAGAAATATCGCCTCTAACAGGGAATTCGGCAGGAAATGGGAATTTTTCCTATGCGCTCGCCGTCCCGCACAATCAAGAGGTCCACACCTGTGCGCTGCGAGGGGAAACGGCGCACGACCTTGGATGAGTGGTCAAGCCGAGAGGGGGTGAGTACTATGACTGACTACACGCGTACCATCGCCGAGCACCTAGCGAATACCACCTACGAGGACCTGACGCCCGAGGCGATCGAGTTCGCCAAGAAGAGCATCATGGACACTCTGGGAATCATGTTTCCAGCAACGACCCTCGCTCCGACCAGCGACGTCGTGCACGATCTGGTCCTGTCGATTGACGAGGGCGGGAAGTGCCTGATGATCGGGTACGGCGAGAGAGCGTCTTTGCTCGAGGCTGCCTTCATGAACGGCTCGCTCACCCATGCCGTTGACTTCGATGATTCCGCTGGCATCGAGCGCCCCCTGGTCCACCCCACCGGCAGCTGCCTCCCGGCAGCCCTCACGCTGGCGGACTTCCTGGGGACCGTCTCGGGCAAGGACCTGATCCTGGCCATCGCCCTCGCCGACGATCTGGGCATCCGCCTGGCTGACTGCGTCAAGGGCAACATCCTGTGGGATTACGACTTCTTCCCGATCACCACGATCGGCGTGTTCCAGGCAACGGCCGCCGCCGCGGTGCTTCTGCACCTGAGCGCCGACCAGATGGTGGACGCGCTCGGATTGGCGGTCAACCGGGTGTCCGGCATTCGCGACACGCTCTTCAACTGCGAGTTCCGATCCATCCGCGATGCCTTCGGCAACCAGGAGGGCATTCGCTGCGCGCTGCTGGCGTCCCGGGGCTTCGAGGGGTGCAAGACCGCCCTCGAGGACCTGATGCGCATCATCTACAAAGGCAACGTGGACATGGAGCCGCTCGTTCGTGACCTGGGCGTGACGTACACCAACGCGACGCTCATCACCTACAAGATGTGGCCCTCGTGCCAGGGGACCCAGGCGTATGCCGAGGCGATCCTCCAGATCCTGGAGGCCCACCCGCACCTGGACCTGGCCGAGATCGGTTCCATCCAGCTCAAGGGACCCAAGGAGTCGCAGGACCTGTTCTACCCCAAGGAGGAGAAGGCTCGCCCCAAGACGAGCATCACCTCCAAGGTGTCCATCCCGTTCGTGGTGGCCACCATGCTCAAGAAGCGCAACCTGGTCCTGGCCGACTTCGAGGTGCAGAACCTGAGCGACCCCGACGTCATCGCGCTCACGGATCTGCTGGAACTAGAGGTGGACGACAGCCACGGCGCCAACGCGGCGACGGCCATCGTCACCCTGAAGGACGGCACTGTCATCGAGAACCGCGCCGATTCGGTTCGCGGCTCCGTGTTCAGGCCCCTCACGCTTGAGCAGCTGGTCACGAAGTTCAAGGGCAACGCCCAGCTGGCGAGGTACCCCATCGGGGACATCGACGGCCTGGCAGACGCCCTTCTGCACTTGGAGGACGCGACCAGCGTAAAGGACGTCCTTTCTTATCTCTGCTAGAAAAAAGGGGATTATCAATGGCTGAAAACAAGATTTCCGCTCCTGAGTCTCAGGGCGGGGCGGTTGAGAAGCTGAAGAACAACGTCTCCCAGACCACGGGCCTGCTCTACGGCCTGGGCTTCATGATGTTCTCCGGCTTCAACCAGATGCTCACGTCGTACTGGAACTACTTCCTGACCAACGCCGTGGGCCTCGACCCCGCCGTCATGGGCTCCATCACGTCCACGGCCTCGCTCGCCGCGTGGATCTTCGTGTTCATCGCGGCCATGGTGGTCGAGAAGGTGTGGTTCCGCTGGGGCCAGTACCGCTCCTACCTGCTCATCGCGCCGCCGCTGGCGTACGACTTCATTCAGGGCGCCTGGACGGACTGTACGTGGATGCCCGGCATCACCACAGGCTCCGGCGCGCAGATCGCCCGCCTCGGCGGCTGCTTCATCCTCGGCCAGTTCTTCATCCACCTGTTCATGATCTCGGGCACGTCCATCTTAATCTCTGTGTCCCGCCCCG
>JAAWAY010000234.1 GCA_022792415.1 Eggerthellaceae bacterium | reverse complement strand
CGTACCCGCCGCCCGCGGCGCCGCCCTTGATGCCGAACACGGGGCCCAGCGACGGCTCGCGCAGCGCCACCATGACGTTCTTGCCGCGCTGGGCCAGGGCGTCGGCCAGGCCGACCGTGGTGGTGGTCTTGCCCTCGCCGGCCGGCGTGGGGTTGATGGCCGTCACGAGGATGAGCTTGCCCGGCTCGTGGTCCTGCTGGCGCAGGAGGTTGTAGTCCACCTTGGCCTTGTAGTTGCCGTAGAGCTCGAGGTACCTCTCGTCGATGCCCGCCTTCTCGGCGATGGCGCCGATGCGCTCGGGCGTGGCGGCCTGGGCGATCTCGATGTCAGTCAGCACTGCGTCCCCACTTTCTCTTGGCGTCCCTGGATAGGGGCATTCTACCCGCTGGGAGAGGATGGCAGGACACCGGCGTGAGGTTAGCCCGCAGAAAATCGGAGTTTGGTACACAAATCAGGCCCTCTGCCGAGGCCCTCCGAAGCGCAGGATGCATGAACGCCAGCAAAAGGCCTGTTCGCGAGATGGCGGGCACGGCGCGAACCGGCAATGGAGGCGGAAGGAGGGGATGAGCGGGGCGGCAGGGTGTACCAAAGGAGGAATTTGTGACGCCAGGCGGGCTCAAGGCGTCGACGGGGCGCGGGCGGGCGCGGGGAACGCCCGGCGCGAAAGCGGGCGCGGCGGGGCGTCGGCGGGGCGCGGGCGCTACAGGCCGGCGGCCTCGGCGATGAGGCGCAGGCCCTCGAGCGTGAGCTCGCCGTCGACGGAGTCGATGACCTGGGAATGCGGCGCGATGAGCGGGGCCAGGCCGCCCGTGGCCACCACGGTGCCCTCGTAGCCGAGCTGCGCGAAGATACGGCGCACCAGCCCGTCGACGCGGTCGACCTCGCCCAGCACGATGCCCGACTGCATGGCCGTCACCGTGCTCACGCCGATGGGATGCTCCGGCGCGGTCAGGCTGATGGCGGGCAGCTGCGCGCCGCGCGAGAACAGCGTCTGGGCGCTCGTCTGCAGGCCGGGTGCGATGATGCCGCCCACGAAGCGGCCCTGCGCGTCGATGACCTCGATGTTGGTGGCCGTGCCGAAGTCCACCACCACGACGGGCGCCCCGTAGCGCGCCTTGGCGGCCACCGCGTCGGCCACGCGGTCGGCCCCGATCTCGTCGGGATGGGGGTAGTCGGCCTCGAACAGGCCTCCGGCCGAGGCCGCCGAGCACACGAGCGCCTCGGCGCCGCTCGCGTCGCGGATGGCGCGGCGCCACGCGTCGGTCAGCTGCGGCACCACCGACGCCAGGGCCGCGCGGCCCACCTGCGACGGGCTCAGCCCGGCGGACTCGAACAGCGGCAGCAGCATGACGCGCACCTCGTCGGCCGTGGTGGTGGGATTGGTGGCGAGACGCCACATGCAGGCCAGGTCAGACCCCTGATACACCCCCACGACGGTTTGGGTGTTCCCAATGTCAACAGCAAGTAACATAATTGTGACAAGCCCCATCAATTTTCCGGCGAAACGTTTATAGTGAGTTCCGTGCATTATAGCAATCCAGCAACGATCGGCCCGCAGGGTCCCATCGTCGGGATGACGAGAGAAAGGCACAGAAATGACTGAGGCACCGAGCCGCATCCTTGTCGTTGACGACGAGCCATCGATCACGGAGTTTGTCAGCTACGCGCTCAAGAAGGAGGGCTACACCGCCGACGTCGTCGACAACGGCGAGGACGCCCTGGCCCTAGCCGGCAAGAACAGCTACGACCTGTTCATCCTCGACATCATGCTGCCGGGCATCGACGGCTACGAGCTGTGCCGCCGCCTGCGCGCCAAGACCACCGTCCCCGTGTTGTTCCTGTCCGCGCGCGACACCGAGCTCGACAAGGTCGTCGGCCTGGAGATCGGCGGCGATGACTACCTGGCCAAGCCCTTCGGCGTGCGCGAGCT
>JAAWAY010000011.1 GCA_022792415.1 Eggerthellaceae bacterium | reverse complement strand
TCTGGGGGTCTGGGGGTCTGGGGGTCTGGGGGTCTGGGGGTCTGGGGGTCCGGGGATCCGGGGATCCGGGGATCCGGGGGTCCGGGGATCCGGGGGTCCGCAGCGCCAGCCGTGGGCAAACCGCGCCGTCGCGGGCGGGGGGACGCCCCTATTCCGGCCGCTCCTCGGGGTCGAGCGCGGCGGCGGCCGCCTCGGCCTCGGCCGCGTACCCGTCCAGCGCAGCCGCCACGCGGGACCGCAGGGTGGCCGCGAACTCGTCGAGCGCCTCGTCCCGCGCCGCGGGATCCCCCGCGTCCTCGTCATCGGCGTCCGGGGCGTCCAGTCCCGCCACGGTGGCGGCCAGGGCACCGGCGTAGGCCGGCGTCGCGTCTCCGACCGCACGCAGGAACTGGGCGCCGGCCGCTCGCAGGGCGGTGGCGGCGGACACCATGGTGTCGGGGCAGTAGTACGGGTTCTCGGCCGTGGGGCCCTGCTGGCGAGACGCGCGCTCACGCACCACCAGCGACGCCATCAGGGGCAGATCGCACGCATCGGACGCGCGACGCGCCAGCTCGCACGCCTCGTCCAGGGGCGCGGCGGTGGCGAAGCCCGCCACGGACGCCTCCAGGTCGGCCATGGCCGCGCAGGCCTCCTCCAGGGTGGTGCGCCCGTCGGCGAGCAGGCCGTCCGCGCCCACCTCCACCGACGCGAGGATGGGCGCATCGGTCACCTTGCGCAGGCCGGCCAGGGCGCACTTGAGGTCGGCGCAGCTGGCGAAGCCGTCCAGCAGGAACCCATCCAGCTCCTGGCCGTCGAACAGGCGCGCGGCGCGGGCGTACTGGTCGCGGTTCTCCTTCATCGAGGGGCCCGACGACGCGTCCAACGGCAGCCCGCACGGCCCGATGGCCGCCAGCAGGTGCTGCGGCTTGAAGCGGCGCACCACCGCCATACCCGCGCTGACCAGCTCCTCGCCCCGGCCGTCCATGCCCACCTGGGCCAGGCGCGCCGGCGTCACGCCCTCGGTCGGCGCCACCAGGCACTGGGCACCGGCGATGGACTCCAGCTGATACGCCTCCTCGATCACCTCGGGTTCGAAGAGCAGGGTGAACTCAAGGTCGCGCGCCACATCCAGCCCGTCGCGCGCCAGCGCGGCGGCGATGGGCGAAGACAGCACCAGCATGTCCTTGTGAAAGCGGAGTTGGATGTCAGGCATGGGAGTCCCTTCGACGGCGTTTGCCCCATGATAGCGCATGGGGATGAAGGCAGACGATAGCCGGCGCGTACGAGGCGCGACGGATCGCAGGACGCCGCGGGCACTGCGGAATCGCAGGAGCCACGGTGCCGCCAACGCTGCGGAACCGAAGGCACCACGAAGCTGCCAACGCTGCGGAACCGCAGGCGCCACGGAGCTGCTGGCGCGCGAGGCACGATGGCTCCCTATGGCTACTCCCGGTGGCGTGTTCTGAAACCAACCTCCAAGGGCGAGCGGTCGCCCTCGAAAGGTAAACGGCGGCTAATTTTTACGTTTGTGCAGTTCACCGCCGAAATTCCACCGTTCCGTTCGGAAGAGCCACAAAACCGATCCGCGTGCAAGGAGCTTTTTCTATAATGCCTATCGGCAGCTGAGATGGTTCCCCTCCTCTCCAGCTGACCCTGCTTTCCATAAAGCAGATTGCGGCGCCAGGCGCCGCATCATCCCCCTCCTGGGCCCCGGCGAAGCACCCCTCTTCGACCGGGGCCACTTCTTTATCTCACCTCAAAATGACGAACGAATGTTTCACGTGAAACACTCCCCCGCCCCAGCGCCCTGCCTCCAGCAAGCCTCGAGACGCGTGCGTCAGCGGCGCAGGCGGTCCGCCAGCAGGCACAGGCCCAGCGCCACGACGACGACCGCCGCCAGGGCCGCCTTGCCCGCCGCCGTGGACAGCGCGGCAGCCACCGTACCCAGCACGGGCACCGACAGCGCCACCTTCCCGCGCACGCCCGCGTAGGGCACCGGATCGGGGTCGGCGGACGCGTTGGCGTCGCCCTGGGTGACGATCTCGCGATCGACCGGGTCGTTGGACACCACGCGGTGCGTCACCGGCACGCCCGGCTGGCGCGCCGTCGAGAACGTGATGACGTCGCCCGCCTGCAGCGAGGCCGGGTCGACGTCCTGGGCGTACACGAGGCTGCCGGTGGGGATGGAGGGCTCCATGGACCCCGTCGCCACGGCGTAGGGCTCCAGGCCGGCCAGGCGCGGCGCCATGATGGCCGCACACACCAACACGGTGGCCACCAGCATCAGCACGCCCACCGCGTTCAGGATGGCGCCGGGAACGGAGCGGCGGCGCCCCGGGCCCGTGGCCGTGGGGTCGCCGCCGCGCGGGGCGCCCGAGGGCGCCGTATGTGTCGTCTCAGCCGGCGCGCCCGTGGCGGGCGCGTCATCCGGCCGCATCGTGCTACTCGGCATCGGCGCGCTTCCCGCGGCGCCACAGCACCAGCGCCAGCACCAGCAGCAGAGCGGCGCCGGCCAGGCAGGCCACCGACACCGGGTCGAAGGCCAGGCGCAGGCCGCGGTCCTCGGCCGCCTCGGCGCCCTCGCCGAAGCCGGCGGACGCCAGCGGCACGGCCTCATCGTCGATGGACATCGTGTCGAGCGGCGCCACGAGCGGCGTGCCGTCGTCGTCGATCAGCTCCTCGCCCGTGGCGGTCACGAGCGGCGTCGGCGTCGCAGGGGCGTCACCGGCCCCGTCGCCCGCACCCGCAGCGCCACCGGCCGCACCCGCGCCCTCGTCAGTGCCCGCGGGCTGCTGGGCCACCACCGTCTCGCCGGAGGGCGTGGTCACGGCCACGGTACCCTCCTCGGTGGGCTCGGTGACGTACTCCTCGGGCAGGCGCGTGTACGTGAACGTGATGACGTTCTCGTCCGCGTCGGCCACGAGCGTCTTGGTGATCTCGTAGGCGTCGGGCAGGTAGCCCTCCACGTACACGGCCGCCAGAGCCGGGGTGTCGCCGATGTCGCCGTAGAACGTCTCGGGCTGCGCGACGGTGAACCCGTTGGCGTCGACGTAGCGCACCGTGTAGGCCACGCGGTTGGCCATGATGCCGTAGGCCAGCACGTAGTCGGCGTCCTGCGTCACGCGCACGGAGCCCGCGACGAAGTTGCGGTCATCCACCTGTCCGACGTAGCTCACGTTCTTCACGTTGTCCAAGCCCGCCAGGCGGATGCCCTTCACGTAGTACTTCGGATCGGTCACGGCCACGCGCGCGCCGGTGAGCTCCAGGTCGGCGCCGTAGGGCACGCCCGTCCACTCGCAGAAGGCGCCGTCGTTGATCAGGCCGCGGTTGCCCGCGTACAGGCGCACGGTGTAGGTGGTCGCCTCGGGAGCCTCGGCGGCCTCGGTCACATCGGCCGTCGCGCCAGCGCCGGAAGCCGGCGCCTGGGCGGCGTCAGCCGTCGGCTCGGCCAGGGCCGTCGAGCTCATCAGGGCCACGGACAGAAGCGCGGCCACGAGCGCCGCGGCCAGCGCGGACGTGCGGCGAAGGGTCTGGGTTCTCATCGCTTCTCACCTTCCTCGGCGGTGCGGGAACGGCGGCGCGCCACGATCAGCAGCACCACGGCGATCACGGCCACCACGGCCACGCCGCCGGCCACCAGCATCACGACGTCGCCGGTCTGGGCCAGCTTCGAGATGGGGTCGGAGGGCTTGTCCTTCGCCTCGTCCTTGGGCTCGTCGGTCGTGGGCGGGGGCGGGGTCTGCTCGGTCGGCTCCTTGGCAGACGGCTCGGCCGCGAACGACAGCTGCAGCGAGCCCTCGGTGTCGAAGTAGCTGTTGCCGTGCGACTCGGGATCCAGGCTCACGGCCAGGGTGATGTCGGCGTGCACGCCGGCGCCCAGCGTGTCGAGGAAGAACCACTCGCCCATGCTGCCGTTGATGTCCTTGAGGCCCTCGGTGTCCATCGCGCTGCTGTCGCCCGACACGGTGTCGTTGGTGTAGATGACGCGCTCCACCCCGGCCGGATTGGTGTAGGCCAGGCGGTACGTGTAGGAGCCGCCGCCGTTCTCGGCCATCTCCTCCATGGTGTGCAGCACCGACGTCTTCATGTACCAGTCGGCGTCGCCGTCGTACTTGTTATAGAGGTCGATGTCGTAGGTGGCCGAGTCGCCCGGCTGCATCTGGCGCACGGACGCCATGATGTCAGCCGTGCCGTCCGACTCCATCTTGTCGCCGGTGAACGTCACCGTCCACCCGGTCGTGACGGCCCAGGCCGCCCCGGCGCCGGCCACGGCGAGGGCCACCGCCAGCGCGGCGGCCATCAGGCCCGTGCGGGCGCGGGTCATAAGCGCGCTCATCAGTCCATCCCCTTCGTCCAGTCGAGGCCCAGTTCCTCGACGTCGATGCCCCAGGCGCTCTTGGCGGCCTCAGACGCGAAGTTCACCTGCACCGAGTCCACCTGCGCGGCCAGGGCCACGCGGCAGTTGGAGAAGTCCCCGACGGCCTCGGTCACGGCCGGGTCCAGGCGGATGGTGCGCACGGCGGGCGCCACGGCCCGCTCGTTGCCGTCCAGGCGATGGCGGTAGTAGAACACCAGGCGCTCGTCCGTGCTCTCGGCGCGGTTGAGCATCCAGTCCTCGGTGTCGAAGGTCAGCTGGATGAGGGCCGGGTCGAGCGTCGGGTCCTTGGCCCCGGTGCTGTCGGCCCAGTACTTGCGCACGGTCAGGCGCACGTACTCGTCCATGTCGGTGGTGTTGGCCACCGACAGGTTCTCCACGTAGGCCTTGCCCGGCACCATCTGGGTGTCGCCGGCCAGCAGCTTCTCCACGTCCTGCAGCAGGGCGTCGTCGCCCTCCACGATGACGTCGTTCTCGGTCAGCGCCACCCCGATGTGGGTCTGCGCGAACTCGGCGACGTAGTTCTCGCTGATGAACACCAGCTGCGCCTGGGTGGCCTGCATGACGCCCAGGGCGCCCACCACCAGAAGCGCCGCGGCGGCGGCCACCAGCGGCCACACCCTGCGGGGGGATGCGCTCTTCACTTCGCTCATGGCTCTCCCTCCTTAGCGCCCGGCCCGGGCAGCCGGCGCGGCCGCCTCCAGGACGTCGATTCCCTGCTGCGCGGCGTCGGACAGGCCCTCGGCCAGCGCGGCAGCGCGGGTCTGCGCGGACTCATCGCCCTCGCCCTCCTCGGCCGGGTCATCGCCCGCAGGGTCGTCGCCCTCGGGCTCGTCGGCCTTCTGCGCCGGCAGCGGCGTCAGGGCCGACAGGTCCACGGTGCCGTCGGCGAACTCCGCCGTCACCGGGCCCGTCTCGGGCACGACGGCCTCCACGCACTGCTGCACGACGGCGATGTCGAACGACTCCACCGCGGCGCCCTTCACGGGCTCCACGTTCAGGTACAGCGGCTCGCTCACGTCACCGGGCTGCAGCACGGTCCGGCCGTACAGCCAGCCCTCCTCGCCATCGGCGCGGGTGCCCCAGCCGTCGCCGGCCAGCTCCACCGTGACGTTGGCCGTGCCGAAGAAGGCGCGCACGCGCACGACGGCCGGCGTCTCGCCCACATTCTCCACGCGGATGACCTTGTTGGTGCCCTCGATGATCTCCTTGATCTCCGTCTCGGGCGGCGGCGGGGGCTCGTCCGGCGGCGGGGGCTCATCGGGCGGAGGCGGCTCGTCCGGCGGGGGCGGCGTCTCCGGGATCTGCGAGAACGGCAGCGAACCGTTGGCCTGGGAGGTGTCGGTGTAGTAGGCCAGCGTGGGCCCCACCATGACGGTCATGCCCAGGGCCACGGCCAGCACCGCCAGCGCCGTCTGCTTCTTCAAGGTAGGTCGTCTCATCGTCGTCTCTCCCCTCGCTAGGACTCGTCAGCGGGCTGCTGAGGGTCCTCGCCCTGCTCATCGCCCTCTTCGGGCGCGGGCACAACGATCTGGGTCTTGCTCCACTTCTGGGTGACGGTGTACTCGCCGTCCTGGCGGGTGTAGGCGTTCACGACGCCCGTGGTGTAATGGCCGTCTTCCTTGTACGTGTTGGTGAAGGCGATGCCGGGCAGATCCTGGGGCTGCGCGTCCTCGTCGGTGGCCGCGATGGTGATGCCCTTGGTGCCCGTGCCGTCCACGTCGTAGCCGGCGCCGCTGTAGGCCACCTCGGTGATCAGGAAGTACGATCCCGCGGGGAAGCGGCCCAGCACCAGCTCCTGGGTCTCGTTGGCGTCGAACTCCATGGCGTGGTACGCGTCGTAGATGACGTTGTGGCCCTCGCCCTTGCTGGCGGACGCTTCGTCCTCATAGCCCACCACGTGGAACACCGCGGTTACACGACCGGAGCTCATGACGCCGTCCTCGCCCGTGGGGAATCCCACGGTGGTCTTGTCCAGGCGGAAGGCGCCGTAGTGCGTCGGGTCGCTCGGCGGGTTCTCCTGGTCGGGCGTACCCGGGTCGGGGCGGCCGATGTGGATGAAGCCGTTGCAGCCGATGCCGCCGCCGTTGGTGTTGGAGCTGTTGCCCGTCACGAACACGCGCGCCGCGCTGCGGGCCGACACCTTGGCGGCCGCATCGGGATGGGCGTTGAGGCCCATGATGCGCGTGGCGTGAGCGTAGCCCTCGCCCTCGGGGAACTGGTCGATGTGGTACACGCGGTAGTAGGCCAGCTTGTCGGTGCGCGTGGCGGCCTCCAGCTCGCGCGGCGCCAGCTCGGTGCCGTCGGCAGCCAGGTACAGGCCCTCGTTGGCCAGGGTGCCGTCCTCGCCCATCAGCTCGCCGCCGTCGGCGTAGCGCTTGAAGTCGAAGCCGTACAGGCCGTTCTCCTTCTGCAGGCCCGCGGCGTAGAAGCCGGTGAGACCAGTGGTGAACTTGCTGGCCGGGCTCGAGAAGTCGATGGCCAGGCCATCCAGGCTGCGCGCGATCTCCTCGGCCTCCTCCTCGGTGTAGTCCGCCGCCTTGATCCACATATACCAACCCAGGTTGTTGGCACGGGGACCGCCGGAGTTGAACTTGTAGGTCGTGCCGTCAGGCATCGTGATGGTGGCTGCCTTGCCCCAACCGCCGTAGACCACCTTCGCCGTGCCCTGGGCGGGGCTGGCGCTCATCCAGCCAGTCCAGTTGTAGGCGCTGCGATGGTCCTCGGTGCAGTTCTCCGGGCAGGAGGCCTCGTGGCTGCCGAGCATCTTGCCGTACACGGTGGCGTCGTTGGCGCTGAAGAAGTCGTCGGCCTCCAGCGGCGTGACGGTGCCGTCCTCGTTCTGGTAGCCCAGGTACGTCAGCGTCTGGTAGTCGGTGTAGGCGTCGTAGGGAGTCTCCGTGCCCTTGTCGAGCTTGGTGGCCCCAACCGTCCAGGTGCGGTCGCCCAGGTTGTTGCCCTGGGGGCCGGGGCCCGTGCCCTCGGCCAGCATCGCCCACTTGTCGCCGTACTCGTTGGGGTTGGTGGTGTGGTTCTCGCCCTTGGCCTTGTTGTCGAAGATGGCCGCGTCCTGCGTGATGACCGTGCTGTTGCTGCACGCCGCCACGCCGCCGCCGAAGCCGCGGGCCTCGTTGCCCGTGACGACGGGGTACACCACGTTCAGGTAGCCGCTCGAGGGAACGAACAGGCCGCCTCCGCCGTAGTCGTATTCGGTGTTGGTGTGGTTGTTGGTGATGTAGGTGCCCGTGGTGACGAAGCTCAGGCGTCCGGCGTTCGCATCGAACGCCTTCTTGCCGGCGGTCAGGCAGAACATGCCGGCGCCCTCGCTGCTCTCGGCCCAGTTGCCGCACACCACGGCGTTGGACACCTTGAGCAGGGTGCTCGCGTACGCGTCCTCGCCGGGCACGCACACGCCACCGCCCGCGTCCATCGCGTAGTTGGACGAGATGACGCCGCCGGTGATGGTGGCGTCGGCCATGAGGAACACGCCGCCGCCTCCCGTGGTGGCCCACGCGGAGTTCGCCTTGTAGCCGTCGGCGCGGTTGTTGGTGATGGTGCCGGCCGCCATCTCGAACTTGCTCGAGGTGCCCGACTTGCTCGCGTTGGCCTTCTGCGGGGCCAGGTAGATGCCACCGCCGTCGCGCTGGGCGCGGTTGCCGGCGATGACCGCCTCGTCGCTCAGCGTGAGCACCGTGCCCACGCCCGCGTAGATGCCGCCGCCGTTGAAGGTGTCGGGGTGCTCGGCGCCATCATCCTGCTGGGCCTCGCCGGTGCCAGCGTAGTTGCCGGCCACGACCGTCGCGCCGCTCACGGCCAGCGTGCCCTTGCCCAGGTACACGCCGCCGCCGTTGTTGGCGGCCTTGTTGCCGCCCACCACGGCGTTGCCGCTGATGGAAAGCGTGCCAGCCGTCTGGTAGACGCCCGCGCCGTTGTCGGTGGCGCCGTCCTTGCCGGCGTTGCCGCTGCCGACGAGGGCCGCGGTGCCCTGCAGGGACACGGTGGCGTTGCCGGCCTGCACGGCATGGGCGCCGCCCTCGTTGGTGAGGCGGCCGGCGGTGACGGTGAGCGTGGCGCCGTCGGCCACGGACACGAGGGAGCCGAGCCCCTTCGCCTCGATGGCGCCGACGTTGGCCAGGTTCAGGTGGTTCTCGTGACGCGTCTCCGACGTGGTGCCGGACACGCGGTTGGTCTTGGTGGTGGTCACGTAGTAGACGAGCTCCTTGGCGGCCGCGTCGTACGCGCCCAGCTTGCCCGCGGTGGCCGCCTGCACGGCGCGCTCCTCGCCGCGGCACTGAGGCGTCAGGGTCAGGGGCGCCGTGGAGTCGGTGATGACCAGGCTCGCGCCCGGCTCCACCGTGATGAGGCTGTCGCCTGCGCCCAGGGTCACCGGGTTGCCCTCGGCGTCCTCGTCGGCGACGGTGAGCACGTGGCCGGCCAGGTCGAGCTCCACCGGAGCGGCGGCGCTCACGCTGAGCGGGCCCTCCACGGCGATGTCGCCCTCCAGGGCCACCGTGCCGCCCTGCTCGAAGGCCGCCTTCAGGTTGGCGTAGTTGACGATGCCCGACTCCTCGAGGGTGACGGCCACCGCGCACGAGGCGATGCCCTCGTCCACGGCGATGGCGTAGGTGCCGTCCGCGCCGGGCTCGACGACCTCGGCCTCGGCGGGAGCCGGGGCGGCGCCGTCCTCGGCGGGGGCAGCCGTCTTCACCACGGTGACGCTCGCCACGCGGAAGCCCTCGGCGGCGGTGACGGAGAACGTCACGTCGGCGGGCGCTTCCACGTCGATGGCTGCGCCGTCGTGATGCGTGGCGCCGGCCATGGTGACGGTGGCGGCATCGGCGGGGGTGATGGTGAGGGAGACCTTGGTGGGAGCAGCCTCGACCTCGGCAGGGGGCTCCTCGCCGTTCTCGGTGTTCTCGGTGTTCTCGCCCTCGGTGCCGGGGACGGCGGGCGTGTCGCTGCTGGGAGCACCCGCGTCCTTGCCGCCGTCCTCGGGAGCCGGCGTGCCAGCGGGCTTGTCGCCGTTGCTCGGGTCCTCGGCCGCCTTGCCCGCCGGCTCCGCGACCGGCTCGACGGCCTCGGGATCAGCGGTCGGCTCCGCCGTCGCGGCAGGCGTGTCGGTCGACGCCTTCGCCGTGACATCCGCGGCCTTGGGATCGACGGCGTCGCCCGTGGACGCGAGCTCGGTCTCTTCCTGGGCGTACTGCTCGATGGGGACGGGCGCCTGCTCGTCCTTGAGGTCCGACCAGCTGATGGTCGACCCACCGCCCGCGGCGGCGAACGCCATGCCCGTGATCGACAGCGCCGCGACCGCGGCAACGCCCACCACCAGGGCCTGCGCCTTCTTCGGAATCCTCATGCCCTTTGCTCGGGCGTCTGTCTTGACAGATTGTGCCGGCTTCTCCCTAAAGCCCTGCATGGCTGTCCCCCTTCGCGTCAGAAGGGCCGCAAGCGGCTCCTCATCAACTGGCAGAACAATCCCCTCAGGGCCGATGCATCCGGGGAATTACCCCGCGAGAGCATCACGGCTCGAGCCCGGCCTCCCAGCCGGAAGTCACACACATACACTGTGGGCTGCGCCTTCGATTCTCGTCACATCGCCATCGCAGCCGGACCACCGCCTCTGCGCTGACCTCAGAACGAGGAGCACAGATTGCCTAAGGCGGATAGTTCTCCATTGAAACGTAAACACTTCGTTACATTCTAATGGTGCGACGGCGCGCATTCAACCGAAACGCCTGCAAAAATGACCTTTCAAATTACAGGAGAGCGGCTGAGCAACCGAATAAAGGGAACGAACGAGCCGAAGACAGCCGCTTCTCGCCCGGATGAGCCGCGCGCTTGCGAGCGGCCGTATTCCCCGAGTGGCTGTTTCCTCCCCAGGCCAGCCGCCTACTCGCGCGAGGTGGGTGCGTCGGACACGTCGGGCGCGGGAAAGCCACGCGATCCGGCCGAGCAGCGCAAAACGCCCGAATAAAAGCCAAAAACGGGGCGCGGACGACAACTGCGGGCGCTTCGCCCCGAGAACTCACCGCATTTTGCGTCCCGCGGCGTTTTTTTGTTCTCCAAGACTAACCACGACCTGGGGATATACCGCCCGCCGCAACGCTCATCAAGCGGCGCTTCGGCCACCCTTGTTGCCCGCGCCCCGTTTTTGGATAAAGCGACGTCGAAAACGTTTCGCGGCACTAGGCGGAAACGCGCAGCAGAGTGCCGGCTGGAACACAAGATGCGGGTGAAGAGGCCGCGGGATGGGGGTCCGAAGGAAAAACGCGCAGCGGATGAGTCAACGGGAACGCGAGATGAGGGCGAAGATGCCATGAGCTGGGGCGCGAAGCAACAGCGCGAAACGGATGAGTCAACGGAAACGGAGGGCGAAGAGACCGCGGGATAGGGCTGGGGCGAAAGCACGAAGCGAGCGCGACGCACGACTCGGCGGAAGTGCGAGAATGGCGCCCCTGAGAGGACTCGAACCTCCGACGCACGGTTTAGGAAACCGACGCTCTATCCGCTGAGCTACAGGGGCGCGACGCCACGCTGGCACGGGAGGCGGCCGGACGCGTCAGTCGCGCGACGACGCCGGGCCCGCGGACCAGCGCCCACGATTCTACCATTTCCCCGCGGCGTTCCTGCGACAAGGCGCGCCGCCTCGGCAATTCGCAACGCAGGGCGCCGAGCAGGGCGCAGCGGGCCGCGGGATGCAGGTCGACCACAGGGCGCACGCCCGCCCTACGCCAGGGCAGCCGCCACCTTGCGCGCCGCGGCCGTGATGCTCAGGTCGTTGACGTCCACCGTGATGTCGGCGTACTGCTCGTACAGGGGCTTGCGCTCGTCGTACAGATCGCGCAGGCTCATGGAGATGCCGCCCTTCAGCACCACGCCACGCTCCTGCAGGTCGGACAGGCGGTTCTTCAGCTCGTCATAGCTGATCTGCAGATACACGATGCGCCCGATGTCGGACAGGTGCTGCATCGCGGCGTGCGAGTACACGGCCGAGCCGCCGGTGGATATGATGGTGCGCTCGCACTCCAGATCGGACAGCACCTGGTTCTCCACCTCGATGAACCCGTCCGGGCCGCAGGCGTCCAGCAGCTTCTGCAGCGTCTTGTCGCACTGGTTCTGGATGAGCAGGTCGGCGTCGACGAACGCGTAGTTCATGATCTTGGCCAGCACGATGCCCAGCGTCGACTTGCCCGCGCCCGGCATGCCGATGAGCACCACGTTGTCGCGTCCCGGCTCCGTCAGCTTGTCCCTCATGGCTCAGCTCCTTATCTCCAGTGCCTCTTCCAGTTCTCCGGCGGCCATATTGTCGCCCATCAGCAGGTCGCCGACGGGCGGGGCGGCCACGATGTCCTCCGGACGTTGACTGCGCGGCCGTAAGGGGAACACCTCGCTCAGCACGATGGCCCCGAAAATGAGCGCGAAGCCCGCCACCAGGCGCATCGTGAGCGTCTCGCCGTACAGCAGCACCGAGAACACCACGCCGAACACGGCCTCCAGCGACAGCAGCAGCGACGCCTGGGCCGGCGGCACGTGGGCCAGCGCCACGTTCTGGATGACCAGCGCGACGCACGACGCCAACACGATGAGGTATGCCATGTTGAACAGGAACTCCGGGCTGACGGCGGCCGCGTCGGGAGGCGCCTCGGTGAGGGCGCCCAGCACCACGCCGCACAGGCCCATGACCCAGAACTGGAACACCGTGAGCGCCAGCACGTCGCCGTCCTGCGACAGGCGCGCCACGGCCACGATGTGCGCCCCGAAGAACACGGCGCACACCAGCGTCATCGCGTCGCCGAACTCCAGCGTCAGCGCGCCGCCCGACAGCGACACCAGGCCCATGCCGGCCACGCACAGCACGGCCGCCACCAGGTTGAACACCGTGGGGCGCTTGCCCGCCACCGCCCAGAACATGAACGGCACCATCACGCAGTAGGTGGCCGTGAGAAACGCGTTCTTGCCCGGCGTGGTGAAGGCCAGCCCCACGGTCTGGGTCCAGTACGCCAGAAACAGCAGCACGCCCAGCACCGCCCCACGCGCCAGCTGGGGGCGGGTGAGGGCCGGGCGCACGTGGCGCCACAGCACCACCGTCAGGATGCCCGCCGTGATGAGGAAGCGCACGCCGATGAGCCACGCCGGCTGCATGACGTCCACGGCGTCCTTCATGACGACGAAGCTGAGGCCCCAGATGACGGTGGCCAAGACGATGAGCAGCTTGTAGACGGCAGGGGGTATGTCGCGCAAACGAGCCATAGGCCCGCATTATAGCGCGCGGAAGCGGGCCGGCGAAGGGACGCGCCGCCTTCGGGGTCGCACGCGCCGGGTCGCCCGCGCGGGGACGCGCGCCGGGCCGCCACCGGGGGTTAGCGCGCGCCGCCACCCCCGCCGAAGCCGCCGCCCCCGCCGCCGGAGAACCCTCCCCCGCCGCCGAATCCGCTGCTCGAGCCGCCGCTGGCCGCGGAGAGGGCCGCCTGCGCGCTTGCGTACGCGTTGGACACCGACGTCTGCATGAGGTCGGACACGCTGGGCATGGGCGCGCCCGCCGACCCCTGGCCGGCCGAGTACCACACGTACCACGGCACGTAGCTGCCCGGGGCGCCCTCGGGCACCGCCACCACCTGCGGCACCACGTCGCGCAGTTCCTCCATCACCTTCTCGGCGATGCCGAACAGGTAGGCGTACACCATGAACGATCCCCACACCTTCACGTCGGTGGGAGGCCGCTCGTCCAGCCGCGAGAAGTCGCGCAGCCAGTTGCGCAGCGCCTTGCAGCGGGCCACCACGTCGTTGCCGAAGCGCGAGCGACGCGGCAGGTAGTTGGCGATGACGCCCAACGCGATGGCCGTGGGCACCAGCAGCACGAGCGGGATGAGGTTCTCGGTCGCCGCGAACAGCACCACCCCCGCGAAGGCCGCCACGATGGCCACCACCAGCACCGCCTTGGACAGCCGGCTGCTCGTCTTCTCGAAGAAGTCGTACTGCGCCGTCTGGGCGCTCAGCGTGTCCTGCCACGCGCGCAGGGCCGAGGTGAAGTCCTCGGGATGCTGGTGGCCGTACTGCTTGATGCTGCCCAGCCACAGCGACGGCTGCCCCTGGGCGATGCGCCGGAACAGCAGCGACAGCGTGGCCACCTCCACCGGGTCGGTGCGCTGGTCGGCCACGGCGTAGTTGATGGTCAGGTAGTAGTCGTCCACCAGCTCGCCCTTGGGGCCCACGTACGAGCCGCGGTCGATGCGCAGGGCGCCCACCTGGGCCAGGTGCATGATGGTGGCGGTGAGGTCGTTGACGCTCTCGTGGTTCCAGCGCCACAGGCGCCCCACCACCGCCGGCTGCATACCCGGCTCGGGGACGTCGCGCCAGTACTCGCCCGTGAAGTCCGGCTTGTACTCGCGGCCGAAGCGCCAGAACAGCAGCAGCCCCGCCGCCAGCAGCACCACGCACACGACCACGATCCCCACGTTGAAGACGAGGGACCACGCGCGCTGGGCGTTGGCCTGGTCGGCCCAGGCGCTCTCCTGGGCCAGCACGTCGCCCAGGCGCAGGACGCCCTGGTGGGCCCGCTGCGCGTCGGCGCTCAGGTTGGTCAGCCACTCGACGGGGAACACCACGCGCGCCTCGGCGTACTGCCCCGACCGCACGAGCGGCACCTCGTAGGACACCGTGCCGTCGGCGTTCACCGACACCACGCCGTCCAGCGGGCCGTGGCCCCACGCGCGCACGTCGCCCGTGCCCGCCGTGGGATCCTGCCCCTCCGCCCAGCTGCCCGCCTCGTTGGAGGGGACGTCCACCACCGCGTCGGCCGGCAGCGGCAGCGCGATGGTCACGCTCACGTCGCGCGAGTCCACCGCCCAGCCCTCGGGCACGTACTTCCAGTAGATCTCCGCCACGTCCTCGTAGGCCTGGACGCCGTTGACCACCACGTAGTCCAGCTCGAAGATCATGACGGCGTCCTCCTGGTCGAAGAACGCGTACACCGTATCCTGGATCTCGTCGAACGACCAGGCGTCGATACCGGGGCCGCCCGCCTCGCGCCAGGCCAGCTGGAACGTGACCTCCTGCAGGGGGATCCACTCGCCCGTGACGTTGCCCTCGGCGTCCACCGGCGCCATGCGCAGGGAGTTGATGTGCACCTCGGCGTTGCTCGGCAGGCCCTCGAACGTCCACCACACCGCGGTGAACGCCCCGTCGAAGTCGAAGGTGCGCTGCTCGACGATATGGAGCGACCCGTCCGTCTGCGCCTGGGCCGTGGTGTCCACGCGCGGGCACGTGTAGGACTTGGCCAGCGCCTGGTCGGGCCCCCATCCAGATACGGGCGCGGTCGCCAGCACCGCGACGGCCAGGGCCAGCGCGAGGACGACCGCGCACGCGAGGCGCGCCGTCGCGCAGGGACGGGCGCCGGCGGGGCGCAGGGTGCCGCCGTCAGGCGCGGCGGGCGAGTAGGCCGAAAAGCTGGGGGCCACGGGCGTCTCCTTCGCGAGGCGCCCGGCGAGGGCGCGAGGCGCGCGCCGCCGGGCGGGCTCAGCCGATTGACCGGGTAATTCCCACCATTATACTTGACGTTCGCACGAGGGCCCGCGGCCGGAAGGCACCAGGCCGGAGGCGCTTTCGCCACCAGCATGCGCTCGCTGCCGGCAGGGCGACCGTCCAACCCGCCGCCGCGCCTCAACGTGCGCCTCTGCCGGCGCGCTCCCCTCCATCGTCGCCCTCCGCCTCCGCGCTCGTCCATCGGAGCCCCCCCTTCGGAATGCGGGCGCCCAAGCCGGAATCTTCATTGCGTGGGGCGGCCAAGTCGGGTATGATTCACTTCTGCTGGAGAAGTGACCGAGAGGCCGAAGGTGCTCGCCTGCTAAGTGAGTAAGCCCCACAAGGGCTTCCGGGGTTCGAATCCCCGCTTCTCCGCCACCGTCACCACACGGGCCAGGGCAACCCCCTGGCCCGTTTTGCGTCCAAGACCGCACAACCCGAGCCCGAAGCTCGCCTTCCCCTGCGCACCACGCCCCTCCCATCCCGGCCGGACAACGTGAAGACGCCGTACCAGCCGTTCCCGACTACCCAAGCCAAGCCTTGGCCACAAACCGGCACCGCGCTACACAAAATGGCGCGTTTGACGCGCGCCTCAGGGCGTTTTTCCGCGATGCAGGCCTCTCATATCGCGTGCGCACCCGCCTCCTTCCGTATTTGGCCAGGTGGGTGAAAGGTGGATCGCGCCCAGACAAGAGGGAGGGCGCGTCAAACGCCCAATTTTGTGTGCGAGGGGAGCCAAGTCTGGTCAAGAGCGCCAATCCGTCCCGCGAGGACAGCGCAGGGAGGACGCAAGGCAGGGACGCGGGCCGCTCGCGGGGCTTGATCTCGGGCGCTTGGCGCTATCATGTTATACTAGGCTAACTTTATCCCCGCCCCTTGGACCTGCTGATGACCCCTCCACCTGCCACCGCCTCCGTTCTCGACGACGCCCCCAGCCGCCCGGCGGAGGCACGCGTCGCGTCGACCCTCTCCGCTGCCGAGGCGCGCTGCTGGGCGCGCACGGGCGTCCTGGCCGCGTTCGCGCTGCTGCTCTCGTACGCCGAGACGTTCGTGCCGCTGCCCCTTCCGGTGCCGGGCGCCAAGCTGGGACTGGCCAACGCGGCCGTGCTGCTGGCGCTGGAGACGGTGGGCTGGCGCGGGGCGCTGGCGGTGGCCCTCATCAAGACCCTCGTCACGGGCATCCTGTTCGGCTCGCCCATCATGCTGCCGTACTCGGCAGCGGGCACGGCGCTGTCGTTCGCCGGCATGGCGCTGCTCACGCGCGTGCCCGGCCTCTCCGTGGTGCTCACGTCCGTGTTCGGCGCCGTGCTTCACGTCATGGGCCAGCTGGTCGTGGCATCGCTCATGCTGGGCACGTCCCTCGTGTGGTTCTCGCTGCCCCTGCTCGCGGCCATCGCGCTGGTCACGGGGGCGCTGACGGGCCTGATCGTGCGCTCGCTGCTGAAGGCGCTGACCGGGACCGCCGACCCGCCCGCCCCCGCAGCCCCCACCCCCGCTGCGCCCGCGGTCGCCCCCGCCGCCCCTGTCCCCGCGGCGCCCGCACGCACCCCCGACGCGCCCCTCGCCTTCGCGTGGCCCGCCCCGCGCCGCGCCGCGCCGCCCCTCGCGCGGGTGGGCGCGCGTCCCCTCCTGGCAGGCCTCGCCCTCTACACGCTGGCCGTGTTCCTGGTGGACGGCCCCGCCGCGCTCGCCGCCTGCCTCGTCATCGCCGCCGCGGCCGCGATCGCCGCCCGCCTCACGCCGCGGGACGTGGCGCGCGCCCTCGTGCCGCTGGCGTCCGTGGCCGCCATCACCGCCCTCGCGCACATCGCGTATGCGCAGCAGGGGGCGGTGGTGCTCGAGTTGGGGCCGCTCGTCGTCACAGAGGGGGCGCTCCGGGCCACGGCCGTGCTGGTTCTGCGCCTGCTGTGCCTCATGACCGCGGGGGCGGCCGCCATGGCCGCGATCGACGGGAACCGGCTGCTCACGACGCTGCGCGATCGCCTGCAACGCGCGGGCGCCCACCGCAGGCAGGCCGAGGCGCTCGGGTTGGCCGTCGACGTCGCCGCGGGGTTCGTGCCCGTGCTCACCGGCCAGTTCGACGAGCTGCGCGCGCAGCGCCGCCGGCAGGACCCGTCCTTCGGCACGGGCGGCCCCCTGCGGCGGCTGCGCGACTACCGGCAGCTGCTCGCGCCGCTGGCCGTGGGCGCGTTCGCCCACGCGGACGCCGTCGCCGCCCTCATCGCAGGCGATCGTCCCGAGGGATCGCGTCTGCCCTAGCGGCTCATCTCGTCGAACGCGTCCGCGCCGCCCGCCACCGCCGACGCGTCCAGGACGCCCGGCGCGTCCTCGCCGTCAGCCACCACCTCTATCCACAGCTCGTGCGGCAGGCAGATGACCTGGCGCCCCGGCGCGTCGATGCTCCCCTGGCGGATGCAGTCGTGGTTGTCGCAGTCGGCCGCCACCACGCGCACCGCCCCGTCGGACACCGCCACGGTGTTGCTTCCCTTCTCGGTGGTGACGGTCACCTCGGCGTCCTCGTCCAGCGGCAGGCGGGTCACCGACCCGTCCGCGGCGTGCACCAGCGCGACGCCCCGGCCGCCCGCGTCCGCCTGCGTCGACAGCAGCCACCAAGCCGCCAGGGCCGCCACCAGCACCGCCAGGACGGCGATGCCCACGCGGTTGGCCGCCCGGGAGGCGGGGGAAGAGGGGGCGTTGTCGGTCATGGATCACTCCTTGGTCGTTGCGGGTCGGGGGTCAGACAAAGCCGCAGGTCGCCCGGCCCCGGGGCAGGCCCAGGCGGAGCCACAAGTCGGGGGGCGCCTCCGGCCGAGATCACCCGGCCCGCCGGCCCCGCTCCCTAGCGCAGCTCGAACGCGGCGCCCGACGTCATGGCGCGCTCGCCGTCGACGCCGGCCACCAGGCCCTCCACGTCGGCCAGCCCCTCCAGGTGCGCCAGCGCGCCGTCGCGCCCCAGCAGGAACATCCAGGTGGCCAGCGCATCGCCGTCAGTGGACGACGCGCAGACGATGGACGAGCTCACCAGGTCGGTCTCGGCGGGAAACCCCGTGCGCGGGTCCAGGATGTGGTGGTACGAGCGGCCGTCCAGGCTGAACGTGCGCTCATACAGGCCGCTCGTCACCACGGACGCGTCCGCGCAGTCCAGCGCGGCCATCACCGCGGTGCTCGTGGGGGCGTTGGGATCCTGGATGCCCACCTTCCACGGCGTGCCGTCGGGCTTGCTCCCCACCACGGCCACGTTGCCTCCCAGGTTGATGATGGCGCTGGCGCACCCGGCATCGCGCAGCATGGCCGCCAGGTCGTCGGCGATGCAGCCCTTGGCGATGCCCCCGAGGTCCAGCAGGGCCTGCGGGTCCTCCATCGTCACCGTGCAGCCGTCCAGGCGCACGCGGTCATAGCCCACGTGGCGCACCGCCTCGGCCACGGCCTCGTCCGAGGGGCGCACGCCCTCCTTGAAGTCCCACAAGCTGGACACCGATCCGATGGTGATGTCGAACAGCCCCGCCGACCGGCGCCCGTACTCCAGCCCGCGCGCGATGACCGCGGCCGTCTCGGGCGCCACCTCCACCGGCGCGCCGGCCGCCTGGTTGACGCGCCACACGTCGCTGCCCTCCCGCGTCCGTGAGAGCAGGGCCTCGAAGCGCTCGCAGCGCTCCACCAGCGCATCGGCCAGCTGCTCGGAACCGTACACCGTCAGCGAGACGACGGTATCGAAGGCGAAGAAGGTGCGCTTGACGGGATCGCCTGCCGCCACCGCGCCGGCCACCGCGCCCGACGCGGCGGCCGCGCCGCCCGCCGGCCTCCCGGGAGCGCAGCCCAGCGCCGTGCCCACCGCCGCCAGCCCCAGCCCCGCCGCCACGCGCACAAACGCGCGCCGCGACAGCGCGGCCGTCTCGCGGCACGCGATCGTCGCCGGCGCCGGGCCCGCGTCTTGCCGCATCGCCGTCACCGCCCCGACTGCTCCACCGCGTCGGACACGGCGCGGTTGTAGGCCTGCACGATGGACACCACCGAGTACGTCGACCCCGACACGGTGTCCACGCCGCCCTGCTCCTCGCCCGACTCGATGAACGCCTCTATCTGGTCGAGCGCGCCCTTGCTGAAGCGACCGCCCGTGCCCTCCACGGCGCGATCCAGGTACAGGCTGTTCTCGGCCGCGTCGTAGCGATAGGCCCGGTCCACCGCGCCCTCAGCGTCGCCGCGGATGTCGGTGATGCCCTGGATGCGCCCCTTGCGCACCTCCACGTCCACCAGGATGTAGTAGGGCTGCCAGTCCTCATCGTTGCCCGCGCCGCACAGCGCCGCGCCCGTGTAGGTGCCGTCCTTGAGCGTGCCCTCCAGGGCCTGGCGCGGCATCGTCAGCTCCAGGGTGGCCACGCCGCCGCGCTCCTCGGGCAGGTCGCGGGTCTGCAGGTCCACCACGGGCACGGCCGGGGGCTCGTAGGCGGCCGGGTCGAACTCCACGGGCTCGTAGGACCCCACCGCACCCAGCGCCGCGCCGGCCGTCAGCGCCACGGACAGGCCGAGCCCCGCCGCCATCAGCGCGAACGCCCGGGCCGGCGTGCGACGCGCGACGAAGGCGGCGTCCTCGCGACGGCGGGCTCCCACGCACAGCGGGCTCACGTTGTCGAGCGGGCACACCGCCGCGCAGCGCCCGCAGGCGATGCACTCGCCGTGCAGGGGCGTGTCGGCGTCGGGCCAGATGCCCACCGGGCAGCTCTTGCGACACCGCCCGCAGTTCGCCGGGCAGCGCGCCGGGTTGCGCGTGAACCCCACCGGACCCAGGGCGGGCATGAGCGAGAACAGCGCGCCCAGCGGGCAGAAGAACTGGCAGAAGAACCGCTCGCGCACCATCATCCCCACGCACAGCAGGCCCAGGATGACGAAGGCAGCCACGTTGATGCCCTCCACCTGGCCCGACAGGATGCCGGCGAAGGCCACCCACGGGCTGTCAGAAGAAACCGCCGCCCACACGCCGGCGAAGCAGGCGATGCCGATGAGGACCAACACCGCGTACTTGACCAGCGACAGCGCCCGCACCAGCTTGTCGGGAAACACCAACGGCGGCAGGGGCGTCTTGGACCACGCGAACGAGAACAGGCCGTGCAGCACGTCGCCCAGCGTGCCGAAGGCGCAGGCGAACCCGCAGAACACGCGGCCCAGCACGATGGTGACGCCCAGCAGCACCGCCAGGGTCAGCAGAAACGACGTGGCCTCGATGGGCGCGGCCGTCCCCATCGACGTGAACAGGTACTTGAAGCCGTTGAACCCGGCCGAGAACAGCGAGGGAAGGGCGATGAAGAACGCCACCTGGACGGCCAGGCGCCCCCAGCGGAGGGCCTTCTGGCGCAGGGCTCGCTTCTGGCTAGCCCGCATCGGGGGCACCTCCCATCGACTCGATGAGCGCCTCGGTAGCGCCGTTGAGGATGCCGGTGGACGTGAAGGTGGCCCCCGACACCACGTCGATGGAAGGCGTCTGCGCCTCCAGGATGCGCGCGGGCAGCACGCTGGCCATCTCGAGCCACGCCTCATCCTCCAGGCTGGCGTCCACGATGTCCACCGCAGTGATCCAGCCGTTCTCCACGGTCACCTGGGTGGTGACGGGGCCGCCGTAGCCCTCCGCCGTCCCCGAGAACACGCCGTCGGTGGCGTAGGGCCCGGGGCCGGATGACACCAGCGCGGCGGCCATCTGCTCCTTAGCCGCGCTATCGGCCTCGGCCGCGCCGAGGGCCCACGAGTCATAGGCCGCCAGGATGGCGATGACGGCGGCCAGCGCGAGGGCCTTGGCGAGGACGAACCGATAGCGCGACATCTTCTTTTGCTCCCTTGTGCTACTTGCCCTCGGCGGCCAGCAGCTTGTCGTAGTTGCCGACGGTGCCCTTGACGTCGTTGCTCAGGGCGTCATAGGCCTCGCGGGCGGCCGCCACCGCCTGCGCGTCGCCGGCGTCCAGCGCGTCGATGGCCTCCTGCACCTGGTGGGCCTGGGCCATCGCGGCCAGGTCATAGGCGATGCCGAGCGTCTCGTGACCGATGGTGTAGTTGACCACCACGTGGGTGACGGACGGGTCGTTCACGGTGAGCACGGGCGTGTAGGGGTAATCCCAGTCGGACACGTAGGTGACCATGGCGTCGCTCACGTCGCCGGGCGCCTTGCTGGAGTCAGCGTAGGAGGCCAGCGGCGTGAAGCCGGCCGTGCCCTTGCCCAGGTTCCACACGCCCAGCGGGCCGAGCTCCTGGTCGCCCAGGGCGTACACGTCCACGGAGGTCGGGGCGATGGCGTGCGTCAGGTTGTCGCTGCCCGCCGCCTCGTCGATGCCCGCGGGGAAGTCCATGGTCAGCACGTAGCGGCCGCTGTCGTCCGCCGTCACGAAGGACTGGTCCTGGTGCACGGCCGACACGTCGATGCCGTCCTTGGCCGGGTCGCCCGCGTCGATGGTGACGGTCACCTCGTCGCTCACGCCCTTGACGTAGCCGGCGTCGATGGCCTGGTTGAGGGCGCTCTGGAAGGGGACGCTCGTCTTGGTGGCGCCGGAGATGGTGTCGATGTCGCCGATCTCGCCGTCGTTGCCGCCGGTGTAGAGCGACTCGTCCTCAAACGTGGCGCCCCACGACTCCAGCTCGCGCTGGGCGATGAGCGACAGCATGGAATAGGTCCACTTGTCGCGGTTGGTGACGGCGGTCCCGGATATCTCGTGGGGGACGGACAGATCGGTCTCCTGGACGTTGGCGTCCACCCATGCCTGGGCGTTGGCGTCATCGCCCACCACGATCCACTGGTCGAAGTACACCTCGGTGCCGAACTGGTAGCGCGCCTGCACCAGGTTGTAGGCGCCGTCCTCGATGGTGACGGTAGCCGTCTCGGCGTCCACGGTCACGCCCTCAGGCGCCGCGGGGACCTCGGCGGCTGCGGCGTCACCGCCGCGCTCGCCCGCTCCCGCGCCGGCATCTCCGCGACCGGACGCGGCCGCCTGGTCGCCGCCGCGCTCGCCCGCTCCGGCCCGGTCGCCGCGCGCGGCCTGCTCATCGTCGTCATCGTCGTCGTCCACCGCGCCCGCCGCCTCGGCCACGGTGATCTGGGCGTCATAGTCGTTGTGGGTGGTGCGGCCGCCCTTACCGGTCACGTCCGAGCCGACGGTGGTCAGGTCGTCCTGCACGTCGTAGAGGTACATCTCGGTGAGCGCGTAACCGGCGTTGTCCGCCTCGGTTCCCTCGTCCACCGTCAGGTCCAGCTTGATGACCGTGTCATCGCCCTGCTCCTGCTCGGTGTAGTCGAAGGTCACGCCGTCGGGCAGCGTGCCAACGATGGTCGGGCGGGCGCCCGTGTAGCCCCACTTGCCGGCCCAGGTGTCCGCGCCGCTCGTGAGGTTGATGGCGGTGAGCATGCCGTCGTCATCGGTGATCAGCTCGGTGTAGAGGCTGTACATGGAGTAGTGGGCGTTGTCGCCGTGCGCATAGCCCTTGTAGACGTAGGTGTTCTCCTCGCCCACGCCGTTGACGAACTGGGCCCCCTCCCCGACGAGGGAGGTGTCGGTCACCTCGACGGACTTGTGCTTGTACTGGTCGCTGCCGTCGTCATACTCCATGGCCAGCACGAAGGACGGGGCGGCCTCATCGCCGGCATCCTTGGCCGGCGCGTCGGCGGCGGGCGCAGCGCACCCGAAGGCGGTCAGGGCGCCCAGGCCGGCCACCATCACCCCGGCGGCTCGCAGGCCCAGGGTATGGCGGAGCCGGGCGCTCCTCTTGGACGGATCGATCATCAGCGGTTCCCTTCCCTTGTCGGCAACCCGGCACGGGCTCTCTCCCCCGGCCGGCGCGAGGCCCGCACGCGGGGCCTTCGGCCGGCGAGGGGAGCGGCGCATCGCGGCGACCGCTCCCCTCCCTAAAGTTGCACATGATTAACTTTCAGGGTGAGTATAGGGAACTCCTCGGAAAAATGCATGGTGTTGTTTTTGTGAACCAACCTGTGTTTCGCCTGGTCATATACGCTGTTTTATAGTGTTAAATATGGCTAACTATCAGGGGAACCATAAGTTTTAGAAAAGTCAACTAAAGAGACTGCTGGCTGATTTTTCCCGTGGCCTTCCGTGCCGGCGAACGGTCACGCCCCTCGCTGGCGCACCATCTCCACGAGACTCGCAAGCCCTACCTCTGCCAGGGCCAGCGGCGCTTGACGGTGGCCTTCACGGGCTTCTTCTTGTAGCTGGGATGGTGCTTGAGGAACACGTGGTTGCACCAGCGCGTGACACCCAGGCCCACCAGCGCCACGGCCAGAAAGCTCAGGCCCAGGTCGAGCACGCCGTCGTTATGCTCGAACCACGCGTACAGCGACACCAAGCCGAAGAACGCCGACAGGACGCCCGTGAGCCAGGTGAACACCCGGATGAGCACCTCCTTGGCGCGTGCCGGGGAATGCCGGTAGGTGACCACCAGGTAGATGACGCCGGCGATCACCGCCAGCGCTATGATCAGCGGAACCGTCCGCGACAGCCGCGCTACCAAGCCCATGGGATCACCTCGCCTTCCTCGTCTTCGCGCCCGTGCCTAGAACCGCACCTCCGGCGCCACCTCCGCGCCGGCCGCGGCGTCGAAGCTCGGCCGCTGCGTGAACCCGAACGCGCCGGCCAACAGCACGGCGGGGAACGTCTGGATGGCCGTGTTGTACGTCATCACCGTGTCATTGTAGCTCTGGCGCATGTAGCTGATCTTGTCCTCCGTGTCGGCCAGCTGCGCCTGCAGCTGCTGGAAGTTGGCGTTGGCCTTGAGGTCCGGGTAGGCCTCGGCCACGGCGAACAGGCTGCGCAGCGCCCCGGTGAGCGCGTTCTCGGCCTGCATCTTGGCCTGCGGCGTGGACGCCTGGCCCACCGCGGCACGTGCGTCGGTGACGGCCTGCAGCGTGCCGCTCTCGTGGGCGGCGTAGCCCTTCACCGTCTCCACCAGGTTGGGGATGAGGTCCTGCCGCCGCTGCATCTGCACGTCCACCTGGGCCCACGCGTTGTCGACGCGGTTGCGCAGCTTGACCAGGTTGTTATACAGCCCGATGACCGCCACCGCCAGCACGACGACGATGACGATGATGATGAGGGCGAGGGTTCCGGTGGACATGGATGCTCCTTCGTGATGGTGTGTCTGCCAGTCTAGCGCGTGTCGCCTCGCCCACGGGGCGGCGTCAGCGCGAGTTCGCAAAACGTTGATGAAATCGCGCGTTGTTCAGCGGGGCACGCTCGGGGCCTCCTGGGGCTGACGGGCGTCGACGCGGGGCCATCCGGGGCCGTGACGCCGGCCGCGCGGACGTCGCGGCGGGGCGCGCTACGACGGCATCACCGCGGCGCGGATGCCCGAGAACGTGGTGGCGCGCGCCCACCACCCGCGGGCCTGGGCCGCCGCGGCCACGCGGCACGCGACGGCGAAGTCGTCGGTCACCGCGAAGGTGGCGGCGCCGCTGCCGCACAGCAGCACGTCGTCGACGCCCGGCTGGGCGGCCAGCCACGTCCGCACCTCGACCAGGGGCGACGCGGCGGGACGCGGGGATGCGCCTCCATCGGCTGCGTCGGCGGCGTCGGGGCCGTCACTCCACAGCGACTCCGCCGCGGGAGCCAGGTTGTTGACCAGCGGGACGTCGGCGGCGTCCTGCGCGGCGCAGGCCTCCTGGAGCACGGCGGGATCCACGACCACGGGCGCCGCGTCGAAGGCGGCGTAGGCCCGGGCCGTCGACACGCCGACGGGCGGCTTCACCAGCACCACGGCGCGCTTCATGGGCGCGAGCGCGTGGACGAAGCGCTCGCCCTGTCCGTCCAGCAACGCGCAGCCGCCGTGCAGGAAGAACGCCACGTCAGCGCCGAGGACACTCGCCACTATCTCCAGCTTCGGGTCGTCGTCGGGCAGCCCCCAGGCACGCGCGAGCGCCAACAGCATGGCCGCCGCGTCCGACGAGCCCCCGCCCAGCCCCGCCTGGTGCGGGATGGCCTTCTCCAGGCGCACGTCGATGGCCGTGGGCACCTCCCAGGCCACGGCGCGGGCCAGCAGGTCGGCGGCGCGGAACACGATGTTGTCCCGCGCGGGGATGTCGAGCGCCGCGCCCGCGCCCTTGTCGGCCACGTCCAGCGTCACGCGCAGGTTGCCCCGCGGGCCGCCGACGGCCACGTGCGGCGGCAGGCCGTCATCCGGCGCGCGCCGGTCGCCCTCGGCGCGGGCTTCGTCGCAGGTGGCCCTGTCAGCAGCGCCGGCATCCGGAGACCCGGTCGGCGGGGTGGGGCGGGCGCCCCCTTCCCCCTCTTCTCCTTCCTCCCTGCTCGCATCAATGTCGATCGGCAGGCCATCGGGTTGCGGGGCGTCGTCCAGCGGGCGCACCTGCACGTGCAGCGTGTCGTGGAGCGCCAGGGCGTGCATCACCGTGGTCACGGCGTGGCGCCCGTCGGGCAGGACGTCGCCCACCGCCAGGAACAGGTTGACCTTGGCGGGCGCGATGGCGCGCAGGCTGCCGGGGCCGAGGAACGTCAGGGGATTCCACTGGGCGTTGCGGGCGGCGTCAATCATGTCGACGTTCATGGGGCTCATTTCCTTCTCTTGCGGCCGAAGAAGTCCCTCAGCAGGGCGGCGCTCTCCTCCCCCGCCACGCCCGGCGTGACGGAGAACTGGTGGTTCAGGCGCTCGTCCTGGTGGACGGCGTACAGCGTGCCGAGCGCGCCCGCCTTCTGGTCGGGGGCGCCGTACACGCAGCGGCTCACGCGCGCCTGGTGCATGAGCCCCGCGCACATGATGCACGGCTCCAAGGTGACGTACACGGTGCAGTCGGTGAGGCGCCAGGCGTCCAGGACGCGCGCCGCCTCGCGCATGGCCAGCAGCTCCGCGTGACCTGCGGGGTCGCGGTCGGTCTCGCGGCGGTTGCGGGCGCGGGCGATGACGCGCGCCTCGTCCAGCGGCCGGCGCGTGCCCCGGTCGATGGGCTGGTACACCACCACGGCGCCGATGGGGACCTCGCCGGCCTGTGCCGCCAGGCGCGCCTCGTCCAGCGCGAGCGCCATGCGCTCCTCGTCCGTGGCCGGGGCCAGGGGGAAGTCGCGCAGCAGGGGCCGCGGCGGCTTGGCGGAGGCGGGTGGCGCGGCGGGGTCGGGGGCGTGCCCGGCCTGGTCGCTGGCGATGTCGTCTGCTGTGCTCATGCCGCCTATTATAGGCGACGCCACGCCCGCGCCCGCGGCTGACGGGCCCGCGCCGTGCTCCCACCGGAGCGGCGCCGCCCCTCAGCACGTCCCCACGCCCGCACCCCGCCAGCACGTTCCCGAGCCCGCACCCCGCCAGCGCCTCTCCGCCTTCTCCCGCGATCACGCCGGCCAGGCGCCCATCTCGGCCGAGCGACTCATCCCAGCGGGAGGGCCCCACGCAGGGCGGCCGTATCCTTCAGGCGCCTTCGTTCGCCCCCATTCTCCAGCTGTGCCCCCACGAGCCAGCGCCTTCCCGCTTTCCCCCGCAATCGCACCGGCCAGGCGCCCCACCCGCGCCGGCGCACCGTCGCGCAGGCCGGCGGCGGCTGCCCATTCTGTGGTATCCTTACCCCGCGAACGGGCCTGCCCCACGGCAGCCGCCCGATGTCCTCCGGAGGCGTGGCCGAGTGGTTGAAGGCTGCAGTCTTGAAAACTGTTGTGCCGCAAGGTACCGTGGGTTCGAATCCTACCGCCTCCGCCAGTTACCTCAGGCCCCACCAGGGGCCTTTTTCACGCCCAGCGTATACGGCCCGGGCTCTCCGTGCGCCGAAATACGCCATCGCGCGCTCGGGCCACCCCACTTCCCGTAGCCTCTCAGCTTCGGGCGCAGCCTCGTTCCTCCTCTTCCCCGAGCGGCCTCGCCTCCCGTCGCTCCTAACCCGATCGAGCCCTCCACCCGCCGCACCCCCCTTCCCGATCGGTCCCTTTCCGAGCGGCCCCTCCCGTGCGGCCTCGCCTCCCGCGACCTCAGCACCCCTCTCTCTCCCGGGCGGCCTCGCCTCCCGTGACCTCCGCGCTTCCTTCTCCCTCGCTCTCTTGTGCGTAAAATTTGCGGTTGGTAACGGTGCTCATCTGAGAATAATTCGAGTCGCGATTTTCACCGTCGACAAAACGCCTGGTCAACCTCGTCTGCGCCCCGTCGCATTGCGGGCAGAAGGATTCCATCCGAGAAATAAGCCCCTTCGCAGGGCCCTCCATCGTTCCCAATGGGACTGCGGCAGATTCTTGGACATGCCTAGGCCGCGTATCCGAGCCGCCTCCTGCGGCCCATGATCGTATCGTACACCACCCTGCCGTCCTCCTCGAACGCCTTGAGCCTGCCGTCCCGGTACCACTCGATGTAGGCGT
>JAAWAY010000163.1 GCA_022792415.1 Eggerthellaceae bacterium | reverse complement strand
CGGCGTTGGGCGCGCTCGGCCTTCTTCTGCCGCTGCGTCTCCAGCTGCTCGGCCGTGGTGGGCCGCCGCCAGGAAGGCACACCCTCCGTCGACGCGTCGTCCGCCCCCGCGCCCTCGGCTGTCAGCGACTCGCGGTCCGGTGTCGACTCGACGACCCCCCCAGGCGACGCATCCTCGTCGGCCGACAACAATATCCCCGCCCCGAACCGCCGGTCGAGGACCTGGTAGGCCAGAAGGCAGCGCAGCAGCTCGTAGCGGTCGAAGTCGGGCCACAGCACGTCGGTGACCACGAACTCCGAGTAGGCGATCTGCCACAGCAGGAAGTTGGAGATGCGCATCTCGCCGCTCGTGCGGATGAGCAGGTCGGGGTCGGGGATGCCGGCGGTGTACAGGCCGCGCTCGAACAGCTCCTCGGTGGGCTTGAGCACCTCGCCCGTCTCCTCGGCCACCAGCACGGCCTCGCGCATGCAGGCCTCCACCGACCGCAGGATCTCCTGGCGCGAGCCGTAGTTCACGGCCACCACCAGCGTCATGCCGTCGTTGTCGCGCGTCTTGGCCCAGGCCTCGTCGAAGGCTCGGCGCGTCTCCTCGGGCAGCACCGACAGGTCGCCGATGGTCATGACGCGCACGTGCTCCTCGTGCAGCCCGTCCACCTCGGCCAACATGGTCTTGGCGAACAGGTCCATGAGGCCCACCACCTCGTCCTGCGGGCGCTTCCAGTTCTCCGTGGAGAACGAGTAGATGGTGAGGTAGCGCACCCCCAGGTCGGATGCGCAGCGGATGGTCTCGCGCACCGCCTCGATGCCGGCCTTATGGCCGCGCAGGCGGTTGAGCGCGCGCTTCTTAGCCCAACGGCCGTTGCCGTCCATGATGACGGCGACGTGCTCGGGGATGCGCGCGAGGTCGAGCGCCGACGGGTCGGCGTCGGCCGGGGGATCGGGGAATATGTAGTCCAGCGGCTTGTTCACAGCAGCTGACCCCCTCTAGATCTCCATGACCTCCGCTTCCTTCTTCTTGAAGGAGGCCTCGACGTCGGCGATGTACTTGTCGGTGAGCTTCTGGATCTCGGCCTCGGCGCGCTTGGCCTCGTCCTCGGGCAGGTTGTCGTTCTTGATGGCCTTCTCGATCGCGGCGTTGGCGTCGCGGCGGGCGTTGCGCACGGCCACGCGGCACTCCTCGGCATACGTCTTGCACTGCTTGACCAGCTCGCGGCGGCGCTCCTCGGTGAGGGCCGGGAACGGCAGGCGGATGACCGAGCCGTCGTTGTTGGGGGTGACGCCCAGGTCGCTCTCCTGGATGGCGTGCTCGATGGCGCGCAGCATGCCCTTGTCCCACGGCTCGATGACCAGCAGGTGCGCCTCGGGCGTCTTGACGCCCGCCATCTGGTTGATGGGGGTGGGGACGCCGTAGTAGTCGACCTTGATGCGGTCGAGCACCATGGCGTTGGCGCGCCCGGTGCGGACGGAGGCGAAGTTGTCGTGGAGCGAGACGAGGGCCTTCTCCATGCGCTCCTCGGCCTGCATCAGAATCTCGTCGACCATTGCGGTTCCTTTCCCTGGGCGCCCGGCGGGCGCGTGCGGCGCCGGATGCGGTCCGACGCGAGTTCCCTGTCAGCGGTGCGCAGCGGGGCGCATCGTTCTATTTTACCGTGGTTCCCACCGCTTCGCCCTTGAGCGCCCGCGAAATGTTACCGGGCTTGGTGAGGTCGAAGACGATCATGGGGACGTCGTTGTCCATGCACAGCGACGTGGCCGTGGCGTCCATGACGTTGAGGCCGCGGTTGAGCACGTCCATGTAGCTGATGGAGTCGAAGCGCTTGGCGTCGGGGTTGGTCTTGGGGTCGGAGTCGTAGACGCCGTCCACCTTGGTGGCCTTCATGAGGCAGTCCACGTCCAGCTCGCAGGCACGCAGGGCGGCCGTGGTGTCGGTGGTGAAGTAGGGGTTGCCCGTGCCGGCGGCCAGGATGACCACGCGGCCCTTCTCCAGGTGGCGGATGGCGCGGCGACGGATGTAGGGCTCGGAGACCTCCTGCATGTTGATGGCGCTCTGCACGCGCGAGAACACGCCGTGGCGCTCGAAGGAATCCTGCAGCGCGAGCGCGTTCATGACCGTGGCGAGCATGCCGATGTAGTCGGCCTGCGCGCGGTCCATGCCCTCGGCCGAGCCGGCCAGGCCGCGGAAGATGTTGCCGCCGCCCACGACGACGGCCAGCTGCACGCCGTCATGCACGATGTCGGCGATTTGCTCGGCCAGGTCGTCGACGACCTTGGGATCGATGCCGTAGCCCAGATCGCCCGCGAGCGCCTCGCCCGACAGCTTGAGCAGCACGCGGTTGTACTTGTATTCGTTCGACATCAGACCATCCCTTCGTCGGCTGCGGAAACCCTAACAGGATAGTGTAACGGAAAGCAGGGCCATGCCATGCGCCACAGGCAGGAAAGCGCGAAATGGCTGGGAGGGGTGAGGGAGGGGGTAGTTGGGAGAAATGAGACAAGCCCAGAAAAAACTAAGGGAGTTCCTCCAACGAGGCCCCCCCTTTACAAAACGCTAGGCGTTTTTCACTGCGACTGAAGTCTACGCTAATCCTCCCGATCGATCAACTGCTCCGCCGATGTGATCGCGGAACCTCCATCGAGGGTGAGCGGAAACCATGCCTCGACCATCCGGTCGATAAACCTGAAACCTGTATTCACCTGATCATTGCCTCCGTAGTAATCAGCGTGCTTATTCATCCTGCCGGTAAACTCATGCAAACTTGCAGCTCGATGACCATGAATTCCCGGCGAAGCAAACTCCTTGTGGAGGTAGAACACCGTCGCGATACCCTGGAACAGATCATTGCGCATCTTTGCTCTTCTCATGCCCCTTCCTATGCCTGGCACTTCTCCCAGTGCATTAGAGACAAGGCGGCTTACCTCAAATTTTGATCCTCCGGACATGGTGTTGTTTAGAAGGCAATTGTTATGCGCGCATGCGTTACGCATGTGCCTGGCATTTTGCAGGAGATAGTATTCATCGATCATGTCTTTGTCGTTGAAGCGCTTTGCGCAAAACCGGTAGAAATGGATGAACGTACCAAATGATATGACCTCAAGAAACACCCAGACAGGGAGAGCGCCGTCCTGGTATCTCTTGATAAGCGACGACATATAGGGACTCCCCGTCCCTCGACTTATCTCCTCTTTTACTCGGTTACCCACCTTTCCGGAGGGCTGGACCTCATCGCGGGTCGCAAGGTAGTCGGCAACCAGCTTATATCCATCTTCGCGTTGTTCCTCGATACGTGAGAGAAGGCGCACCTTGAAGAAGTGCTCAATATCCAGGGTCATTGGCAACAGCTCATTACGAAGGAGCATGTCGATGATCGAAAGATCCACGAGCATCTTAAAATCTAGGTTCTCGTATTCGCCCGCGCGCTTGCCCGCAGGTACTTTCACGAAGTTGGTGCGATATGACCTGAGCCGGAAGTAATTATTATTCTGCGCAAGATAGCGCTCAGCCTCATCTTCAGACATGAGACCGAACCGAACGCCCTTACTTTTGAGATGCTCAACCTGCTGGCGAGGCGTTAGCCAGGGTTTGGGTCGAGATGCATGATCGCAAACCATGGATGGGGATTATACGCTCCTGCGAGTATTCGGCGAACGCCCTCAATGATAAACCTGAGACACCTGGAGAGGCCTGATACGTCGGGCCTCTTTTCCTTGCTCGCGTACGGTGGCGACTGGTTCGTACCCTCGGTTTGGAACGCAAGTGAGACGAAAAAGTTTTCGTCTCACTTGCGTTCCAAACCGAAAACCCACATCAAAAAACGGCGGCCAGAATCGCTGCCCCGAAACACGGAGGCCGCTTGGGGCGTGCGCCGTTCCTGTGCTACCATTTCCCCAGGTACCGGGCGCGCCTTGAGCTATCTCAGGCAGCCCGTCACCAAGCGAGCGTACGCTCCGCGCGACATCGCGAATAGGCGGCGCCAGAGAGCCCGATCTCTCTTGTGCAGCCTGTAAGCAAGCGGCTCAGGCAGCCGCGGTGAGTGTCGCGCGTTCGAACATCGCCCTCCCCCACCGCACGCGCCTTCCGTATGAGCGAAGAGCGCCGAAGCCCGCAAGCCGCTGCCCTGACGAGCGTTTGAGAGGGACGGCCATGTTTTGCACCAACTGCGGATCGAGGATAGACGACGGCAGCGCGTTCTGCACCGAGTGCGGCGCGCCCGTGACGCGCGAGGAGGCCCCCGCGGCGGCCCAGGCGGCGGCGAGCCCGCAGCCCCCGGCGCCCGGCGCCGCGCCGGGGCCCGAGCCGGCTCCCGCCGCGGCGGCCGCCCCCGAGGCCACGCCGGCGCCGAAGGCGGCCGAGGCGCCGGCCGAACCGGAACCCTCCCCTGCCCCGGAGGCCGCCGTCGAGTCCGAAGCCGCGCCCGCGGCGAGGGACGCCGGCAAGCCGAGGGAGCGGGCCGCGAAGAAGGACGGCGGGGACGAGCGCCCCGCCAAGCGCGCCGAGGCCAAGCGGGACGGGAAGG
>JAAWAY010000162.1 GCA_022792415.1 Eggerthellaceae bacterium | reverse complement strand
TCAGCTTCTCCGTGGGCGTCGAGCGCACCTTCCCCGTGCACTCCCCCAAGATCGAGAAGATCGAGGTCGTCCGCCGCGGCGACGTCCGTCGCGCCAAGCTGTACTACCTGCGCGACAAGGTGGGCAAGGCTGCCAAGATCAAGGAGAAGGCGTACCGCTAGGCCACGCCGAGCAGAGAACGTCCGAAAAGGCCCCTCGGGGCCTTTTCTCTTATGCGAGGGAGGGTCCATGCCAGGCCAGACCGTGGCGGATATCCGCGAGAGGCTCAAGGCCGCCGACGAGCAGGAGCTCGCCGTGCTCGAGCGCGCTCTGGCGGCGGACGGGCGCAAGGGCGTGCGCACGGCCGTCGAGGCTGCCCGGCGACGCGTGGCGGCTGAGGCCGCCGAGCGCGAGCGGCTCGAGGGCCTGTACGGCTTCGAGCGCGCTCTGGCCGACGCCCGCGGAGCGGCCGTAGTGGCCGGCCTCGACGAGGTGGGGCGCGGACCTTTGGCGGGCCCCCTGGCCGTCGGCGCCGTGGTGCTGGGCCCCGGCGAGCCCATCCGCGGCCTCAACGACTCCAAGCAGCTGCGGCCCGAGGCACGCGAGGAGGTGGCCGCCGCCGTGCGCGAGCAGGCGCTCGCGTGGGCCGTGCGCTACGTCGAGCCGGCCGAGATCGACGCGGCGGGCATGACCGCCTGCCTGGTGACGGCGTTCCGGCGCGCGCTCGCGGCCGTCGAGGAGGCCGTCGGGGTCGACCTGGTGCTGCTGGACGGCAACCCGCTGCACCTGGACTCCCGCGAGGTGAACGTGGTCAAGGGCGACGGGCGCTGCGCCTCCATCGCCGCGGCCTCGGTGGTGGCCAAGGTGGAGCGCGACCGGCTCATGGAGGCCTATGACGCCGAGTACCCCGGCTACGGCCTGGCCGAGAACAAGGGATACGCCAGCCCCGCCCACATCGAGGCCATCCGGTCCCGGGGCCTCACGCCCATCCACCGCGCCTCCTTCTGCACCGCCTTCACCCAGCCGACGCTGTTCTGACGCTCCCGGCGCGCCGCTCGGCGGCGGGCGCGTGCCCTCGCGCGGTCCGCTGGTCGCGGGGCGGGGGCATTCGCGCTGCCGCCTGGTCGCCGCGCCGTCTCTGGGGCGCCCCATCCTCTCCTGCCACGGCAACGAGAGGAGGATTCATGGAAGTCATGGAGAAGGAGGCGACGAGGCCGAGGACGCGCCCGTCGCGCAACCGCGACCTGGGCCGACGCGGGGAGGACGCCGCTGCGGCGTTTCTGCACCGCCGGGGCTACGACATCGTGGAGCGCAACTGGACGTGCTACGCGGGGGAGGCCGACATCATCGCGCGCGACGGCGACACGCTCGTGTTCGTCGAGGTTAAGACGAGAAGGGGCGTGAGCCGCGGATTCCCCGCCGAGGCGGTGGACGCCGCCAAGCGCGAGCGCTACGAGCGCATCGCCCTGGCCTACGTGGGGGAGCGGCGCCTGGAGGACCTGGTGCTGCGCTTCGACGTCGTGTCCATCGTCGCGGTGACGTCGGACCGCGCCGTCATCCGCCATCACATCAACGCGTTCGGGTCGGCATGACGGCGCTGTTCGGACGATCGGCGGTGATCGGCGCCACCCTGCGGGGCGTCGAGGCCGTGCCGGTGTCCGTGGAGGTGGCCGTCTCGGGCGGGCTTCCGGGCATGGCCATCGTGGGGATGCCCGATGCGGCCGTCCAGGAGGCTCGCGAGCGCGTCAAGGCGGCCATCCGGGCGTCGGGGTTCTCCATGCCCAGCGAGAAGTACGTGGTCAACCTGGCCCCGGGTGCCCTCCGCAAGACGGGAACGGGCTTCGACGTGCCCATTGCCGTGGGCATCCTGGTGGCCACCGGCCAGCTCGACCCGGCCTGCCTCGAGGGCCGCCTGTTCGTGGGGGAGCTGTCGCTGGACGGCCTGGTGCGCCCGGCTCCTGGTGCCCTGGCGTTCGGCATCTGCGCGGCGCGGCGGGGCCTCGCGCTGGTGGGAAGCGCCGAGGTGGCCCGGATGCCGCTGGGCGACGTCGAGCAGCTGGGCATCGCGCGCCTGTCGGATCTGCGCCCGGGTGGCCCGGGCCCGCTTCCCCTGCGCGAGGTGGCCGCCCCGCCGCCGCGCGGCCCCGAGCCCGACTTCGGCGACGTGGCGGGCCACGAGGTGGCCAAGCGGGCCCTGCAGCTGGCGGCGGCGGGCGGCCACGGCGTGCTGATGACGGGGCCGCCCGGCAGCGGCAAGACGATGCTCGCGTCGCGGCTGACCACCATCCTGCCGCCCCTGGCCCCTGATGAGATGCTCGAGGCGGCCGTAGCGCACTCCGTGGCAGGGGAGGATGCCTCGTCGGTGCTGGCGGGGCGCCGGCCGTTCCGCAGCCCGCACCACAGCGCGTCGCAGGCTGGCCTGGTGGGCGGGGGCACGCCGGTGCGCCCGGGTGAGATCTCGCTCGCGCACCACGGCGTCCTCTTCCTCGACGAGCTGCCGGAGTTCTCGTCGTCGGCGCTGCAGGCCCTGCGCCAGCCGCTGGAGGAGGGCGTGGTGCGCGTCACGCGGGCAGACGGCACCGTGGCACTGCCGGCGCGGTTCATGCTGGTGGCCGCCGCCAACCCGTGTCCCTGCGGGTACCTGGGCGCGGGGGAGGGCGAGCGGGCGTGCACCTGCACCGACCAGCAGGTCAGCCAGTACCAGGGCCGCGTGGGCGGCCCTCTGCTCGACCGCATCGACCTGCACCTGGACGTGTGGCGCCTGCCGCCCGAGAGCGTGGTGGGCGCCGGCTCGGGCACCGACTCCGCCACGCTGCGGGAGGGCGTCATGCGCGCCCGCGACTTCGCCGGCTGGCGCCGCGCCCGCCAGGGCGAGCTGCCGGCGGGCCCGCAGGGCGTGGTGGCGTCATGCAGGCTGGAGGAGGGCGACCGGCTGTTCCTCGAGTCGATGGCGCGGTCCTACCGCATGAGCGGGCGCGCCATCATCCGCTCGCTCGCGGTGGCGCGAACCATCGCCGACATGGACGAGCGCGAGTCGGTGGGCAAGGAGCACGTGGCGGAGGCCCTGGGCTTCCGCCTGCGCGAGGGAATGGGAGGCTAGCATGGGGAAGGTGCTGCGCGGCGATCGCCACGAGCTGCGCCGCGGGCAGGCGGGCTACCCCGCGTCGCTGGAGAGCGCGGAGCGACCGCCCGAGGTCCTGTACGTGCTGGGTGATCCGGCGGCGCTGCAGCCGGGGCTCGCCGTGGTGGGGGCGCGCCGGGCGACGCCGTACGGCATCGGGTGCGCCCGTCGCTTCGCCGGTGCCGCGGCCGAGCGGGGCATCGCCATCATATCGGGCGGCGCGCGGGGCTGCGACGCCACGGCCCACGAGGCGGCCCTGGCCGCCGGCGCACCGACGGTGGCGTTTCTGGGCGGCGGCATCGACGAGCCCTACCCGCGCCAGAACCTGGGCCTGTTCCAGCGCATCGTGGACGGGGGAGGGGCGCTCGCGTCGGAGAACCCCTGGGACTACGCGCCGCTGCCCTACACGTTCCGCGAGCGCAACCGGCTCATCGCCGGGCTCGCGCAGGCGACGCTCATCGTGGAGGCCGGTCTGCCGTCGGGGACGTTCTCCACGGCCGACGCGGCGCTGGCGGCCGGGCGCGATGTGCTGGTGGTGCCCGGCGCCATCACGTCGCCGTCATCCCGGGGCGCCAACCGCCTCGTCTACCAGGGCGCGACGCCCATCGTGGACGACGAGGCGTTCGCCGATGCGCTGCTGTCGTGCTTCGGGTGCCTGCGCCAGGAGGGCGGGCCTGCTCGCGGGGCCTGCGACGGCGCGGCGGAGGGGGAGGGCGCCGCGGGCGCGCTGCTGGCGGCCCTGCGCGCCGAGCCGCTGGGCATGGAGGCCCTGCGCGACGTGGCGCTGCGCCACCGGCCGGGCACCGACGCGCTCACGTGGCTCATGGTGTGGCTTGCCGAGGCGGAGCGCGACGGGCTCATCGCCCGCTACCCCGACGGCCGCTACGGCCCGCGCGTCCCGGCGAGGTAAGGGGAGGCGTTCTCCGCTATCTTGAAACGATGGGCTAGATGCGTTCCTCTGGCTTTTCGTCATCGTAAGGGGTGAGTGCGGTGTACCCGGAGGTAAAATGCTATTCGTGGGATTCAGCCCCGGTACATGCGCCGAAGGGCGCGACGCCTCGATGCGCGTGCTGAGGCGGCAGTCAGCTTTCACTGCGTCAAAATTGCTGCCGCCATAGTCCTCGGCGTCGGCCACATCGGCATACACCTCGGCCACCTCAAAGATTGCCGGAAAGCGCGACGCCTTCGACGACCAGACACTAAATCTGCTCGTTGACGGCGGAGCGCATGCCAGCTCGCAGTCGCCTGAAAGTAGCGCATATCCCATCGAACCAATTCACGAACAGCGCGAAGCCGCGAGCCAGCCTATTCATCGGGACCCTCATTCTGCAGGCTCCTGATGCAATCGATGACGGGCTCAAGGTACTCGCGCCTCGTGCCGTCGAAGCTCTGGCGCATGGTGTCCAGCATCTCCTCGACCTTCG
>JAAWAY010000161.1 GCA_022792415.1 Eggerthellaceae bacterium | reverse complement strand
GTTCATCCCCACGTTCGCCGCGGCCGTGGCCCTGTTCATCATCGGCACGGTGTTCTGCTACGCCATCATCCTGAACCCGGCGTTCCAGTGGCTGACCGACCAGGCCATGGGCCTGGGCTACGTGGCCCCGCGCATGTCATCGTACGTTGACATCATCATCAAGTTCGAGATCGGGTTCGGCGTGGCCTTCGAGCTGCCGCTCATCATCTTCTACCTGGTCATCTTCGACGTCATCCCGTACAAGAAGCTGCGCGGCAGCTGGCGGACGGTATACGTGGTGCTCATGGTGCTGTGCGCCATCGTGACGCCTGACGCGTCGCCGGTCACCATGCTGCTCATGTTCGCGGCCATGATCGTGCTCTACGAGGGAAGCCTGCTCATCGCGCGCGTCGTGCTGGCGCGCCGCATCAAGCGCCAGAACGCCGAGCTGGCCGCCGAGGAAGCCGAGTAGCATGCACGAGCTGGGAATCATGACCGGCGTCCTGGACGCCGCCACCACGTCGGCCCGCGAGGCCGGCGCCACGCGCCTGCTCAAGGTGACGCTGTCCATCGGCGAGATGACCGAGGCCATCGAGGACGCGCTCGTGTTCTCGTTCGAGGCGCTCGTCGAGGGCGACCCGTTCACGGCCGACGCCGAGCTGCAGGTGAACATGATCCGCCCCAAGAGCCGCTGCCTGGAGTGCGGCGCCGAGTTCGAGCACGACCGGTTCCACATGTTCTGCCCCGAATGCGACAGCTTCTGCACCGAGCTCATCGCCGGGCGCGAGCTGCAGATCGACTCCATCGAGGTCGACCTGCCCGACGACGAGGAGTAGCCCCATGCAGATAGACCTCAAGCAGCCCATCCTGGACAAGAACGACGCCCTGGCGTCCGAGCTGCGCCAGCGCTTCGCCGACAACCACGTGTTCGTGCTCGACCTCTTGGCCAGCCCCGGATCGGGCAAGACGTCCACCATCCTGGCCACCATCGACGCCCTGCGCGACGAGTTCAACATCGCCGTCATCGAGGGCGACATCGCGTCGAGCGTCGACGCCGAGAAGATCAAGGCCCAGGGCATCCCCGCCGTGCAGATCAACACCGGCGGCGCGTGCCACCTGGAGAGCGCCATGCTCAAGCGGGCCGTGGACGTGCTCGACCTGGAGCGGCTCGACCTCATCATCGTGGAGAACGTGGGCAACCTGGTGTGCCCCACCGACTTCGACCTGGGCGAGAACGCCAAGGTGATGATCCTGTCGGTGCCCGAGGGCGACGACAAGCCGCTCAAGTACCCTGGCGTGTTCCAGGTGGCCGAGGCCGTCATCCTGAACAAGGTGGACACGATGCCGGTGTTCAACTTCGACCGCGAGGCCTTCGACGAGTCCGTCGGGCGCCTCAACCCCGGCGCGCCCATCTTCCCGCTGTCCGCCACGTCCGGCGAGGGCGTGGAGGCGTGGACGGAGTGGCTGGCGGAGCGCATCCGCGCCGTGTAGCTGCCGGGCGCCGACGCCTCCGGCCCCGCCGAGCGGCCCCGTCCGTCATCGGGGCGTGGGCGTTTGTTCACGGGCTCGCAACCGCCCCGAAACACTGCCGGCCCATACTGGGGGCAACGACGTGCCCTGAGAGAAAGGCGGCCCATGGATCCCCAGCGAACGTACCAGGCCTGCGTGGAGGCGACGGGCGCCTTCGTGCGCGACCTCGGCTTCTCCGACGTGGTCATCGGCCTGTCCGGCGGCATGGACTCGAGCCTCGTGGCCGTCATGGCCGCCGATGCGCTGGGGGCCGACCACGTCCACGGCGTGCTGATGCCGGGCCCCTATTCCTCAGAGCATTCCGTCGACGACGCCGAGGAGCTGGTCGCCGCCCTGGGCATCGAGGCGATCACCGTCCCCATCTGCGAGCCGTTCGAGGCGTTCGAGTCGGTGCTGGCGCGGGCGTGCGGCGGCCAGCTGGAGGGGCTCGCGGCCGAGAACACGCAGGCGCGCTGCCGCATGGTGTGCCTGATGGCCGTGTCCAACGCGCGGGGCTGGCTCATGCTCAACACGGGCAACAAGAGCGAGGCCGCCCTGGGCTACTCCACGCTCTACGGCGACACGGCCGGCGCCTTCGCGCCGCTGGGCGGCCTGTACAAGACCGACGTCTACGCCGTGGCCCGCTGGCGCAACCGCCATGCGGCCGAGGTGGGCGAGGCGCTGCCCATCCCCGTCAACGTGTTCGTCAAGCCGCCGAGCGCCGAGCTGGCCCCCGGGCAGAGCGACGAGGCCAGCCTGGGCATCGACTACCCCACGCTCGACGCCATCCTCGTCGACGCGGTGGAGCGCGGGATGGACGAGGCCGCCCTCGTGGCCGCCGGGCACGACGCGGCCCAGGTGGCCGACGTGCTGCGCCGCTACCGGGCCGCCGCCTTCAAGCGCGCCCTCGAGCCACCGTTCCCGGACGCGGCGTTCTACGTCGGCTAGCCGCCCGGGCCTCGCGCCGCGGGCGCATACCCCGCTCGGCGTATGGCGCGCCTGCGCCGGCTCGGGTACCATGGGCCCATGACGAACCTGCTGATACATGACGAGCGCATGACCCTCACCGACTGGCTCTTCGACCTGGTCATAGCCCTCGGCGCCTTCGGGTTCGGCTGCCTGCAGCTCACGCTGGCGGTCAACCTGCTCATCCCCGACGAGGTCCTGCGCCGCCTCATGGGCATCGACGCCATGGTCCCCACGCCCGCGGCCATCGTGGCCGTGGCGGTCACCACGTTCCCCCTGGTGCTGCGCCGGCGCTGCCCGTGGCCCGCGCTGGTCATCGTGCTTCTGGCCTGGGCGTTCTTCCAAACCCAGATGGGGGCTGTGTCCATGTCGCTCATCGGCCCGCTCGTGGCCGTGTTCACGGTGGCCTACACCTGCTCGCGCGCCCAGGCGGTGGCCGCGGGGGTGGGGGCGTGCGTCGTGGTGCTGGTGGCCGGCGCCGCGTCGCCCCTGCACGCGCTCGCGTCGCTCACGCTCGTCCAGAACCTGGCCTTCGTGGCCGCTGCCGCGCTGGCGGGCTACGCGCTCCACGTGCGCCAGGACTACCTGCGCGCCGCCGAGGACCGCGCCGCCGACGCCGAGCGCCGCCGCGAGACCGAGGCCCAGCGCCGGGTGGAGGAGGAACGGGTGCGCATCGCCCGCGAGGTGCACGACATCACGGCGCACTCGCTGTCGGCCGTGAGCATCCAGGCCGCGGCCGCCGAGCGACTCATCGACCGCGATCCCGAGGCGGCGCGCGAGGCCATCGCCGCGGCGCGCGCGACGGCCAAGGGCGCCCTCGAGGAGATCCGTGCCATGATCGGCGTGCTGCGCGCCGGGGACGCCGGCGCCGAGACGCGGCCCACCGAGGGCACCGACCGCCTTCCCGACCTGGTGGCCTACCTGGAGGGCGCCGGCGTGGCCGCGCAGCTGCGGGCGGACGGCTACCGGCGCGAGGGCGTGCCCGCCTACGTGGACGTGGCGCTGTTCGGCATCGCGCGCGAGGCGGTCACCAACGTGGTGCGCCATGCGGGCGCCACGCGCGCGACCATCACGCTGGAGCCGGACGGCTCCGACGTGGTGCTCACCGTGGCCGACGACGGCCGCGGGGCGGACGGCGGCGCTCTGGCGTCGGGCGGCCACGGCATCGAGGGCATGCGCGAGCGCGTGCACCTGCTCGGCGGCGCGTTCCAGGCCGGCCCGGGCCCCGCGGGCGGCTTCTCCGTGAGTGCCCGCATCCCCCTCGTCCCCCACCCGGAAGGAGCGAACGGCCATGGAGCATGACGACATCCGCATTCTGGTGGTGGATGACCAGGACCTGGTGCGCAGCGGGTTCAAGGCCATCCTGTCCTCCTACGAGGGGCTTACTGTGGTGGGGGAGGCCCGCGACGGCGCCGAGGCCGTCGAGCGCGCCCAGGAGCTGCGGCCCGACGTGGTGCTCATGGACATCCGCATGCCGCACAAGAGCGGCATCGAGGCCACGCGCGACATCACGGGCAATCCGCTGCTGGCCGGCACGCACGTGCTCGTGCTGACGACGTTCGACGTGGACGAGTACGTCTACGACGCGCTGGCCGCCGGGGCGAGCGGCTTCCTGCTCAAGGACGCCGACCCCGACGACATCGCCGCCGCCATCCGCGTGGTGGCCGCCGGCGACGCGCTCATCCAGCCCTCGGTGATGCGCCGGCTGGTGGAGACGTTCGTGGCGGCCCGGCCGCGCGCCGGCTGGGGCACCGCCGAGCGCGGGGAGGGGCTGCGCGCGGCGCTCGCCTCGCTCACCGACCGCGAGCGCGAGATCCTCATGCTGGTGGGGCGCGGCCTGTCCAATGACGAGATAGCGGCTGACCTGGTGATATCGCCGGCCACGGTCAAGACGCACCTGGCGCGCGTCATGGCCAAGACCGACGCGCACGACCGCGCCCAGCTGGTGGTGTTCGCCTACGAGAGCGGCCTGGTGGCCCCGAGCGGCCGCTAGGGGCGCGAGCCGCTCCGGCCCGGCTGCGGGCCTCGCGCCGGCCGTCCCGTTCGGGGCCTGTAATCCGCCCCGCCCGGGGCCTCGTGCCGCCTTTCCGAGGCTGCTATCCGTCCTTGCTTCGGGATCGCGATCCACCCCTTCCCGGGCTGCCGTCCGCCCCGTTCGGGCCCTGCTTTCCGCCCAATTATGGCGACCTTCTGAAATCTAAGCGTCGTCGGCTGAGATTTCCTCCCAGCGCTTGCATTCCTCTTCGCCACTGATATGATTAGCCAGTGTTTAGCACTCGTTATTAAAGAGTGCTAGCACTCCACAAAACGGAGTGTTTGAATGAAGCATGGTACGAACGTGCTCCGAGAAGTATCGCGAAAGGAAGGCACCACCATGAATCTGAAGCCCCTGGGCGACCGCGTCATCATCAAGCAGGACGAGGCCGAGCTCACCACGGCGTCGGGCCTGTACCTGGCCCACGATGCCAAGGAGAAGCCGCAGACCGGCACCGTCCTCGCCGTGGGCGAGGGCAAGCTGGGCAAGGACGGCCAGCACCTGCCGATGCCCGTCAAGGAGGGCGACAAGGTCATCTACGGCAAGTACGGTGGGACCGAGATCACGCTCGACGGCGAGGAAGTGCTCATCCTGCGCGCCGACGACCTGTACGCCGTCATCGCCTAGCCGCCCTGCGGCATCGCGGCCCGGCCCGTGCCGGCGCCGTCTGCGGCTCCCGGTCTATCCGCCGAGCCGCGCATCCCGGAACCATCGGGCTCGCCTGCGCCGCAGCGCGCGAGCCCGCCCAAACCCTGAAAGGAAAGCTCGAACATGGCTAAGGAAATCAAGTTCGATTCCGACGCTCGCAGCGGCCTGGCCGCCGGCGTCAACAAGCTGGCCGACGCCGTCAAGGTGACGCTCGGCCCCAAGGGCCGCTACGTGGCGCTTGAGAAGTCCTACGGCGCGCCGCTCATCACCAACGACGGCGTCACCGTGGCCAAGGAGGTCGACCTGGAGGATCCGGTCGAGAACATGGGCGCCCAGCTGGTGCGCGAGGT
>JAAWAY010000160.1 GCA_022792415.1 Eggerthellaceae bacterium | reverse complement strand
GGCAGGCCCACGCCGGCCATGGGCTCCATCATGTAGATGCCCAGCTCGCGGCCGAGTTTGCGATGGTCGCGCTTCTCGGCCTCCTCAAGGTTGTGCAGGTACTCCTCCAGGTCCTTCTTGTTGAAGAAGGCCGTGCCGTAGATGCGGGTGAGCATCTCGTTGTTCGAGTCGCCCTTCCAGTAGGCGCCGGCCGTCTTCATGAGCTTGAAGGGGCCGATCTTGCCCGCGGAGGGCATGTGCGGGCCGCTGCACAGGTCGACGAAGCTGCCGTGGCGACGGATGATGATGTCCTCGTCGGCCGGCAGGTCGTCAATGTGCTCGGCCTTCAGGCGCTGGTCGGCGAAGATCTCCTTGGCCTGGTCGCGGGTGACCACCTCGCGCACGAAGGGCTCGTCGCGGGCGACGATCTCGGCCATGCGCGCCTCGATGGCGGCGAAGTCGTCGGGCGAGATGGACGCGCCCTCGGGCAGGGCGAAGTCGTAGAAGAACCCGTCGTCGGTCTGCGGGCCGAACCCGATCTGCGCGCCGGGGTAGAGCTCCTGGACGGCCTCGGCCATCACGTGGGCCGCCGAGTGGCGCATGATGCCGAGCGCCTCGGGGCTCTTGGCGGTGATGATCTCGACGGTGGCGCCGTCGGGCACCGCGTCGCCCAGGTCGGCGAAGGCGCCGTCCACCTTACCGCCCAGGGCGGCCTTGGCCAGGCCCGCGCCGATGGAGGCGGCGACGTCGGCCACGGTGGCGCCGTCGGCCAGCTCCCTCTGGGATCCGTCGGGGAGGTTGATCTGCATTGCTGCTCCTTTCCTGTGCCGGGTGCGCACAGAGCACCTGCACGGTTACACGCGCCGTGTTGAGTGCGGCGCGCTTGGCGTCGCCCGGCGGGCGCCGGGCATTCTGTCTGCTAAAACCCGGAGCCGCCCCGAAGGCGGCTCCGAGAATTATGCGGTGATGGTACGGGCGCGAGGCCCGCTGTCAGCCGGCGACGGCCGACCGTTGCCGAGCCGTGGCCGAGGGCCTAGCCCTGCTGGCGGGGCTGGCGCGAGCCGCTCTGGCGCGGACGGCGTTGGCGGGAGGGCGTGCCGGCCACGGGCGTGGCGCAGTAGGGGCACACCGTCCAGGAGGGCTCGAGGGCGCGCTCGCAGCGGCTGCAGAGGTTCTTGAGCTGCGTGTGGCAGCTGGGGCACAGCACGTAGTCCGCCTCGACGGGGTAGCCGCAGGTGGCGCACTCGCCGTACTTCATGAGCTGGCGCTGCTTGAGCGCGATCTCCAGCTCCTGCTCGTCGCGGTCGATCTGCAGCAGCGGCGGGCGCAGCAGGCAGTACGCGATGACGCCGAGCACCGGCACGAGCGCGACGATGGCCCAGATGTACCACTGGGTACCGCGCATGTACGCGTCGCGCACCACCCAGACGATGGAGAGCACGTACAGGATGACCAGCAGCACCACGACCACCGTGAAGGCGGCCTGCAGCTCGGGCGTCCAAAGCTGCGAGAGCAACTCGCTCATGGGAACCTCTTCTTGTCCTCGGGTCCTTCCACCCCCGCGCGTGCGAGGGGCGCGGCGCATCGCTGCGTCACACGATCATGCATTATAGCAAACCGCCCGCGCCCTCGGCGTGTGACAGAGGGCGTATGGCGCTCCCCTACCCCAACTCGGCGAGCGACGCCTCCACGCGGGCCAGCTTGTCGGCCAGCTCGTCGCGGCGCGCGCGGTCCTTGTCCACGATCTCGGGCGCGGCCTTGGCCAAAAAGCCCGGGTTGGACAGCTTCTTGTCCAGCTTGGCCACGTCGGCGGCCAGCTTGGCCTGCTCCTTGGCCAGGCGCGCCCGCTCGGCTTCGAAGTCCACGTGGCCGGCCAGGCAGGTGTACACCTCGATGCCCGACCCCACGGCCGCCGACGCGCCGGCCGGCTTGGCCACGTCGGCGCCCACGGCCAGATCGCCCACGTTGGCGAGCGAGCAGATGAGCGGGGCCTGGGCCGCCAGCAGGGCCGCGTCGTCCTCGGAGGCGCGCACGACGGCGTCGAGCGAGGTGCGCGGCGACAGCCCGTAGCGCGAGCGGGCCGAGCGCACCGCGCCCACGGCCTCGCACGTCATCTCGATGGCGCGCTCGGCCTCCGGGTCGCGGTAGGCCGCCAGCGCGGCGGCGTCGGGCCAGGGCGCGATGATGAGCATGGGCGCGTCCTTGACCGGCATCTGCTGGTAGATCTCCTCGGTGACGAACGGCATGATGGGGTGCAGCAGGCGCAGGGCCTGGTCGAGCACGAACACGAGGTTGCGCTGGCAGGCCAGGCGGTCGGCCGGGTCGGCGTCGTCGGCCAGGCGGGCCTTGGAGAACTCGATGTACCAGTCGCACAGCTCGTTCCAGAAGAAGCGGTACAGCGCGCGCGTGGCCTCGCCGAACTCATAGGCGTCGAAGGCCGCGTCGAGCGACTCCACCAGGGCCGCCAGGCGCGAGAAGATCCACTTGTCGGCCGGCGTGACGGGCTCGGGCGCGCCGGGCTCGTAGCCGTCCAGGTGCATGAGCACGAAG
>JAAWAY010000159.1 GCA_022792415.1 Eggerthellaceae bacterium | reverse complement strand
GCCTCCTTGATGAGGCGCTTCTTGTAGTCGGCGATGGCCGTGAGCATCTCGAACATGGCCTCGGGCTCCTCGAGGTAGGCGCAGAACGCCTCCTCCATGCCCATGAGGAAGTGCGAGCGCTCGAACAGGCCCTGGGCGCAGAAGTACTCCAGGAAGTACTGGCTGCGATCCACCTGGGCGGCCTTGGCGACGCACTCCGACCAGTCCTTGTCGTCGAGCGACGGGATAACCAGCTGCTCGCGCCAGCGCTCGATGTCGGTCACCACCGCGTTGTCCGGCGTGATGACGGGGTGCTTGCCGGCCCCGCCGATGGGGTTCACGCACACCGTGCCCCAGGAGTCCTTGTGCTCAAGGCCGTCCTTGGGCATGGAATCGCTCTTCCACACCGGGTCCATCATGATCTTGACCGCCCACTGGAAGTCACCGTAGTACTCGGGCTGCCTCCCCTCCAGGATCGCCGTCATGTTCTCGCGCGGCGTCATCTCCATGGGGTCCTCCTCTCTTGTCGTGTTCGCGTCCTCAGCGGCCCTCGCCGAAGAAGCGCGGGCTCGCCTTGGCTATCTCGTCGGTCACGGCCTCGTACACGCCGGGGTAGCCGCTCTTGTTGAGGCCCGAGGTGAGCGAGGGGATGAAGTAGCGCGTGCGGTTGACCGACGTCAGGGCGCGCTCGACCTCCGCCGCCACCTCCTCAGGCGTCCAATCGGGCTTGTCGAGGATCTGGGACTCGACGCCGCCCATGAACGACAGCCGCCCGCCGTACTCGTCGACGAGGCGCGGGATGTCGTTGGTGGAGCTGATGACGCCCTGCCACACGTCGACCCCCATGTCGATCATGTAGGGCACGAGCGTCTCTCCGTACGAGTCGGAGTGGTGGATGATGTACTTCACGCCGTGGTCCTTGTAGTACCCGTAGACGGTCTTGTACGGCTCGAGGAAGAACTCCTCGAACATGTCGGGGGACATGAACGTGGAGATCTGCGTGCCCCAGTCGTCGTGGTGGAACAGCACCTCCGGCTTGATGTACTTGAGGTGCGCGTCGGCCAGGCGCAGCTCCCATCCCACGATCTCGTCGATGAGGGCGTGCATCTCGTCGGGCTCCTCGTAGAAGTTCATGAGGGTCTCGGTGATCTCCCCCAGGTGATGGCAGCGCTCGAAGATGCCCGGCATGACGGCGCTGCACACGAGCTGCTCGGTGCGATCCACCGCCTCGGCCTGCGCGGCGAAGGGCTCCCAGAACTCAGGGATGTCGGGATCGCCCGGCACCTTCACCTGCTCGCGCCAGCGGCAGATGTCGGTGATGACGCGGTGCTCCAGGTCGTGGTACGGGAAGAAGCCCGGCTCGCCGGCCACCTTGCCCTGGTAGCATCCCCAGGCGTCGATGAGGTACCCGTCGCTGGCCAGGTGCGACTTGTCGCTCAGGGGGCTGGGCGCGATCATCGCCAGCGCCTCGTACTGGTTGACGAACCGATCCGGCGACCCGCCGGTTATGCATTCGATGAAGTTCTCGCGTTTCGTGAGCATGCCCTACCCCTTCCCTGTCGGCAAGCGAACCCAAGGCCATGCCGCTGCAGCGGCCCTTGGCTCAGGATAGGTGCGGAAGGAAGGCAATTAGATGGGCTGATTGCACATTCAAGTCCTATACTTTTAAGCAGAAAGCCTAGTGACAGCAGAAGGAGGGACGCATGGTACCCGTGGCAGTCCTGATGGATCGCGTCGGCGAGCTGGCGACGGCCCTCTCCTACCGCCACCTGACGGTGACGGAGGTCCCCTGGGTGCGCGCGGCGTCCCGCCAAGACGGGGGCGCGGGGCGGGATGACGCGAGCGGCCAGCCGACCGATGCGCCGGGCACGGCCCTCGTGTGCGACGCGGCTGACGGGCGCGACCCGGCGGCCGACGCCGAGGCGCTGACGATCCTGCTCTTCGACGAGCTGGACGCCGACGCGCTCAGCCGTCTGGGCGACAACGTGGTGGCCGTGGAGACGCCGTACGACAAGCTGGCCTTCGCTCAGGAGCTCCAGTCCTGCGCCCTGGCGCTCATGGACTGGGAGCGGCGCCTCGACCAGGTGGCCCTGGCAGAGGGCACGCTGCAGGAGTTCCTGGATGAGAGCGAGGACGCGCTGGGCAACTTCATCACCATATCGGACTCGTCGTTCCGCCTCATCGCGCATACGCGCGGCATCCCGCTGGACGACCCCACGGTGATGGCGTTCGTGGAGCGCGGCTACCACGACGACGAGGCCATCGCCCGGTTCAGGCGGACCCGTGCCATGGAGCGCTGGAAGCGCCAGCGCCGCAGCCAGTACCACGAGCCGGACGAGGGCAAGCGCTACCCCTTCGTCAACCACGTGTTCCGCGTGAACAGCTCGTACTACATGCAGATGGTGATGACCTGTCACAACCGGCCCTTCACCCCCGGGCTGCTCGCCCGCTTCGACGTGCTCGCGCGGCACCTTCAGCGCCACATCCGCCGCTTCGACGACGCCCGGGAGCGCTCCTTCGAGAAGCCCTCCGCCTTTCTGCTGGACGTGCTGTTGGCGCGGCCGATGGACGAGGCGCTGCTCAGCCAGCAGGCGGCGCGCCTGGGCGTGCCGCTCGACGCGCCCGTGCGCCTCTACGAGCTGTCGTCTGCCAGCGACGCCGAGGCCGCCGTCCATTGGACGGCGCGCCGCATCGCGGGCCTGCTTCCGGACTGCTTCGTGATTCCCCACGAGGGCTGCGCCTACGTGGTGAGCGTGCGACGGGCCGAGGATCCCTGGCGCGACGACGCGCGCATCGAGGCGGCCCTGGCGCCGCTGGCGGCAGCCGAGGGCGGCGCGCTGGCGGCCTCGGGAATCGTGTCCGGCGTGCGTCGCCTGCCGTTGGCGCTGGCGGAGGCGAGGGCGGCGCGCGCACTGGCGCCAGCACGCCCCTGGCGCAGCGGGCGCCCGGCGCTGCATCATTTCGAGCTGGCGTTCCTCCCGTGGGCCCTGGGGCCGCAGCGCCCGCCCGCCGACGCGGTGCAGGAGGCGGCGCGCCAGAGCATCCTCGGGCACCTGTCAGCCGCCGATGCGGCACGTGGCGGCGATGACGCGGCCCTCCTCCTGGCCTACTACGACCACCACTGCGGCGTGACCGAGACGGCGCGCGCCCTGGGACTGCACCGCAACACGGTTGCCAACCGCGTCCGCGGGCTGCAGGAGCGCTTCGATGCCGACCTCGGCGAGCCGGCGCTCGAGGTCAGCCTGCGCGGGTGCGCCGCCGTCTTGGGGACGCGCCCCTAATCGGCCGCGCCCGGCCTCGGGCGCCGCGCCGCCACGCTGCCCGGCGCCGGGCGAATGTACGCCCCGCAGCGGGGGCAGCGGCGCTCGCCGTCGGGAACCTCCGACCGGCAGCAGGGGCAGCGCGTCACGCCCGGGGCCGTCGTGTCCTTGTTGAGGCAGCGGCCGCATCCCGAGCACTGGTAGCACACAACGGGCCCCTACAGCTTCGGGCGGTGCGCCGGCACCGGCCAGCTGCCCACCACGCCGAACTCCTCGGCCCGCGGCGCGTCCCGGCCGTCATCCATGTCGGGCGGCACGTACTCGGCGCCCTTGGCGCGACGTCCGCGCCTCTCTTCTTCCGCGGGCTGCGGGCTCAGGCCCTCGTCCTCATGATCACCCATGGCGACCTCCTTCCTCGTCTCCGGGCGGCGGCGCGACCTGCCCAGGCGGCAGGGGCAGCGCGAACCCGCAGGAGGGGCACATCACCTGGCCCGGCGCAACCGGCTCGTGGCACGCAGGGCACTCGCCCGGCGCCAGCTTCACCTTACAGGCCCCGCAATGGGAGCACGGGTAGCACATGGCCCCTCCCCTCTCATACAAGTCGGGGCGAGGGCCCGCGCCCCCGCCCCGGCCGACGAGCGCGACGCCCCTAGGCGGTCGCGTCGATGCGCTCGTCCTTCGACACGACGGTACCGTCGTCGGTGGTCCACACCAGCTTGCGACGCACGCGGTACGCCACCACCACGCAGCCCATGGCCACCACGCAGGTGCCGATGAGGGCCACGAAGGCGGGCACGAAGCTGCCCAGCTGGTCGTAGGAGGCACCCACCAGCACGCCGGAGAACGACCCGAACAACCCCACGCCCGTGCGGATCCAGGCGTGGATCTCGGTGTAGTTGCGTGAGCCGAATATCTCGCGGATGAGCATCGGAAGGCTCACCGACATCAGGGAGTCCTGCACGCCGAACAGGATGGCGGACACAATGAGGGCCACGGGATTGTGGAACACGATGAAGCCCGCGATGCCGACGATGATGCAGATCAGCTCGAGCAGGGTCGTGTAGCGCACGCCCAGCTTGTCGTTGAGCCAGCCCATGACCAGCTTGTCAAACACTGACCCGAGCGACTGGGCCGACACGATGAGGGCCGCGAACGAGGCCGTGAAGCCGATGGACTCCACGTAGCCCGGCATGTGCTGCTCGATGCCGCCGTGGATGAACGAGGCGATGCCGGCGAACAGGAACAGGCACCAGAACGCCAGCGACACCACGGCCACCTTGACCCCGACGCCTCGCATGGCAGGGAGCACCCCCCCCCCCGGACGATTTTGCGTCATAGCCGTAGGGAACCGTGCCGATGTCGGACGGCCGCTTGCGCAGCAGCTGGCTGGCCGGCAGGATGACCAGAAGCGACGCCACCCCAACGAACAGGTAGGCGGCGCGCCAGCCCACCGACAAGATGATGGCGCTGATGACCTGCGAGAAGATGGCGGCGGAGATGCTCGAGCAGGCCATGACGATGCCGTACACGAAGCCGCGCCGCTTGATGAACCAGTTGCCGACGAGGGTGGCGGACGGAAGGACGAAGATGCACGATCCCGCCGCGCCCACGAAGAACCCGGCGATCTGCCACTGCAGGATGACCTGCCCCAGGCTCATGGAGGCCACCGCCCCCGATAGGATGACGATGGCGCATCCCATGACCACGCGTGTGTCGTATTTCGTCAGCAGCACGCCGGCGATGGGCGTGACGAGCGTGGTGCCGATGAAATACCCCGTCATGTACGTGGATATCTCAGAACGAAGGAAACCCAGGTCCTCGCAGACCGGGACGTAGAACAAGCTGCCGCAGTTCAGGATGAGGCCCATGCCGAAGGCCTGGACCAGACAGCAGCACACCATGACGACGAAAGCGTAGTTGATCTTTCCGAACAGCTTTCCGTCACTGACAAAGGCCATGACGACCCCCCTTAGCCGTAGGAACGACGCGTCCGCGCCGTCTTGCGGGGGTGCCGCCTCCCCTAAGAGGCGGCACCCACTCCAGGAACCGCTTGGTCAGATCAGCCGTGCACCGACCATGATAGCCGAGCGGTCTGACGATGCATCAGTCGATGGTCACGCGACGTGCTAGATCTCGTCGTCGTCCTCGTGAGCCTCCATCTTGGCCACGGCCGCGGGCTCAGGCTGCTTCACGCCAGCCAGCAGCTGCGGGGCCTTCGCCTTGCCGATGAGGATGAGGATGAGCACGAACACGAAGTAGATGGCCGAGAAGATCCAGGCGACGTTCCAGTTGGCCAGGCTCGCGGACTCCAGGCCCGTCGCGCCGGCCACGCCCGCCACGCCCAGCATGGGGGCCAGGAAGGCCAGCACCGGGGCGGAGAAGAACTGGAACAGGTTCTGGGAACCAGCCAGCAGAGACAGGCCGAGCGTCGCGCCCTCGCGCGGCAGCACCTTGACGATCTGCAGGATGAGGGCCGGGTTGAGGATGCCGAAGCCCAGGCCGTAGATGATGGTGCCCGCGGCATAGGCCGGCACGGAGATGACATGCGTCAGGATGAAGAAGCCGATGCCCTCCATGGCGATGGCGATGGGCAGGTCGAAGCCGCCCAGACGGCCCTTCAGGAAGGCGCCGTAGCACAGGGCGCCCACCGCGCAGCTGATGGTCTGCAGCGAGGAGATCCAGCCGGTCACGCCGGTGTCGCCCAGGCCCACGCCGGCGATGGCCAGCGAGATGCTGGTCATGTAGGAGAACTGGAAGATGTTCCAGATGACCGCCACCACGATGATGAGCCAGGAGATGGCCGTGATGGACTTGAGCGGGTTGCCCTTCTTGCCGTCAGCGGTGGTGCCGGCCGGCTTGACCTCGGGCTCCTTCAGCCACACGATGATCATGATGGCGATCGGCACGGCCATGAGCATGCCGATGAACGCGTAGCGCCAGGACAGCACGGCCAGTGCGCCGCCGATGATCTGGAAGATGGAGCCGGAGATGCCGCCCACGGCGGTCTTGAAGCTCATGAGCTGGTCGCGCTTCTTGCCCATGAACAGGTCGGCGATGAACGACGACGCCATGGGGAAGATCATGCCGCGGCCGAGGCCGAGCACGACGCGGGTGGCCAGCAGCAGCCAGAAGCCCTCGGTCGTCTCGGGCACGAAGGCGGCCAGCGAGCCGGCGAACATGAGGACCATGGCCAGGATGAGGATGTGCTTCTTCTTCATGTAGCGCTCCAGGATGCCCACCAGGATGGCGCCGAAGATGGCCATCAGGGACGGGATGCCCTGGATCTGCTGGATGAGGACCGTGTCGATGCCGAGGCCCGCGTAGGCGCTGCGGACGGCCGACAGGCCGGGGGTGACGAACGACTGCACGTACTGCATCGTGATGACGAGCAGGGCGGCAACCTGGACGGTAACACCGTATTTCGGCGTCCCCTCCTGAGTTTTCGTAGTAGCCATCAAATTCCCCTTCTTCTTCGAATCTACTACTGCATGAACTTGGTAAGTTCGGCGATGTCATCGAGCTCTTCAAGACGAGCCACGGTCTCGACGACGCGATCGGCGTCTTCGCGCGATAGCGTCTGGGAGAACTCGATGTTCTTGTAGAACTTCTCCAACACCTCCTCTTCGGTCATCGCGCTCTTGTAGATGTCGCCCTTGGGCACATCGCAGCGGGCGTGGTACTGGGTGCCGTCCGCCATGACTATGTCGACCTCGGCCGTCTGGTACTCGTCGGGCGCGAGGGTGGGCGCGATCTCGATCTTGTCG
>JAAWAY010000158.1 GCA_022792415.1 Eggerthellaceae bacterium | reverse complement strand
GGGCGGGGGCTTCGGTCGCCTCCTCGCTGCGAATTCATGTGGTGAGGTATACCACATGAATTCTTGCTGCGGGGGTGCTCCCTGCGCCCTCGCCCCGCCCGAGGTCCCGAGTCGGGCGCTGGGCCTATCGGCGTCCCTCGTCCATCATGCCGAAGCACTCCGTGAAGAACACCTGGCAGTCGAGGTCGTAGCGGTCGCACACCTCGTCGAGCGCGTCGTCCATCAGCCGGGCGAGCGGGCGCGACTCGCACACGGCGCGCGCGTTGATGATCATGCGCAGGGTGTCGTGGGGCTCGGCCATCTGCTGGGCGTACTCGATGTCGTAGTCCACGCCGATGAGCGAGGCCTTGTTCACGTCCCCCTCGCCGCCGGTGGCGAACGTCTTGAGGTGCGGCACGTTGCGCTTGCGCTCGATGAGCCCCAGGCGGATCTCCTCGATGAGGTCGTCTACCACGGCGTTCATGTCGATGGCCTCGCCGGAGTTGGTCTTGAGGTACAGCCGGCGGTTGTACCAGGTGAGCTTGGCCTCGGCCTGGTCGAACTTCTCGTCGTAGCGCACGGAGAAGTTCTTGAGCGCCGACGTGTGGTCCAGCACGAAGCGCGCCAGCTCGTCGATGCCCGTGCGCTCCTTGGCCGAGATGCACAGCACGGGGATGTCGGGGCAGGCCTCGTGCAGGAAGCTGACGTAGCGCTCGCGCGTGGGCTCGTCCAGCAGGTCGCACTTGTTGAGCACCACCAGGTCGGCCTCCTCCAGCTGCAGCTTGAGCAGGTACACCAGCTCCTCGGGCAGGTGGATGTCGGCCTTCTCGGGCATGATCATGCGCAGGCGCTCGGGGTCGGTGATCACGGTGAAGGGGGCCAGCGTGAACTCGTCGGCATGGTCGCGGGCGAGTGGGTGGTACACGTGGTCGAGCGCGCCGACGCCACAGCCGGGGATGTCGCTCATCACGAAGACGGCGTTCGCCTTGTCACGCAGGCGGCGCACCTGGTCGACCAGGTTGTCCATCTGGTAGCAGATGCACTCGTTGCCGATCTCGGCCACCGTGCAGCCCGTCAGCTGCGTGAGGTGGGTGTCCACCAGGTTGGCGCCCAGGTCGTTGGCGATGATGGCGGCCTCGCCGTACGTGTCGCACAGGTGCTCGGCCAGGGCGATCATGGTCGTGGTCTTGCCGGCTCCCAGAAAGCCGCTGACCACCATGAAGCGGATGGGTTCCATGGGGTTCTCCTCGTCGTCGCGCGGGCGCGCCGGCAGCGGGGGAGACCCCAGATCCGGCGCGCGTCAGGTAGTGGACATAGTCTAACATGACGCGCGCATCCGGCAAGGGGGCGGGGCGGCGGGGGCGTCGGTCGGAAAAACGATCGGCCAGTGGCGAGAAAAGCGACTTATGTACGCCTGAGGGGAGCGCTTTGCGCGGGATGTTTGCGCGAGGCACTCCGGTGGCCCTCCGCGACCTGGCCAAACGGGCGCGAGCCATCTGAGTAGGGCGCCGCAGCGCAGGCAGCAGCGCGCAGAAGTCGCTTTTCTCGCCATGCTGCGCCCGTTTTGCCGCCCAGTAGCCGAGGTGTGACAGGGGGCCAGGCGTGACGGGGCGCGCACCCGCCGCCCACGCGGCGAGGATTCCGCGCTAGCGCTTCAGGCTGCCGAACAGCCCGCGCACCAGCTGGCGCCCCGCCTCGCGGCCGATCTGCCCGATGACCGAGTTGACGGTCTTGGCCGCGCGCTCACGCTGCTTCTCGGCCTCGCGGGCCGCGCGCTCGGCCTCCTTCTGCGCGGCCTTCTCGGCCGCCAGGCGGGCGCGCTCCTCCTCCTTGGCCAGCTTGGCCTGCTCGCGCTCGTAGTCCTTCTGGGCCTTGGCGTCGGCGGCGGCCTTCTGCGCCTCGAACTCGGCGCGCTCCTTCTCCAGCTGGGCGCGTTCGGCGGCCAGGGCGTCGGCCTCGGCGGCCGCGGCCTGCTCGCCGGCGATGAGCTCGTAGGCGCTCTCGCGATCGACCGCCTGGCCGTACTTGTCCATGAGCGGGGCCGCTGCCTCGCGCGCGGCCGCCATCACATCCGGGGACGCGGCCGCCATCAGGCACTCGGGCGGTAGCACCTTGGCACGCTCCACCACGCAGGGCTGGCCGTCCTCGTTGAGCAGCGACACGAGGGCCTCGCCGGTGCCCACCTCGAGCAGGGCCTGCTCAGCGTCGAACGCGGGGTTGGCGCGGAAGGCGGCCGCGGCGGCGCGCACGGCCTTCTGCTCGGCCGGGGTGTAGGCGCGCAGCCCGTGCTGGATGCGGTTGGACAGCTGGGCCAGCACCTCGTCGGGGATGTCGGAGGGGCTCTGGGTGATGAAGTACACGCCCACGCCCTTGGACCGGATGAGCTTGACCACCTGCACGATGCGGTCGGTGAGCTCCTTGGGCATGTCGTCGAACAGCAGGTGCGCCTCGTCGAAGAAGAACACGAAGCGCGGCTTGTCGGGGTCGCCCACCTCGGGCAGCTCCTCGAACAGCTCGGAGAGCATCCACAGCAGGAACATGGCGTACACCTGGGGGCTCGATATGAGCTGGGCGGCGTTGAGCAGGTTGACGTAGCCGCGGCCCTGGTCGTCGCAGGCGAACCAGTCGTCCAGGTCGAGCGCGGGCTCGCCGAAGAACACGTCGCCGCCCTGGTCCTCCACGGCGATGAGCGCGCGCAGGATGGCGCCGACAGATTGGGACGACACGCGCCCGTACTCCATCTGGAACTCCTTGGCGTGCTCGCCCACGTAGTTGAGCATGGCGCGCAGGTCCTTCAGGTCGATGAGCAGCATCTCGCGCTCATCGGCCACGCGGAACACGATGTTGAGCACGCCCTCCTGCACCTCGGTCAGGCCCAGCAGCCGCGCCAGCAGCGTGGGGCCCATGTCCGACACGGTGACGCGCACGGGGATGCCCTCGCCGCCGAGCATGTCCCACTGGCGCACCGGGCAGCCCTGCGGCTGCCAGCCGGGGGCGCCCAGCGACGCGGCGCGCTCGGCCAGCTTGCCGTCCGCGTCGTCGGCGGCCTGGGCCATGCCGGTGACGTCGCCCTTCACGTCGGCCATGAACACGGGGACGCCGGCTTGAGAGAATCCCTCGGCCATCACCTTGAGCGTCACGGTCTTGCCCGTGCCCGAGGCCCCGGCGATGAGCCCGTGGCGGTTGGCCTGGTCGAGCAGCAGGTGGCAGGCGACGTCTGAGGGGGTGCCGTCGGCGTCGACGGCCTGGGCCATGCGGATCTTTCCGTCTTCGAGCATGGGCGTTCCTTTCGCGTGAGGCGGCGCTTCGGTGCCGGTACCGTCATGCTAGCACCCGCCTCCACGCGCTCGCGTCCCGGCGGCGCGGTCGTGCGGAAGCCGTTGAGAAGGCGGTACGGGCGCGAGCGACCGCCATCCCGCGCCAGGCTGGCGCCCTGGTTTGGGCCCTCTGGTTCTTCTGTGCCGTTGGCCGTTTTCCCACTGGATTTGCCTCTTGCATATCACTAGCATTCGACTATTCGACTTTTTGCGGAATCAGATGAGAATGAGGTGAGAGCACATGGCTTTGGGCGTGGGCAGAAAAGATCTGGTAATGGTGGGCGTGCTGCTGACGGGCACGCTCTTGGCGGTGCTCAACCTGACGATGCTGTCGCCGGCGCTTCCCGCCATCATGGCCGACCTGGGGGTCGACGCCACGACGGCCCAGTGGCTGACGTCGGTGTACGCGCTGGTGGAGGCCGTGATCATCCCGCTGTCGGCGTACCTGGTGGGACGCTTCACCACGCGCCAGCTGTTCATCTCGGCGCTGTCGGTGTTCACGGTGGGCAGCTTCCTGGCGGCCATCGCGCCCAGCTTCTGGGTGCTGCTGCTGGGCCGTATCCTGCAGGCCGCCTGCACGGGCGCCGTCATGCCGATGGTGTTCACCGTCATCCTGCTGGTGTTCCCCCGCGAGAAGCGCGGCACGGCCATGGGCGTCATCGGCCTCATCATCGGGTTCGCGCCGGCCGTCGGGCCGTCGCTCTCGGGCCTGCTGGTGGACTCCGTGGGCTGGCGCATGCTGTTCGCGCTGGTGACGACGCTGGGCGTCGTGGTGGTCATCCTGTCGGCCTGCCTGCTGCGCAACTACGGCAACTTCGCGCGCACCACCTTCGACAAGCTGTCCGTGGCGCTGTCCACGGTGGGCCTGGTGTGCCTGCTCTACGGGCTGTCCACGTTCGCGCACTCCGAGAACATGGCCGTCACGTTGGGTCTCATCGCCGTGGGCATCGTGCTGGTGGCCCTGTACGTGCGCCGGCAGCTCAAGCTGCCCGAGCCCATGCTCAACGTGCGCATCCTCAAGACGCGCCCCTACGCCACGGCGGCGTGCGTCATCATCATCGTGCAGGCGTCGCTTCTGGGCACCGAGGTCATCACGCCGCTCTACATCCAGGGCACGCTGGGCTTCACGGCCACCATGTCGGGCCTGGCCATGCTGCCCGGCGCCGTCATCGGCGCGCTCACGGGCCTGGTGAGCGGGCGACTGTTCGACCGCTTCGGCGTGCGCAAGATCGCCGTGCCGGGCGTCATCGTGGCCGTGCTGGGCGCGTCGGGCCTGGCCAACTTGGGCGTCGACGCCAACTTCATCACCGTGGTGCTCACCTACACCACGCTGGTCATCGGCCTGCAGTTCACCATGACGCCGCTCAACACCTGGGGCGTCAACTCGCTTGACAACCGCGTCATCCAGCACGCGCAGGGCCTGTCCAACACCATGAACCAGGTGGCGGGCTCGTTCGGGACGGCCGTGCTCGTGTCGGTGGCCGCGCTGGCGCCGATGGTGGCGCCTGAGGCCAGCGCGTTCGACCAGGCCTACCTGGGCGAGCACATGGCGTACTGCACGACGTTCGGCCTCATGTGCGTGGCGGCGCTGGTCATCGTGGTGTTCGTGCGCGACCGCAAGACCGCTCCCGCGGCGTCGGCCGAGCGCGCCGCCGAGCCCGTGGACTACGCGGCCGGCATCTCCGGCGTGACGGTGGACGCCACGCCGGGCGAGGTGATCGACCCGGCCACCCATGTGTACGTGGCGGCCGATGTCATGAACCGCCAGCCCGTGTGCGCCAAGGACACCGACGCGATGGTGGACGTCATCCGGCTCATGGCGGCCAACGAGACGAGCGGCCTGCCCGTGGTGGACGGCCGCGGCGACCTGGTGGGCTTCGTATCCGACGGCGACGTGGCCTCCTACCTGGGCAAGACCGAGATCTCGGTGGTGGACAGCACGCTCAACCTGTACCGCTACGTCGATGACTCCGTGGCCATGGACCGCCTGCGCGAGCTTCTGGCCCTCAACGTCATGGACGTGGCCACGCACCGCGTCATCGCCGTGGACGTGAACACGCCCGTCGACGAGGTGTGCCAGCTGTTCGCGAGCAAGCGCATCAAGAAGGTGCCGGTGGTGCACGACGGCAAGCTGGTGGGCGCGCTCAGCCGACGCAACATCATCCGCTCGCTGGCCGAGAGCATCGACCTGCTGGAGGAGCTGCCGGCGTAGGGGAGACGGGGCACCCTGGGCCGCGGCTCGGGGCGCGGCAGGGGCGACGGGCGTCGCCGGCTGTAGACCCCGCCGATTGTATAGCGGACAGAGCGGATGCTATACTCCTTCCTCTACAGTCCTGCTCCCGGCCAAGGCGCCGGGCGAGAACAGGAGGAGGCGCCATGTCCCTGGTCCAGATGAACGTGCGCATCGACGACGAGGTGCGCGTCGAGGGCAACCGCGCCTTCGAGAGCATCGGCTGGAGCCCGTCGCAGGCGGCACGCGAGCTGTGGGGCTACGCGGCGCGCAACCGGCGCAGCCCGCGCCGCCTGCAGGCCCTCTGCGAGCTGCTGGCGCCTGAGGACGAGCGGGCGGAGGCAGGCCCGCACGCGCCCTCGCCCGAGGTTCTGCGCGGCCCGGCCATCGTGCGGGAGTTCCGCGCGAGCCAGGGCCTCTCCCCGGCGTGCAGCGACGCGGCTTCCGTGGAGGAGCTGCGGGAGGAGGCGCTGCTCGCGCGCTGGCGGGAGAGGGGGCTGCTGTGAGCCACGACCGCCCCGTGCTGCTGATCGACAGCAACGTCTGGCTCGACCACTACAGCGGTGACCGGCCCGGAAGCGCCGACGCGACGGCGCTCATCACCTACGCCGACGCCCGCGGCCTGACCCTGGCCTACCCCGCATCGTGCATAAAGGACGTGTACTACCTGATTGCCCAGAGCCTGAAGCGCCAGTGCCGCCAGGAGCGGGGCGCGCTGACGGAAGAGGCGGCGCGCGCCTGCAACGAGTGCGCGTGGGAGAGCGCGCGCAACCTGGCCGCCATCGCGGTGGCCGTGCCCGTGGGGGAGGCCGAGGTGCGGCTGGCCTGCCAGCTCAAGGAGCTGCACGGCGACCTGGAGGACGACCTGGTGCTCGCCGCGCTGGAGTCGTCGCAGGCAGATTTCCTGGTGACGGGCGACGCCGTGCTGCGCGACAAGGCGCCCCGGGGCGCCTTCACGGCCCGCGACATGCTCGCGTACCTGCGCGCGCGGGAGGGCTGAGCGCCCTGCCTCATCGTTACCCTTATGAAGAAACCTTATAGTGCTTGACATAGATTTCCTGCCTTCTAAAATGTGCTATTAGCAATCGAAAGGCGAGACTGCTAACGCAATCTGGAGGGCCGGAAACGGTTCGGCAGCGCCTCGGCGCTCGCCAGGGCCGCCTTCCGGCCTCGTTCTAGGCTCGTATCAGCAGTGCCTCGCCCCCAAGTGAAAGAAGGCAGATACCCCATGAGAAAGTTCAAGACCGAGAGCAAGAAGCTGCTCGACCTCATGATCAACTCCATCTACACCAACCGCGAGATCTTCCTGCGCGAGCTCATCTCCAACGCGTCGGACGCCGTGGACAAGCTGTACTTCCGCAGCCTCGTTGACGAGAGCGTGCAGATCAACCGCGCCGATCTGGCCATCACCGTCGGCTTTGACGAGGAGGAGCGCACCGTCACCGTGTCGGACAACGGCATCGGCATGAGCAAGGACGACCTGGACAAGAACCTGGGCACCATCGCGCACTCCGACTCGTTCGAGTTCAAGGCCGAGCAGGCCAAGAACGAGCCGGGCGACGAGAAGGGCCTGGCCGACATGACCGACGTGGACATCATCGGCCAGTTCGGCGTCGGCTTCTATTCAGCGTTCATGGTGGGCAAGCGCGTGCGCGTGGTCACGCGGGCCTACGGGTCGGACGAGGCCTGGGCCTGGGAGAGCGACGGCATCGAGGGCTACACCATCAGCCCGGCCGAGCGCGCCGAGCACGGCACCGACGTCATCGTGTACCTGAAGGACGACGCCGGCGACGACACCTACGGCGAGTACGCCACCGAGTTCGGCCTGACCGACCTCATCAAGCGCGACAGCAACTACGTGCGCTACCCCATCCAGATGGAGCTCACCAAGAGCCGCATGAAGCCGCGCCCGGCCGACGCCGGCGATGACTACCTGCCGGAGTTCGAGAACTACACCGAGGTGGAGACGATCAACTCGATGATCCCCATCTGGAAGCGCAAGGGCTCCGAGGTGTCGCAGGAAGAGTACAACGAGTTCTACAAGACCGACTTCCACGACTACGAGGACCCGGCCCGCACCATCACCGTGCACGCCGAGGGCACGCTCAACTACGACGCGCTGCTGTTCGTGCCGTCGCACGCCCCCTTCGACATGTACACGAAGGAGTACAAGAAGGGCCTGGCGCTGTACAGCTCCAACGTGCTCATCATGGACAAGTGCGAGGAGCTCGTGCCCGACTACTTCAACTTCGTGCGCGGCGTGGTGGACTCCGCCGACCTCACGCTCAACATCTCGCGTGAGACGCTGCAGCACAACGGCCAGCTGCGCGCCATCGCCCGCCGCCTGGAGAAGAAGATCAAGGCCGACCTGGCGTCCATGCGCGACGACGACCGCGAGGCCTACGACGAGTTCTTCAAGCAGTTCGGGCGCACGCTCAAGTTCGGCGTGTATGCCAGCTACGGCATGGCCAAGGACGTGCTGGCCGACCTGCTGCTGTTCTACTCCGCCAAGCAGAAGAAGATGATCACGCTCGACGAGTACCTGGCCGACGCCCCGGCCGACCAGGAGTCCATCTTCTTCGCCGCCGGCGAGAACCTGGACCACCTGGCCAAGATGCCCATCGTCACCACGGTGCTGGCCAAGGGCTACGACGTGCTGCTGTGCTCCGAGAACGTCGACGAGTTCTGCATGATGGCGCTGGGCGACTACGTCAAGAAGGACGGCGACGACGAGAAGTCGTTCCCGCTGAAGAACGTCGGCAGCGAGGACCTGGGCCTGACCACCGAGGAGGAGAAGAAGGAGGCCGAGGAGGCCACCGAGGAGAACAAGGAGCTGTTTGAGGTGATGGCCGAGGCCCTGGGCGGCCGCGTGCAGAAGGTGGTCGTGTCGACGCGCCTGACCGACGCGCCCGTGGTGCTGACCACCGAGGGCGCCGTGTCGCTGCAGATGGAGGCCATGCTCAAGAACGCTCCCGGCGCTGAGGACGCTCCCAAGAGCCAGGTGGTGCTGGAGGTCAACCCGAAGAGCCCCGTGTTCGACACGCTCAAGGCGGCCCACGCCGACGGCGACGACGCCAAGGTGAAGAAGTACACCGAGATCCTGTTCGACCAGGCGCTGCTGGTGGAGGGCCTGCCCATCGAGGATCCCATCGCCTTCGCCCAGGCCGTGACGGAGCTGATGAAGTAGGGAAGTGGCGCACAGCCGCGTGAGATTGACGCCCGTGAGGGGCCGGGGACGCGCATCCCCGGCCCCTCTTGCGTTGCAGCGCCATCCCGCGTTTCGCGTGGAGGGTGTGTGGAGACGGCCTACCGTTTCGCTTCTTTCCTGGCCTTGGCAGAATCCCTTCCCGGAATCTGCGTTGCAATACGTTAGATATGATCTACTATATGACACGTCACTTTAGTGTACTTGATACCCTATATGACGTTTGCCATCATAGGGCTCGGCAACGAAAAGTCGAAACGCCAGCCCACGCTAAGGAGGAAGCCATGAAGAAGCTGACCAGAAGATCGTTCGTCAAGGCCGCCGGCGCCACCGCGGCCGCCAGCCTGGGCGCCGTCGCGCTGGCGGGCTGCTCGTCCGAGGAGAAGAAGGACGACGCCCCCGCCTCGAACGACGCCGCGCAGCAGGCCAGCCCGACCGAGGAGCCGTTCATGAGCGAGGGCAAGGGCGAGCACCTGGTGTGCGCCGTCACCGGCAAGCTCATCAAGATCGCCCCGGCCATCATCGCCGAGCAGAAGGGCTTCTTCGCCGAGGAGGGCTGCGATGTGGAGTTCCAGACCATCGCGCTGGCTGACGCCATGGCCTCCATGTCGGTGAACCGCCTGGACATCGACCTGTTCGGCGTCGTGCCGGCGTGCTCGTACGTGTCCCAGGGCGCCGAGATCTACGTGTTCGGCGGCACCATCCTCAACGGCTCGGAGATGCTGTCCACCGACGCCTTCGACCGCGAGCTCAAGACGGCCGAGGACTTCCGCGGGCTGCGCATCAACTGCTCGCGCGAGGAGACCGGCCAGATGGCCCTCAAGAACTACCTGCAGGAGAACGGCCTGACGCTGGGCGAGGACGTGTTCTTCGAGTACGTCGACAACAACACCACCGCCATGGAGGGCCTGCGCTCCGACCAGTGCGACCTGTTCATCACGAACAACGCCATGGGCTACTCGCTGGGCAAGGACGGCGTCAAGGTGGCCGGCGTCGTGCGCGATGTGACGGGCGATTACCCGTGCTGCCGCCAGAACTGCTCGGCCGAGGCCTACACGTCCAAGTACCTGTCGCTCGTGGACTTCGAGGTGGCCATCCTGCGCGGGTACGACTACTACCTCAACAACAAGGACGAGGTCATCCAGATGCTGGTGGACTACTCCAGCCAGGAGCCCGACTACGTCGAGGCCGCCATGTACGGCACCGACACGTACCGCAACGTCATGGACCTCTCGCCCGACCCGCACACCAAGGAGGTCAAGGAGTTCTACAAGGCGCTGCAGAACATCAACGAGATCGAGCGCGACACCCCCTACGACATGGAGCCCTACGCCGTGTCCGGCATCTACCGCAAGGCGCTCGACATCATGCTCGACCGCGAGCCTGACAACGAGACCTACAAGAAGCTCGACGCCGAGTTCTCCAAGAACAACGACTAGACTAGAGATATGAGAGGGCGGCGCCGCGGGTGCGGCGCCGCCTTTGTCTGAACGCGTGGAAAGAGAGGCCATGGGAGCGCTCGTTCTCAACGACGTGTGCTTCGCCTACGAGGACGACCTGGACGTCCGGCGGCGCAAGCGCAAGGGGCAGCAGCCGGAGGAGCTGGTGCTCAAGCACCTGGACCTGACGGTGGAAGACGGCGAGTTCCTGTGCCTGGTGGGGCACTCGGGCTGCGGCAAGACGACGCTTCTGCGCACGTTGGCCGGCCTGCAGGAGCCCACGGCGGGCACCATCACCATCGACGGCACGCCGCTCAACGGCCCGGGGCTCGACCGGTCGGTGGTGTTCCAGAACTACTCGCTGTTCCCGTGGATGACCGCGCTCAGAAACGTGGAGTTCGGCGTGCGCCAGGCCTCGCAGGAACTGGGGCGCGGGCTCACGAAGGCCCAGATCACCGAGGTGTCGCAGTCGTATCTGGCTCGCGTCAACATGACGAAGGCGGCCGATCTGCACCCCTACCAGCTGTCGGGCGGCATGCAGCAGCGCGTCGCCATCGCCCGGGCGCTCGCCATGGACACGGAGATCCTGCTGTTCGACGAGCCGTTCGGTGCGCTGGACGTCAAGACGCGCCGCGAGCTGCAGGCTCTGATGAACGAGCTGTGGATGGAGGCCGACCAGGACAAGCGCAAGACGGCCGTGTTCGTCACGCACGACATCGACGAGGCGCTGCTTCTGGCCGACCGCATCGTGTTCATGAGCGACGGGCGCTTCCAAGCCGACATCCGCGTGGACGCCCCGCGCCCGCGCGACCCCGACGAGTTCCTGCATCGGCCGGCGGTGCGCCTCATCCAAGACGAGCTGCTCGAGCTGTTCTACCGCGCCGTGGAGACGACGAAGGACCAGGCCGACCGTGAGCGGGTGTACGACGGGGGGTCCACGCTATGAGACGCATCATCATAGAGTTCATTGTCGCCCATGTGCTGCTGGCGGCGCTGGTGGGCATCATCCTGTTCATGCCGGACGCCCGCAAGGTGTACCCGGACACGGCGCTTCTGGTGGCCATCGCGCTCATCGAGCTGTGCTACCTGGTGGCGCTGTTCAAGGGGCGCAAGCTCGATCCGTTCCCGTCGGGATCGTCCGACATCATCTGCGCCGTGTGGGTGCTGCTGCTGGTGTGGGAGGTGTCGTCCACCAAGCTGGGCATCGCCCACAGCGTGCTCATCCCGTCGCCGGAGAATGTGTTCTGCGTGTTCCAGAAGTCGGCGCCGGAGCTGTGGGCCAACGTGGTCTCGTCGCTGGAGCTGCTGCTGTCCGGTTACATCCTGGGCACGGTGCTCGGCGTGCTGCTGGGCATCGTCGTGGGGTGGGTGCCGCGTCTGCGCGCCATGTTCTACCCCATCGCCAACGTGCTGGCGCCCATCCCGTCGGTCATCTTCACGCCGTTCCTCGTCATCCTCATGCCGACGTACCGCTGGGCGGCCATCATGGTCATCCTCATCGGCGTGTTCTGGCCGCAGTTCCTGTCGATGATCCTGCGCGTCAGCTCGCTGCCGCCGGCCATCACCGACAACGCCCGCGTGCTCAAGGTGAGCAACTGGACCATGATCACCCAGATCATCCTGCCGTTCATCGTGCCGGACGTGCTCAAGAACATGCGCGTGTCGCTGACCACCGGGTTCCTCATGCTCATGTACGCCGAGAGCTTCGGGGCCAAGTCGGGCATCGGCTACTGGATTTCCAACGCCAACGTCTTCGCCAACTACGCTAACATCGTGGCCGGCGTCATCACGTGCGGCATGACGGTGACGGTGCTCAACTACCTGACCGCCTGGCTGCAGAAGCGCTTCACCACCTGGAGGTAGGCGCGCCAGGCCGGCGACATCATAGAGAGACCCGAGAGAGAGGGGATTGCCATGGACCAGGACGTCAAGGAGCTCATCGACCGCGTGTTCGACGAGGGCGCGCGGGGCGCGTCCCAGCCGCGCGAGGTCATCATCCGCCTGCTGGAGCTGGACCCGGCGTCCGAGGAGGTGGCCTACCTGCGCAGCCGCGCGGCCGAGATGGCGCACCTGGCCACGGGCAACCGCGCCAGCATCTCCGGCGCCATCGGCGTCGATATGTGCAGCTGCGACATGAACTGCAAGTTCTGCTCGTTCGGCACCGCGTGGGGCCTGGTGGAGGAGGACGTCATCTACTCCAAGGAGGAGATCATCGAGCTCGTCCGCGAGTATGTGGAGGCCGGCGTCACCACCATCACGCTGCGCTCGACGGAGTTCTACGACCTGAACGTGCTGTCGGAGTGGCTGGCCGACATCCGCGAGGCCGTGCCCGGCAGCTACCTCATCAACCTGAACGTGGGCGAGATGAGCCCGGCCATGGCCGAGGCCGCCTACCAGGCCGGCGCCACGAGCGCCTACCACGTGGTGCGCATGCGCGAGGGCATCGACACGCCCTTCGACGTGAAGCTGCGCTGGGAGACCATCGATGCCATCAGCAACTCGCCGCTGCGCTGGCTCACCTGCGTGGAGCCCCTGGGCGTGGAGCACACCAACGAGGAGATCGCCGACCGCATCCTGGAGAACCTGGCGCATCGCCCCTACGGCATGAGCGTCATGGCGCGCGTCAACGTGCCGGGAACCCCCTTCGAGGGCATGGAGGAGATCAGCGAGGAGCGCATGCTGCACCTGCTGGCCACGCTGCGCCTGTGCGTGGGCACGAAGGTGCGCAGCTGCGGCATGCACCCCGCCGTCCCCGCGGCGCTGTACTCCGGCGGCAGCAACTTCACCGTGGAGCGCGGCGCCAACCCGCGTGACACCTCGTTCAACACCGACGTGTGGCGCGGGTTCACCGTGGACGAGGCGCGCCGCCTCATCGAGGAGGCGGGCTTCGAGTGCCGTCCCGAGACGTACGACCCGCGCTTCCCCGCCGACGGCAAGCAGTGGTGGAAGGTGGGCGACCCGGCCGACTACGTCATGCCCGACCCGACGGGCCCCTGCTGCGGCAAGCGCGCCTAGCGCGCGGCGGGGCACGGAAGGCGAGGGCGCCCGCGGGAGCCGACCTGCGCGCGGGCGCGGGCGTGTCCCTGCGGGTGCCCCGCGTGTGAAAAGGGGAGGGGGAGGACCGTGGCGTTCACCTACGTGATAGCCGGCTACCAGCCCGACGGCGACCCGGCGGCTGACGAGCGCGTGACGCTGCCCGCGGGGACGGTGGGCGTGGGCCCCGACGCGTTTCGCGACGTCGACGCGCTGTGCGAGGTGGTGCTGCCCGAGGGCGTGCGCGAGGTGGGCGATCGGGCCTTCGCCGGCTGCCTGCACCTGCGGCGGGCCGAGCTGCCCGCCACGCTGGAGACGCTGGGTCGCGCCGCGTTCCAGCACTGCCGCGCCCTGGCCGAGGCCCCGCTGCCCGACGGCCTGCGCATGCTGGGTGCCCGCGCCTTCGAGGACTGCGGCGCCCTGGAGGCCGTGGCGGTGCCGCCCGGCGTGACGGAGCTGCCCCCGTTCGCGTTCGCCCGCTGCTTCTCGCTGCGCCGCGTGCGCCTGGAGCCCGGCCTGCGCTCCATCGGCCGCCGCGCGTTCGCGTCGTGCTCGTCACTCGAGGAGATCGAGATACCTTGGACGGTGGCCGACATCGCCGAGGAGGCCTTCATCGGATGCACGGCGCTGCGCCGCGTGCTGGTGGCGTCGCCGCGGCTGGCCGTGGGCGATCGCGCGTTCCGAGGCTGCACGGTGCTGGGGGACGACGCGCAGGCGCAGGGCCTGCGCCGCGACTTCCCGGGCGCCTTCTAGGCGGGGCGGTGGGGGCTTGGCGCCCCTTGTCTCGCGTCTTACTCCACGACGTGGATCGAGAACACCTCGGTGTCGGTGACCTCCGCGATGGCGGCGCGGGGGTTGAGGAAGCCCAGCTCCATGAAGAACCCCAGGCCCGCCAGCGTGGCGCCGGTGTCCTGCACCATCTTGACGACGGCGCGCACCGTGCCGCCGGTGGCCACCAGGTCGTCCACCACCAGCACCACGTCGTCGGGCGTGAGCGCGTCCTGGTGGATCTCCAGCGCGTCGCTGCCGTACTCCAGCTCGTAGGTGGCGGCGTACGTGGCGCGGGGCAGCTTGCCGGGCTTGCGGGCGGGCACGAAGCCGGCGTCCAGGGCGTAGGCCACGGGGGCGCCCACGATGAAGCCGCGCGCCTCGGCGCCGATGACCTTGGTGACGCCGCGCCCGGCGAAGTGGTCGGCGATGCCGTCGACGACGGCCTTGAACGCCTCGGCGTCGGCCAGCACGGGCGTGATGTCCTTGAACACCACGCCGGGGGCCGGGTAGTCGGGCAGGTCGATGATGAGGTCCTCGGGGGCGACGGCCATGGGGGTTCCTTTCAACAGGCGCGACGGAGGGCCGCCGCGCACCGCGCTCGTTGGCAACCCCGCTATTCTAACGCTAATTCGCCCGGGAGGGTTCCTGTTGGCGTGACAGGGGGGGGCGTGGCGTGACAGAGGGTCACATCAAATGTCACGCCTGCGCGTGACATTTGATGTGACCCTCTGTCACGCCACGCCCGCGCGGTCGCCCTACGCCGTGGTGCGCACCGCGCCGCGGTCGCAGCGGTTGCCCCACGAGTCGATGATGTCCTTGTCGCGGTAGACGCAGATGATCTCGCAGTGGTTGGCGCACTTGCCGCACTCCACCTCGCGCGTCTTGAAGTCGAAGTCGAGCAGCGCCTCGAAGTCGAACGTGCCGCTGGCGAAGGGCCCGCTCTCGGCGTTCGTGATGGGGCCCGCGTCGGCCGCCAGCAGGGCCGCGCCGAACGCGCCCATCAGGTGCCCGTCCGGATCCACCGCCACGGGCATGCCCAGCTGCTCCTCGAAGGCGTGCACGACGCCGGCGTTCTTGGACACGCCGCCCTGGAACACCACCGGCGCCTCGATCTTCTTGCCCTTGCCCACGTTGTTGAGGTAGTTGGACGCCACGGCGTTGCACAGGCCCGCGATGATGTCCTCGCGCGCGTAGCCCACCTGGATCTTGTGCACCAGGTCGGACTCGGCGAACACCGTGCAGCGCGCGGCGATGTTGGCCGGCCGCTTGGACGTGAGTGCGATGTCGCCGAACTCCTCCACCTCCACGCCCAGGCGGTGGGCCTGGCTGGACAGGAACGACCCCGTGCCGGCGGCGCACAGCGTGTTCATGGCGTAGTCCACGGCGATGCCGCCCGACACGCAGATGATCTTGGAGTCCTGGCCGCCGATCTCCAGGATGGTGCGCACGTCGGGGTGCAGGTAGGTGGTGCCCACCGCGTGCGCCGTGATCTCGTTCTTGATGACCGACGCGCCGAGCATGGCACCCACCAGGCGCCGGGCGCTGCCGGTGGTGCCGGCGCCCACGATCTGCACGCCCGTGCCCTCCACCTGCTGCTCGAGCTCGCGCACCACGTTGCGCGACGCCTCGGTGGGGTTGCCCTCCGTCCACAGGTACGACCGGGCGATGATGTTGCGGTTCTCGTCGATGACGACGCCCTTCGTGGAGATGGAGCCGATGTCGATTCCGAGGTAGCCTTGGGTCATTTCGTCTTCTCCTTCTTCATGGAAAGCATGTCGTAGAACGCCTCCAGGCGCGTGTCCAGGCCGGTGTCGGAGGTCTGGGAGTCATAGGTCAGGTAGAGGATGGGCATGGAGAAGTCGGCGCTGACCTGCTGCAGCACCGGCATGCAGTCGATCTCGGGCGTGCAGCCGGCCGACTTGGCGTGCACCACGCCGTCGAAGCCCTCCTGGGCGTACTTGCGGGCCGCCACCACGGTGAGCGTGGACGTGGGCCCCATGTCGTAGGTGAGGTAGTCCGCGGCGCCGCGGCGCAGGTTGGGCTCGTTGTAGCGCACGTAGCGGTTCGTGAGGTTCATCATGCGGTGCACCTCCACGCCCATGCCCATGAGCTTCTCGTCCAGGTTGAGGTTGGAGCGCTCGTCGATGGCCGTGAACATCTCGCCCACCACGCCGATGCGCACCGGGTCGGCCGGCTTGTCGAGCGGGATGGCGCGCATGGCGTCCATGGCCGCGCGGAACGCCTCGTTGATGTCGCGGTCGCACGTGGCGGCGCGCAGCGCGTCCTCGTAGGACGCCCAGGCGCGCTTGAAGGCGCCGCGCTCGCGCTCGAACCCGGCGTTGGCCAGGTAGAAGTCACGGGCCTCATCCAGCTTGACGGCCATGTTGGCCGTGGCGGCCAGCTGGCGCACGGCATGCGGGATGTTGATGTCGGGGTTCACCAGCTTGAGGCACTGCTTGGTCCAGCCGATGGCGCCCTCCTCGATGCCGCGCGAGAAGTTGAGCATGTCGAACTGGTAGCCCATGTCACGCAGGATGGCCTCCTGCAGCTCGCCGTAGTAGCCCAGGCGGCACGGGCCGCCGAACTGCACGAGGATGTCGGCGCCGGCCTCGAGCGCCTCCACGTAGTCGCCCAGGATGTGCTTGAACGGCGTGCACACGTAGTCGGTGGAGTTCTGCTCGCCGATCTCGGTGGTGCGGCGCGTGGCCTCGGGAAGCGTGAGGTAGTCGACGTCGAGCACCTGCTCGGCGAAGAACTTGAACGCCGGGTCGTAGTAGCAGTAGCGGAAGAACGCCAGCTTGACGCGCTTGTGGCGATCGCGCTTGTACTTCTTGCGATGCGTGGGCATCTTGGGCTCGCGGTGCTTCTCCAGCTCGACGGCGATGCGCGAGCGCGCCTCCTGGGGAAGCGTGAGGATGTCAGCCATGGACGTAGCCTCCCTTCTGGTGGTAGCGCAGGATGTCGACGAAGCTCTCGATGCGCGTCTCCACGCCGGCGGTGCCGCTCTGGGCGTCGATCATCAGGTTGAGGATGGGCGTGCCCTGGATGTAGCGCATGATGGCGTCGTCGGTCATGGAGTCGGGGCCGCACGGGAACGCGCTCACCAGCACGATGCCGTCCACCTTGTCCTGCAGAAGCAGGATGGACCCGATGAGCTCGCGGTTGATGACCCAGGGCAGCGTGTCGGTGAAGTCGAAGCTGGCCTTGTAGGAGCGCGCGTGGTTCGTCTCGTCGGCGAACAGCACCGTCACGCCCATGGACTCCAGCGACTCCACGATGGTGCCGCACAGATACTCGTCGTGGGCGATGTAGGGGTGCGCCACCAGCAGGATGGCCAGGGGCCGCTCGTGGGATCCCGTGGGATCCGAGGCCGTGACCTGGCGGTACTCCGCCAGCAGGCGCAGCGTCTCGTCCTGGGCGGCCGCCTTGGCGCGCTGGTCGGCCTCCAGGGCGTGCATGGCGGCCTTCCAGGCGTGCTTGGCCTGGGCGGGCCCGGCACCCAGGCGGCGGGCCAGATCCAGGTAGGCCTGGCGCACCTCCTTGGGCTTGGACACGTTCTCCACCAGGCACGATATGACGCGCACGCCGCGGTCGCGGAACGTGTTGGCCACCATGTCGGTGACGGACTGGAACTTGGTGCAGAACCCGGCGCGCGGGTCGCAGCTGGCGTAGCAGGGGACGAACACGGCGTCGCAGCGCCCCGTCAGGCTGTCCACGTGGCCCATGTAGGCCTTGGACGCCAGGCAGACCTCGTCGACGGATACGAGCGTGCCCGCGTCGACGATGGCGCGGTCGGTGTCGTCGCTCACCACCACGGTGCGGCCGAGCTCGGCAAAGAACGTCTCCCACAGCGGGCCGTAGCGGTAGTACAGCAGGCCGCGCGGGATGCCGATGACCTGGACGTCGGCCAGATCCGGCTGGGGTATGAGGGCCACGGGGGCTCCTTTCACGCTGGTCGGGGAAAACGTTTGATTATCTTAGCACTCATCATGCGCGCCCCGCCGCCTTTCGGCGAGCAGCAGCCAGGCGAACGTGACGGCCATCACCACCAGGCCGAACCCGTCGAAGGCGATGAAGCGCCCGATGCTGGCCGCCAGCGCGGCGTGGCCCGCCGGCAGCCCCAGGTAGATGGCCGTCTCGCCCACCAGGCCCACTGCCTGCTGGGCCAGCACCACGCCCGCGAGCGCCCGGTGGCGGCCCGGCTGCCAGATGACGAGGGGGTAGGTGCAGTTCCACATGAGGAACGCGATGCCCATGCCGCGCACCGCCACCTGGCCCGGCAGTCCCGCCGACGCCAGCTCGAACCCGGCGGCGTAGGGGGCCGGGTCGATGACGAACGACAGCGCGCAGTGGACGTTGACGACGAACACGAGGGCGAACGCGGCGCGGCAGGCCCAGGTGGGGGCGCGATGCGCCGCGGTCGCGGGCGCTGGCGTCGTGCGCGTGGTGTCCAAGGCGGCTCCTCTCGGCGGGCGGGGCGGGCGGGTCTCTTGCTGGGCGGTGCGTGGGCGGACAGCTCCTGCGGGGCGTGGCCGGCTTACTCGTTCTGCGGTGCGCGGGCGGGCAGCGGGCCCCTGGGGGGCGCGGTGATCCCGATGCTACCACGGGCGCCGTCCGCGCGGCCCGGGCGCCTCGATCATGCGGGCGTATCGTTGCCAGCGGAGGGCTTCCCGGCGCCCGAATCACCGTGCGTCGTGAGCGCCCATCCTCGAAAATCCCGGTTGAATATCCTCGAAAAACCCGGTTGAGATTCCTCGAAAATCCGAAAACTCCTGATGGGGAGCGAGTTTGTCGCGCGGTTGATCGGGCGCCTTTCCGCATGCGTCCTCGCTTGGCAGAGGGGTCTACGTCATCCCGATCGACTGCCTGGAAGCCTAGGGCGCGCCGCGTTGCCGGGCGCCTTCTGCCGGCTGGCTCGCCGGTGAGCGCCACGGGCGTGCTAGCATGGGGCGATCAACGTGGCGGACCCGAGGGTCGCCGGGGCCGCGGGTGCCGGCTGGCGCCGACGGAGGAGAGGGGAGCGCCCATGAGGGAGCGCAGGAACACGGTGCTGCTGTTCAGCAAGGTACCCGAGGCGGGCAAGGTCAAGACGCGCCTGACGGTGCTCAAGGACGGCATCTTCCAGCCCGACGTGGCGTCGGCGCTGTACTACTGCATGCTGTTCGACGTGGTGGAGATCATCTGCGGCGCGTTCACCCAGTTGGAGGCCCGCGCGCCCGAGGTGGATCCCGCCACGGGCGAGGAGATCCGCGACGTGTACGACCTGGTCATATCCACCACGCCCGCGCACAACGTGCCCGTGATGAAGAAGCTGTTCACCGACGCGGGGGAGTGGCCGCGCCCGCTCACGTTCATCGCCGACGAGGGCGCCAGCTTCGACGAGCACTACAACCACGCATTTGAGCAGGCGTGGGAGCGCGGGGCCAACTGCATCCTGTCCATGGGCGCGGACATGCCGGCGCTCACCGTCAACGACGTCATCGCCGGCTTCGACGGGCTGCACGCGCTGGACGCGGTGGAGGGCGGCGGCATCGTGCTGGCGCCCGACCAGGCCATGGGCGTGTCGGTCATCGGCTGGACGCGCGCCACCGACTTCAACCACGACGGCGTGTACTACAACCGCACCGGGCTCACCGTGCTGCCCGCCTATATAGAGAAGGCGCGCGAGGCCGGGTTGCCGGCGCGCTACCTGCCGCCCATCCCCGATGTGGACACCATGGGCGACCTCATGCACGCTGTCACCGTGGTGGAGGCCCTCAACTACTGCGCGCCCTTCGACGGCAACACGCCGCCGTGGCGCACGGCCGACGCCCTGGCCCAGATGGGCTGGAGCGAGGTGCGCGTGCCGCCCAACGACCTGTTCGATCCCCGCGACGAGATCGACGGGTAGGAGGCGCGGTGGCCGCGGCGGGTGCACGAGACGAGGGCGCCCCGGCGGCTGGCCGCCGTGAGACGGGCGCGCCCGGGATCGGCGCGGTGTGGGCGGTATGGTTCGTCCTGCTGCAGGCGATGCCCTACACCCTGGTGAACCCCTACGCGGGGCCGGGAGCCCTCGGGTGTTACGCGTGGGTCGCGGCAGGGCTGCTCATAGGCGCGTGGGGCGCGCTGCTGATCCCATCCCATGGGGGCACGGGAGGCGCCGCAACGCGTTCGAGCGCTGGACGGGCGGCAGGCGTGGCGTGCGCCGTCGGCTTCGGCGTCACGGTAGCGCTCGCGGTGCTCGAGATCGTCGGCTTCGCGATTACGCTGCACGCCGGCCCCGAGGCCGCCATCGCCACCTTCGGTCCCGTGCCTGCTTCGGGGTGGCCGGGCCTGCGACCTGTTCTCCAGGTGATCGAGAAACCCCTTTTGCTGGCGAGCGGACTGCTCTGCGCCGTCGCGTTCGTACGCGGAGTGTTTCACGTGAAACATTTGTTCGGAATCAAGGGGGCGACCGGTGAGTCGGCCTGCGATGCCGAGGTTGGCTCCGAACCGTCCGTCGCTCGCAGCAGCGGCGCAGCCGCTTCCGCGGCTCGGATGTTTCACGTGAAACATTTGTTCCCCTATTGGCCTGATACTTCCTCACATCTCGCACGTGTCGCGATCCTTGCATCTCTTGCGCTCGGTACCTTCGCGCTGCGGGCGGCTGCGGCCGCCGGGCTGGGCGGGCGTGCGCTCAGCGGCTGGTCGTTCACGGGCGATGCGTCTGTCGGTGAGCCGCTCGGCTCGTGGTGGCAGGCGCCCCTGCTGGCGACTCTCGCCCTCGCGGTCGGGTGGGCTCTTGTGGCGACGGCCCTGGTCGTCTTTCGCCGCCACCTCGCTGCCCCGGATGCCGCCGCGCTGCTCTCGGCCGTTGCCCTTGGCGCGCTCTCGTGGAACGCCGTGACGCGCATCACGCTGGTCGGCGCGCACGCCGCGGGGGCAGCTGCCCTGGCGGCCGGCGTGAGCGCGCTGGCCGCGCTGGGCGCCGCCATCTTGCTGAGACGCCGTGCCCGCGGTGCGGCCTGCGATGACGTGCGAGCGTCAGCCGAGGATGCCTGCGTCACCCGGGCGGCGGCCTTTCTCGATGGTCTCGCAGCGGAGCGGGGATGCTCGCTCGCCGAGCGCGAGCGGGACTGCGCGGCGCTCATGCTCGCCGGCCTCACGTCGGGTGACGCGGCGGATCGGCTCACGCTCAGTGCCTCGACGGTGCGTTCGTACCAGCAGCGCGCCTATCGCAAGCTCGGCGTTGCTGACGCGAGCGAGCTACGACGGCTCTTTAGCGGTCCGGCCGCATTGGGCGCGGGCGAACCCGTCCCCGACGCCCCCTACGCTGCGCCGGCGCGCGCGGACGTCGCTTCTGGAGCAGGCGCCGGCGTCGCCCCCGCCGCCGTGACGCCCGTCCGCGGCGTCGCCCCGATCGGCTCGCGGCGGGATGCGGTCGTCCTGGCGCTGTCCGGCGCACTGTGCCTCATCCTGATGATGCCCTGGTCGGTGCCGCTGCCGTGGCGTGCGGCGGATGCGCTCATCCTCGGCCTGGGGCTCGTGCTGCTGACGGGCGGCACTGCCGCGGTCGTTCTGCGGCCCCGGCAAGACGCCGCCGCCCGGCGCGCTTGGCCTGACGGCGACGCTGCCCCGCGTCTCTCGGTCGGCGATCCTGCCAGCCCTCATCCTCACCCACTCGCCAGCTACGCCACGCCCTGGCGCGCCCTCGTTCCGGCACTGGCCTTCTCCGCCTTCGCGCTGCAAGCCGCCTGGAGCATCCCGGCCGTCCTCGGCGGCGTCCTCGTCAACGCCCTCGCTGCTGCGGTGGCCCTCGGGACGGCCGCCCTTCTCGCGCGGCGCTGCGGCCGGCCGGCCGCAGCGCTCGTGGTTGCCGCGGCTGCGATCGTCCTCGTCGCCGTCGGGGAGCCTCGCGCGCTGTCCGCACTCGCCGTGATCGCGGTCGTCGAGCTGTCCCTGGTGCTCGCGGGTCGCAACGAGGACGCTTCCTCCCTGGCATCCGCTGACGCTTCTGCCCAGGTTCCTGCCGCTGGACGCGGTGAGCGTGAGGGAATCGTGCCCAATCGTGACGCGCGCCCGGTCCTCGCCACGGCCGCCCTCGTAGCTGGCGCGGCGCTTTTCCTAGGAGCCATCGCGTCGCATGCTTACACCGACGTGTTCCTCATGAACGACACCGCCGCGGCGCGCCTCGGCGGTGTGCCTGTCGTCTGGGCCGCCTTCTGCGCGGTGATGCTCGCCTTCGGCGCCGTTGCCCTCGCGGGGCTGTTCGCCGTCGGGCGTTGGCTGCGCCCCGTCGACCCGCAGGCCGCCGAAGCGCTGCGCCCCGTCCCCGCCTGTGAGCGTGCCCGGCTCTACCTCATCGGCCGCGGGCTCACCGAGCTGCAGGCCGCCATCGTCCTCGAGACGGCCGCCGGGCTTCCCTCATCCCAGATAGCCGCGCGCCTCCACTGCTCCCCGGGCACCGTGAACGCCGCGCGCTGGAGCGCCTACCGCACGCTCGGCGTCACCGACCGTACCGCCCTCGTGCGTCACCTGGCAGACATGACCACGCGCACTCCGCGATAAACCGCAAGTCACACGCTGTGGACAGCGTCATCCGCATCTCGCATACTCTCTGATGCTACCGGCGGCCGCTTCGCGCCCCTACGCTTCCTCCCTGTACCCGCGTTCCGCGGCCCTAGGAAAGGAGAGCGTATGAAACGAAGTGTGCTCGTGTTCGCCCTACTGGGCGTTCTCATGCTTGCCGGCTGCGTAGCCGAGGGGAGGGAGACCCCCGACGCCGCCGGGGGCGCGGGCCCCGTTCAGCTTGGCGAGTGGGTGTCCCTCGTCGGCTTGGATCGGGATGAAGCCGCGGGTGCCTCGGCGCCTTCGACGTACTTCTGGGAAGGAGAGCTGCGCGCCTGCGTCCGGGGCGTCGCCTCTGTTGAAAGTCCCGAGGACGTGGGGATCCCCGCCGATTCTCCGGCGATCCTGCGCGATCCTGACGGCCCTGATGCGCGTTTCCTCGTCTGCGCCGTCGAGGTGAGCAACGTATCGGCTCATCCCTGGACGATAACGCAGACGGAGAGGGCCGCCTTCAACATCAGCAGCCTCGTCGCGTTGGACGGCGTGGGTGATTATGCCTATTTTGGCGGCACTGATCCCGCGATGAGCCCCGAATGGGGAGAGGGCCTGTATTTCACGCTCGCCCCTGGGCAGGACGCCTTGTTCACCATCGGCTTTTATCTGCCTGTTGACGAGGGGCATCGACCTGTCGCCCTGAAGATCGGCGATCAGGCCCTCTTTGACCTCGTCTCCGTCTACGAGCAGGGGAGCGTGGGACGGCTGGACTAGCGTACGGGCGATCTCGTCTAGCGCAGCGCGTAGAACGCCACGGCGCTGGCGGCGGCCACGTTGAGCGAGTCCACCCCGTGGTCCATGGGGATGCGCACCGTGTGGTCGCAGCGCGAGATGGTGGACGCGGCCAGCCCGTCGCCCTCGGTGCCGAACACGAGCGCCACGGGCTGGGGCTGCGCGGGGGCGTCAGGCGCGGCCACGCGGGAGGGGCGGCCCGTCAGCGCGGCCAGCTCGTCGAGCGTGATGGAGTCGTCCGACAGCGCCATGGCCGCCGTCGTGAACCCCAACTCGCGCAGCAGCGGCACGCCTTCGTGCGCCCAGTCGTGCACGTCATCGCCGATGCGCGTCCACGGTATCTGGAACACCGTGCCCATGGACACGCGCACGGCCCGCCGGTAGAACGGGTCGTAGCAGGCCGGGCTCACCAGCACGGCGTCCACGCCCAGCGCCGCGGCCGACCGGAAGATGGCGCCGACGTTGGTGTGGTTGGTGATGTTCTCCAGCACCGCCACCAGGCGCGCGCCGGCCACGGCCTCGGCCACGGTGGGCAGCGCCGGGCGCTTGAAGCAGGCCAGCGCGCCGCGCGTCAGCTCGAACCCGGTCAGGCGCGTCAGCTCGTCGCGCGGCGCCACGAACACGGGCGCGTCGGGGGCCGCGGCCTCCACCTGGGCCAGCACCGGCGCCAGCGGCTCGAGCCACTTCTCCTCCATGAGCAGCGACACGGGCGTGAGGCCGCCTTCGAGCGCGCGCTCGATGACCTTGCCGGACTCGGCGATGAGCTGGGCGCGCTCAGGCTCGATGCGGCTGCGCAGCTGGGTGTCGGTCAGGCGCGCGAAGGCGTCGAGGCGCGGGTCGTCCAGGCTGGTGACGTACTCGATGGGCATGGCGGGCCTTTCGTTCGGACCAAGACGTAAAAAAGGCGCGCACCCGGGGATGCGCGCCTTCGTGAGCCGTAGATGGCTGCGGTCGATACCCTAGGCCAGGGCGTCGATGAGGGCCTTCATCTGGTTGGAGCCCAGGCCCTGGATGCGACGGTCGGCCGGGATGCCCAGCTCCTCCATCAGCTTCTCCGCCTTGACCTTGCCGTAGCCGGGCAGGGCGCTGACGAAGGCCTTGACCTTCATCTTGCCGACGACCGGATCGCCCTTCATGTCGAGGACCTCCTTGGGGGTCATGAGACCCATGGAGAGCTTCTTGGTGAGCTCGGAGCGCTGAGCGCGGACGACGCGGGCCTTCTCCAGCGCAGCGGCGCGCTGCTCGGGAGTCATGGTAGGTGCAGCCATGTGTAACTCTCTTCTCTCGTTCCTGCACGCCAACTCGGAGGGACGTGCATGCGGACCAATAATCAGCGGGTACAAATGGTAGTTGAACCACGCGGCGATTGCACGTCTTTTTTTGCAAATTATGCGGTCGGACGGTATTTCGGGGGTACGGAGACGCAATTTGGCGGTTACATCGGGGCGTTCGGGTGACGCGCATGGGCCGTGACAGGGGCGGCGCGGCTCCAGTTGCTCGTCGCTTCGATTCTGGGCATTGGTCGCGCCGATTCCGGCTTTTATAGCCAAAATCGCCGCGCTGACGACACGGGGAAAACGGGCTGACGGAACTCTTGCGGCGTTTCCCCAGATGGCGGTTGCCTCGAGCATACTTTTTTCGGCAGGAAGGCGTGAGTTGCGGTCCGATTCGGGTCAAAGTTGTCGTCAGCGCGGCGATTTTGGCTAAATCAGCGCCCAAAACGGTTTCATGGCCCACAGCGAAGGGCCCGCGGCGGGGCGGGTGGCTTCGGCTTCGGCCGCCTCCGCGTGCGGGCCCGGGCGTCGGGGCTGGGGCTATAATCGGCACATCACCCGCATCGTTGAGAAAGGCCAGCTGATGACCGAGAAGAAGGTCGCCGACATCGAGTCCCGCCCGCACCCTGACTTCGACGGCTTCGTCGCCACCATCGAGGCGCTGCGCGCGCCCGACGGCTGCCCGTGGGACCGCGAGCAGACCCACCGCTCCATCGCGCACAACATGATCGAGGAGGCCTATGAGGCCGTGGACGCCATCGAGGCCGGCGACATGGCGCACCTGCGCGAGGAGCTGGGCGACGTGCTCTTGCAGGTGGTGCTGCAGTCCCAGATCGCCGCCGACGCGGGTGCGTTCACCATCGACGACGTGTGCCGCGACGTGAACGAGAAGATGATCCGCCGCCACCCGCACGTGTTCGGCGACGCGGCGGCCGCCAACGCCAACGAGGTGCTGGATCTGTGGGATCAGGTGAAGCTGGCCGAGCGCCAGGCCGCGACGCCGGACGGGGACGGGCAGGTCGCCGACGCGCCCGCGCCCGAGGGGCTGCTCGACGGCGTGCCCACCAGCTTCCCCGCGCTCATGCAGGCCCAGAAGGTGTCGCGCAAGGCGGCGGCTGTGGGCTTCGAGTGGCCGAACGTGAATGCCGTGTGGGACAAGGTGGCCGAAGAGGAGGCCGAGCTGCGGGCCGCCTACGCCGCCGCGCCCACGTCGGCCGACGGCAAGGTGCTGGCCCAGGACGACCCCGCTGCCGCGGCCGCCGTGGAGCTCGAGCTGGGCGACGTGCTGTTCTCGCTGGTCAATGTCGCGCGCAAGATGGGCGTCAACGCCGAGAACGCCCTGCGCGCCACGTGCGTGAAGTTCCGCCGCCGCTGGGCCTTCATGGAGGGCGCGGCCGCGGGGCAGGGCGTCGCGATCGACGCGCTGCCCGCCGACGAGCTGGAGCAGCTGTGGCAGGCGGCCAAGCTGCTCGACGGCGAGGGGATCGACGCGGCTGCGGACGCCCGCTGAACCCCGGGGCCCGCGCGCGATGGGCGCCCGGCGCGGCGGCCCGCGCCCCGGCTTGACCTGGAGCCGACTCAAAGCATTACCATGACGCTCATCCGACCCGCGACCACAGAGACGAGGAACCCGTGAGAGACGACTTCGCATCCATCCCCAAGCTGGGCTTCGGCTGCATGCGCCTGCCCCTGACCGACCCCGACGACCGCACCTCCATCGACCTCGAGCAGTTCAAGGCCATGGTGGACACGTTCATGGACGCAGGGGGCACGTACTTCGACACGGCGTTCAGCTACCACGACGGCGCGTCGGAGACCGCGCTGCGCCAGGCGCTGGTCGAGCGCTACCCGCGCGACGCCTACACCGTGGCCACCAAGTGCCCGGCCGCGTTTTTGCCCACCAAGGAGGCCGCCCACGCCACGCTCGCCACGTCGCTCGAGCGCCTGGGCGTCGCCTACCTCGACTTCTTCCTGCTGCACAACCTGGGCAGCGCCCGCACGGCCAAGTTCGACGAGTACGGCATGTGGGATTTCGCGCGCCGCGCCAAGGAGCAGGGGCTCGTGCGCAACGTGGGCTTCTCGCTCCACGACGGCCCCGACGTGCTCGACGAGCTGCTCACCGCGCATCCTGACATGGACTTCGTGCAGCTGCAGGTCAACTACCTCGACTGGGATGACCCCCACGCCCAGGCGCGCCGCCTCATGGAGGTGGCCGAGCGCCACGGCGTGCCCGTCGTCATCATGGAGCCATGCCGCGGCGGGCGGCTGTGCGAGCTGCCCGAGGAGGCCGCGTCGGTGCTGGCCGAGGCGTACCCCGCCGTCACCCAGGCCGAGTGGGCCTACCGCTTCTGCTGGGACCTGCCCAACGTCATCACGGTGCTGTCGGGCATGTCCACGTTGGAGCAGGCGCAGCAGAACACGGCGTCCTATCAGGCACATCAGCCGCTCTCGGCGGACGAGCGCGCCGTGCTGGGGAAGGCGGCCACCGCGGTGCGCGCGCTCGCGCCTGTGCCCTGCACCGGCTGCAACTACTGCGTGGAGGGCTGCCCCGCGCACGTGATGATTCCCACGGTCATGGAGATCCTCAACCTGGAGGCCATGACGCGCAATCCCGACTTCGCCAAGGCCACCTACGGTTGGCAGACCGAGGCCGGCCGCGCGTCGTGGTGCATTCGCTGCGGCCTGTGCGAGCGGGTGTGCCCCCAGTCCATCGACATCATCCACCAGCTGGAGACGGCGGCTGAGAAGTACGAGTAGCGCCCCGCGCCGCCTTGCCGGCCGTTCGACGCGTCCGTTTCCGGCGCCCCGCGCCGCCCGCGACGCGTCCCGCCCGGGCGGCGCGCCATCGCGTCCCGACGGCCTGCCCGCCGTTCGCCGCACCCCCGCTAATCTGTAAACACGCCCGAAACACGATGCGTGTTTGATTAGGGCGCTCGCAAACACCATAATGAGCAAATCACTCGCTTTAGCGCACTGGAGCGCTGGGAATGGAAAGGGGAAGCGAATGAAGATGAAGAAGTGGGGTGTCCTCGCGGTCAGCGCCGCGATGGTGTGCGCCCTGGGCCTGTTCGGCTGCTCCTCGGGCAGCGACAGCAAGGCCGACGACAAGAAGGCCGACGAGTCCAAGACCGAGCAGGCCGCCACGGAGATGGTGCTGCTCAACGACGGCAAGCTGACCATCCTCAGCTCGCCGGACTACCCGCCGTTCGAGAACCTGGAGAACGGCGAGATCGTCGGCTACGAGGTGGACCTGTTCCAGGCCATCGCCGATGAGATGGGCCTTGAGCTGGAGATCGTGCCGCTGCAGTTCGACGGCATCATCCCGGCCATCCAGGCCGGCGGCCAGGGCGACGTGGGCGTCTCCGGCTTCTCCGTGGACCCCGAGCGCGCCCAGCAGATCGACTTCACCGAGTCGTTCTACATCGATGACCAGGCCGTGGCCGTCATGAACGACTCGCCCATCACCGAGGAGAACGCCGTCGACGAGCTGAACCAGGCCGGCGTCGTCATCGCCGTGCAGACCGGCACCACCGGCGAGACCTACGCGCAGGAGAACTTCCCGAACGCCACCATCCAGGGCTACGGAAACGGCACCGACTGCTTCGCCGCGATGCAGTCCGGCCAGGCCAACGCCGTGTGCACCAACCTCGCCGTCGTGGCCAGCATGCTCGAGACCGCCTATCCCGACGCCCACATGGTGCTCGAGATCGCCACGGGCGAGGAGTACGCCGCCGTGGTGGCCAAGGACAACCCCGAGCTGACGAAGAAGCTCAACGAGGCCCTGGCCAAGCTCGAGGCCGACGGCACCATCCAGCAGCTGACCGACAAGTGGTTCTAACCCGGTAGTTTCGGCATCGCCGCTGATCACGGGGCCCTCCCTTCCCGCACGGGAGGGGAGGGCCCTGCCCGTTGCCCCCTAATGCAGAGGAAACGCCATGGTACCCACCACCGCCCCTGACATCTGCTCGTCCCCCACGCCGCGCCGCCTGGCCGCGGCGTTCGCGTGTCTGGCCCTGGCCTGCGCGCTCGTGCTGTCCGCCCCCCTGAGCGCCCTGGCGCTCGACACGGCCAAGTGCACGGCGCGCCCCAACGGAAGCACCGGATCGGAGGTGTACGGCGGCACGGAGACCCGGCTCACCTGGGAGGGCCAGGCCGATGCGGACGAGGCCATCGCCGGGCTGTCCATCACGTTCCCCCAGGGCTCCACGTTCGGGACTGATGACGCACGCATCACCATGCTGTCCGGCGAGAAGCTCATGGACCGCACCATCATCGAGGCCGACCTTATCGCCGACGGCGAGACGTTCACGGCCACGTTCAAGGAGCCCGCGCCCGCGGGCGGCTACTTCCGCGTGGAGATCTACGAGGTGTATTTCCCCACGTCGGGCGGGGAGATGGCCATCAACGGCACCTACACCCTGGAAGACGGCACGTCGCTGCCCGTGGAGGACATCACGCCCCTGACCATCACGGGCGTGTCCGGCGTCGACCAGATCACCAGCTACCTGGCGGACCAGGAGTGGGTGCAGGCGTGGAACTCCAACCGGTTCCTGCGCATGTTCTTCAACCCCGTCATCATCGTCGACAGCTTCCCCATCGTGTTCCAGGGCTTCCTCATGGCCGTGGCCATCGTGGCCGTGGCGTTCCCCATCGCCATTCCCATCGGCTTGTGCCTGTCGCTCATGCGCATGGCCAAGTTCCGCCTGCTGCGCGGCCTGGCGTCGCTCTACGTCAACGTCGTGCGCGGCACGCCCCTGTTCCTGCAGATTTACATCGCGTTCTTCGGCCTGCCGCTGGCGGGCCTGAGCATCGACAAGTTCCCGCTGGGCGTCATCGTGCTGTCCATGAACTCGGCGGCCTACCTGTGCGAGATCTTCCGCGCCGGCATCCAGTCCATCCCGCGCGGACAGAGCGAGGCGGCGCGGTCGCTGGGCATGAACGGCGCGCAGACGATGATCTTCGTCATCATCCCGCAGACGGTGCGGCGCGTCATCCCCACCATGACCAGCGAGTTCATCCTGCTGTACAAGGACACGTCGATGCTTGCCGCCGTGGGCGTCATGGAGGTGGTCATGTACGCCAAGACCATCGTGGCCTCCACCGGCTCCATCACGCCCTACATCGTGGCCGCGTGCTTCTACCTGGTCATCACGCTGCCGCTGGCCAAGATCGTCGGCCGGCTGGAGGCGCGCCTGGCCGGCGAGGGCCGTCGTCGCAAGCGCCCGGCGCCCCCGGCCGTGGGCACGCCGCCCACGGGCACCGACGCGCGCGGCGTGACGGCCTACGTCACCGACGCGCTCACGTCGCAGCCCGTGCTGAAGAACGACGACCGCTAACCGAGCCCGCGAGGAGAACCCATGAGCGAGACAACGCATCAGGCCGGCAGCCACGTGAACTACGACGAGCCCGTCGTGCGCATCGTGGGGCTGAAGAAGGCCTTCGACGACAACGTCGTGCTGCGCAACGTGGACCTGGAGGTGTACCGCGGCGAGGTGGTGGTCATCCTGGGGCCGTCCGGCTCGGGCAAGTCGACCATGCTGCGCTGCATCAACCTGCTCGAGACGCCCACCGACGGCCAGATCTTCTTCGAGGACGAGGAGATCACCGCCAAGGGCACCGACGTCAACAAGGTGCGCACGCGCCTGGGGATGGTGTTTCAGAGCTTCAACCTGTTCCCGCACCTGTCGGCCAAGGGCAACGTCATGCTGGCCCAGCGCAAGGTGCTCAAGCGCTCCAAGGAAGAGGCCGAGCGCGTCGCCGTGGAGGAGCTGACCAAAGTGGGCCTGGCCGAGCGCATCGACTACAAGCCGGCCGAGCTGTCCGGCGGCCAGCAGCAGCGCGTGGCCATCGCCCGCGCCCTGGCCATGAACCCGCACGTCATGCTGTTCGACGAGGCGACGAGCGCCCTCGACCCGGAGCTCGTGCGCGACGTGCTGGGCGTCATGAAGGAGCTGGCCCGCGGCGGCATGACCATGATCGTCGTCACGCACGAGATGGGCTTCGCCCGCGACGTGGCCGACCGCGTCATCTTCATGGACGGCGGCGTCATCGTGGAGCAGGGTACGCCCGACGAGGTGTTCGACCACCCGCAGTCCGACCGCACGAAGGACTTCCTGGGGCACATCTCGTAGCGTCCAACGGGTCGGGTGGCCCGAGGCGCGCCCAGCGGGCGGGTGGCCGGACGGCGAATGTGGGGCTCGAGGCGCACCTGGCGGCCTGGCGGCGAATGCGGGCGGCCCGAGGCGCACCTGGCGGTCGGGTGGCTGGGCGGAGGTGCCCGGTGGCGGGGAGGCAGAGGCTGTTGCGGCCCCTGCCTCCCCGCCGCGCGCCCACGGCCGTATCCTGCGACACGGCCATCGCGCGCGTTGGGTCGGGTCGGGCCTGGTGGGGCGCTCCTTCCCCTTGCTTATTAAAATGGTCAGAATAGGGCCGCTCCGTTAATGCGCCTGTTACCAAAAGGTGGTATAACGTCTCTGCACTGTTACAACGAAAGGAGATTTTCATGACGAAAATCGTCAACTCGTGGAACGACTGGGATCCGCTGAAGCGCGTCATCGTCGGTCGCTGCGACAACTCCGTCATCCCGCCGGAGGAGCCCGCCACCTCCGAGAAGGTGCCCGTCGACTCCGAGATGCGCGGCATGTGGGGTCTGCGTCCGCTGGAGACGGTGGAGCGCGGCAACGAGTGCCTCGAGAACCTCGTGAAGATCCTCGAGGATCACGGCGTCATCGTCGACCGTCCGACCCCGCT
>JAAWAY010000157.1 GCA_022792415.1 Eggerthellaceae bacterium | reverse complement strand
GCCCCACGCGCCAGCGCGACTACCGCGGCGACCTGGACCTGGAGGCCAAGTTCTTCAAGGCCGTCACCGGCGAGGACGTCACCACCGAGCAGCTCTACGAGGCCGGCGCCAAGATCATGACGCTGCAGCGCGCCAACACGGTGCGCGGCATGACCAAGGCCGACGGATCCTACGGTAACAACAACCTGCGCGCTGACCACGACGTCATCACCGAGTGGGTGTTCACGAAGGACCCGGACAAGCAGCCCTTCACCCAGGGCACCGACAAGATGGAGCGCAGCGACTTCCAGACGGCGCTGACCATGGTCTACGAGAAGTTCGGCTGGGATTCCGACCTGGGCTGCCCCACCGCCGAGTGCCTGGACGCCTACGGCATGGCCGACGTGAAGGAAGAGCTGTCCGGCCTGGGCCTGCTGCCCTAGCGAGTGCGTGAGCGCGCCGGGCGCCCCGCGTCCTGCGCGCTCACCTGGCACGACGGCTGACAGGTCGGCGCGTCGCTGGCCGCACCTGAGCCCATACACGGCGCTCGCCATGGCGCCGTACTCCGAGGAGGACCCCGTCGCAAGACGGGGTCCTCCTCGTGCGCGCACTGCCCGTCATTCCGCAAACTCCCCGATTTTGCGCACGGAGACCCGCGAAACCCCGGCCGACGCATCCTGGAGCGTCCCGCGCTGCGTCGGCCTGCACTGCGTCGGCCCACGCAACCCCCCCCCGATTTGCCTCGTGGGCAGCAAACGGCGCGGTTTTTGGCGAGAAAAGCGACTTATGCGCACCCCGATGTGCCATTGCGGTGTCCACCAGAAGTTAGCTTGGGATTTTTCCTGGGGAAACAGTGCCGTCGACCGCTCATTGCCTTCGCATGGCGTCAGACCGCCTCGCGCACGTGCGCATAAGTCGCTTTTCTCGCCACCAGGACGCAGATGAACCGACCGCGCCAATATGAGGGGGGCGCCTCGGACTGCGTCTCGGCGCACGCATCGAGCTGGGCCTCGGATCGGGCCTCGGCGTACGCCTACCTGCACCCCGACGTGCGCCTCGGGTTGGGCATCGGGCTGCGCCTCGGCGTGCGCCCCAGGTTGGGCCTCCGGTCGAACCTCGGTGCACGCCTCAGGCTGCGTCCCGGACCGAGCCTCGGGATGCGCCGCGGCCCGAGCCCCGACGTGCGGTTGGGCCTCGAGCCGCGCACGCACACGCCTAGCTACCGGGCACACCCGGTGTCGCGCGCTACACGTTGCGGAAGCGCTCGACGGAGGCCCACTCGGCCAGGGACTGGGCGTAGTCGGGGTCGAGGTAGCGCGTCGAGAAGAAGTAGACGTCGCCGTTGGACGCGACGAGGCGCTCGATGTCGGCGTTGGCCTCGTCGGCGCGGGCGGCCTCGAAGGCGGCCTCCACCACGTCGGCGTCCAGGTTGAAGGGGTCGTTGGCCAGGTTAGCGCGGGCGAAGGGGCGCGGGTAGACACGCGAGTCCTCGCGCACGCAGTCGAGGAACGTGACCACCGGGTCGTCCTCGGCCGCCAGGAAGGCCCAGTGCGCGTACGCGTCGGTCATGACGGAGCGGTCGTACAGGTAGTAGCCGTGCGCGCCCATGAGCAGCGCGATATCCTCGCAGCGGATGGGCAGCTCATCGTCGGGGGCAGGGGCGTCCGCCACGCCGGCCGAATCCCCGCCAGGTGCCGTCGCGGGATCCGCCGCTTCCCCGAAGCCCGCATCGTCCGCGAGACCGGCCGTCACCGAGGCGTCCTCGAGGGGGTCGCCGCCCTCGTCAACAGCCATCTCTTCCGCGTCCACCAGCACGTAGGCGCCATCGCGGCGCACCAGGCGCTTGCCCTCGGGAACATGGAGCGTGGGGAACGGGTCGTCATCGTCGAGCGGGCCGTCGTCGGCCTCCTCCACGAAGTCATCGAGCGCGGCGAGCGCGGCGGCCGCGCGGGCATCGTCAACCGGCGCGGGAGCCGACGCCTCGGGCGTGCCGGCGGGATCCTCATCGTGTTGGACCGATACCGTGGCGATGACCTGCGGCTGGGCGTCATCGTGCGCCACGGGGATCACGGGAAGCGCAGGCGCATCGGTCGCCGTCGCGCCGGCTGCCGGGTCGGCCAGGTCGTCAGCCTGAGAACGCAGGGCCTGCTGCGTGACCTGATCGGCTGCGCCAACCCCCTCGCCAGCGGGTGGCTGCTGGGCGGCCGCGTCGCCCGAGGCCGCCTCGGCCGTGCGCCGGGCGAACAGCGTGGGGGCGCCCACGGCGCGCTTGGGGCCGAACGGCGAGCGCCGCGCGGCACGGTTGCGCCCGGCCTCCGCGGGCGTCTGGGCATCGCCGGCGCCAGCGCTGGCGGCCGCCTGGGCCTCCGGATGGGCGGCCTGCCAGGCGGTCAGGTAGTCGTAGACGCGCATCTCCAGGTCCTCAGCCGTCATCGCAGGCGGCACCAGGCCCAGCTCATCCCACAGATCGGGCGTGGCCAGGCGGCTCATGCGCGACGCGCCGCGCACCGCCTCCAGGGCGAGCGCGATGGCGTTGTGCTCGGTGGGCGCCACGTCCTCCGGGAACGCCGGGCGGCCGTCGGCGGGATCGGTCGTGGCCGCGTCGTCGCTCGGCACGGGCGCCTCGCACGCCGCGTCCTCGGCCCCAGCGCCAACCGCCACCTCGGTGTCAGCCAGCGCGACGGCCCCTGCCCCCGCAACGCCAACGGCGCCGGCGCCGCCAGCCGCCGCGTCATCCGTGGCCGCCACCGCGTCATCCGCGGCCTCAGGCACCTCGGTCGCGCGCGTTTCCTCCGCCCGCGCCTCGCCCTGCTCGAGGGCGTTCACCAGCATGTCCGTGCGGATCGACCGCAGCGAGCAGTGCTCACACATCATGCAGGCCACCGACGACTCGTCGCAGCCCACCACCTCGTTGAGCGTGGCCAGATCGGCGCCCTCGCGCACCAGGTAGTCGCCCACCAACGCGCGGATGGCCTCCACGGCGAAGTACAGCGTGTTCGTCTTACCCGCCGGGACGCCGTCGAGCGCCTCGCGCAGGTCGTCGACCGTGATGGCCAGCGCATCCTCGAGCACGCGCCCCTCCAGCATCGTGCACGCCACGCTCGCGCAGGCCGTGATGGCCAGGCACCCGCGCGCCTTGAAGCCGGCCTTCACCACGACGCGGGTGTCGGGGTCCACCACGGCGAACAGGCGGCACGCCACCTCCCCGCGCTTGGACTTGCCCGCCATGGACTGGGCGTTGAACCCCTCGGGGCGCCCGGCGTTCTTGAAGTTGGCCACCACCGACAGCAGCGTGTCGGAGTAGCTTTCCACGTCATCGCCCACCTCGGTCTGGTAGACGTCCGCGGTGCGCAGGAGCACGCGATCCTCCAACTCGACGTAGACGTTGCGGGACTCCCCCATAGCTGACTCCTAGCCTCATGAATTGTGGTGCCTCCATTGTCCCCCAGCGCGCACACGGGGCCTACCCCCTTTGGGGATACGGGTCGTTGACATCATGTTAACAATGGGCGAACTCATTGTTTTCCCACGTGAATCCCCCTAAACTGGTTATACCGTGCGCTGGGCCCAGAGGGACGGTCAGGCTTTCCAGGCCGGGGCAGGCGCTACGCATAACGGGAGGGGACATGAACTCACAGAACACCGGCACACGGGCAGAGGCGCCCTCGGCGCCGCCGCGCCCCGAGGTCCGGGCAGGCCAGGGCGGAGCAGCCATGTTGCGGGGCCTCGCCCCGAGCATCCTGGGCCTGGCGTTGGCGCGATCCGGCCTCATCGTGGGCAGCTACGGCAGCTACGCCCAGACGGATCTGGGCATCTACACCGACGGCTCGATGCTGGGCACGCTGATGATCATGGGGGTCCTCCTCGCCATCCTGGCCGCGAGCAAGGCGCGCATCCGCCGCTCCACCGTCACGCTCATCACGCAGGCCTGCATCATCTCCGAGACCGCCCTGCTCATCGCCCAGGGGGTCATCACGCTGGAGCCGGGGCCGCACGAGGAGGCGCTGTTCGCCCTGAGCGTGCTGCTGTCGCTCGTGTCCAGCGGGGCCATGTTCTTCTGGTTGCGCCGCGCGAAGGGCGCGCCCAGCGGGGTGGCCGTGGCCTACGTGTTCGGGGCCCTCATCGCGAGCGAGGTGCTGCTGGAGGGGCTGTCGCTGATCGACGATACGACGGCCCTGTTCATCGCCGCCGTCGGGTCGCTGGCCCAGCTCGGCTGCATGGGGGCGGCGTTCAACAGCCGGCCGCTCTCCAGCCTGTCGGCGGGCGGCTCCATGGTGTACTTCGGCTACACGCGGGCGCTCATAAACGACAAGCGCTTTCTCGTCAGCACGGCCATCGGCATCGGGCTCCTGGGCCTGGTGGTGGGGCTTTTGCGCGGCTACCCGGACGGGCTGCCCATCCCCTTCACCACCGCCACCCGCGCCGGCTACGCGGGGCTCACCATCCTCATCAGCCTCGCCGTCATCGCCGTCGTCCTGCGCGGCAGCCGGCGCGCCATGACCATGGGCATCTGGGTGACCCTCGAGCTGCTGGCCTGCCTGTCGCTGGTGGCGTTCGCGGCGTTTCCCCAGGCGCTCCAGTACGGCGCGCTGTTCGCCACCACGCTCAACGCGCTGATGGTGGGGCTGGTGTGGTACACCGTCATCGCCTTCGAGTCGCACGGCTGGCGCGACCCGTACTACTACGCCATGGCCGGCTGGATCGTCTGGCTGGGCTGCCGCGGCGTCGCCCGCATGACGCTGCTGCTGGTGTACCCCCTGTGCGGAGACGACCTGCTCGTGAACTCCGTGATGGGGATGATGCTGCTCATATCCACGCAGGTGGTGTTCGGCAGCTGCCTGCGCGATGCGGGCAGCCAGTGCGGCCTGGCCGCGCTCGACGTCCCCACACCCGCGCCCGCGTCCCGCGTCGCGACAGAGGACGAACGCGGCGGCGTGGCAGGAGAAGCGCCCACGATCGGGGGCGTGGGGATCACCGCCGCCCCCGCGCCGACTTCGGCCGCAATCCCCTCGGACGACGCGCCCGTCGGGCCCTCCGCGGACGAGATCCGCGCGAGCATCCTGGCCTCCATGGAGGAGGACGCGCCGGCGTACCCCCTCGACCCGACGCGCGACGCCCGCGCCGCCGCGACCCCGGCCGAGTCCGCGCCGCCCCTCCCCGACCTGGCCGCGTTCCCCCCAGATGCGCGACGCCTGGTGCGCGAGGCGGTCGCGGCCCCAGCCTCCCCCACGCCGCCGCTCGGACGCCTCATGGGGCCCGACGAGGACAGCTCCGTCGTCACGTGCCAGCAGTCCCAGACCGGGCGCCGCGTGATGGAGATGGGGCACCGCTTCATGCTGTCCGAGCGCGAGATCGAGGTGCTCACGCTGTATGCGCTGGGTTACACCCAGAAGCGCGTGGCCGAGGAGCTGCACATATCGCAGGGCACGGCCCACACGCACATCAAGCGCATCTACGCCAAGACGGGCATGCACTCGCGCCAGGACATCCTGGACTACCTGAGCGAGTACGGGGACGAGCGCCCCTGACGCACGAAGGGGCCGGCCGCGCGAGCGACCGACCCCTCGGTAGACGGCCCTCAGAGGGCCCTCCCCCGCCGATCCGGCGGGATCATCGCGCCGCTAGGAGGCCAGCGCCTCGGCCACGTCGGCCGCGCTGATGGCATGGCCGGCGTCGAACCCGCGCGCCGTCAGCAAAAACCGCACGGCGGTGCCCAGGCCGGCGGGATCATCGGCGAAGCGGTCGGCCAGGGCGGCCAGGGCCTCGTCGGTCAGCTGGGGCGCGTCATCGGCCTCGCCGTGGCGCGCGGCCATGCGCCGGCCATACTCGATGAGCCCGTCGCGGTCGAGCGGCGCGACCTCGGCCACCTCGAACCCGTCGAGCGCCCCGCCGAACAGCGCCAGGTCCAGGTCGGCGGCGGCGCCGTCGAAGCCCAGCACCGTGCCCAGGCCCTGGCGGTTGCGCTCCGCCACCAGCAGGGCGGCCATCTGCGCGCCGCGCTCGCCCTGGTCGGTCAGCGTGTCCAACCCGTCCAAAAGCAGCAGGTCGACCTGCGCCACCTGCTCGAGCAGCGACTCGTTCACCTCCAGGTCGATGGCGGCCATGATCTCCTGGCCGTGCGCGTAGAGCGCCTTGCGCTGCGAGAGCAGGTCCTTCTCGCGGCCACGCGCCTGCATGACCGTCGACTTGCCCGCGCCCTTGGGGCCGCACAGCACCAGCCGCAGCGGCTCATCGGCCGACAGCGCGTCCATCACGCGCTGGAACGCCGCGTTGCCCTCGGTAATCACCACATCGTCAGACAGGGGCCTCATGGTTCTCCTTCCATGCAGAAGGGGGCCGAAGCAGCGCCTCAGCCCCCTTTCCTCGCTTATGCGTCTTCGCTATCCTCGCGCGGCGCTACCCTGGCCCGCAGGCACGAACGCCTGCGCGCCGCAGCTGGGACACCGCCCCGTCTCGCCGTCGACCGTCCCCCCGCACGCGAGGCACGGGATGTCAGCCGGAGGCGTGTACAGCGGGCTCGTCTCCTTGTACTTGCCGCAGCGACCGCACTGGGTGCAAGGATAGCACATGGCCTCTCCCCTACCGGACGTCCTCGAGGCGAACCCAGTACTCGAGGGTCTTGCCGGCGAAGGGGTGGTTGAAGTCGAGGCGCGCGTTGTCCGGCGTGACCTCGGTCACGAAGGCCGGCTGCCGGCTGCCGTCGTTGGGGTTGGTGTAGAACATCACGTCCCCCACCTCCAGCGAGTAGCCGCCGTCCAGCATGGACTTGGGATACCACTGGGCCAGGGCCTCCTGGTACTCCCCGTAGCCGAGCTCGGCCGGCACCTCGATGGTGCGCTCCTCGCCCACCTCCATGTCCATGACGGCCTGCTCGATGCCGCGGGGCAGCTTCATGTCCCCGATCATCACGGCCAGCGGCTCGCCGGTGCTGCGATCATCCACCGGCTCCTCGCCCTTCAGGCCGCCACGGTAGTGCAGGTACACCACGCTTCCCAGATTCGCCTTCTCAGCCATAGCGGTATCCCATCGTTCCTGGCGCGGCCCTACAGGACCGTGCCCTCGTTCTCGTCGATCTCGCCCACCTTGGTGTCGTGGCGGTGCACGGCGTAGGACGCCTTGCCCGTGCCCTGGACGTCGATGTGAGCGGCCTTGTGCGCGTTCTTGTTCTGCGAGACGAACTCGCCCTTGGCGGCGATGGGGTCGTACTGCGGAACCACGAGGAACTGCTTCGGCTTGTCAGCCAGCTTCTTGGACAGGTCCTCCACCGTGCCGTAGGTGATGATGTTGGCCAGGCAGTGGTGCACGCACATGGGCTCGCGGCCCTTGGCGGTGCGGTCGGCGCACAGGTCGCACAGGTCGGTCACGACGGGCCAGTTGTTGAAGTTCCAGAACTCGTCGTTGATCTTCCAGGGGCCGTCCACCAGCACCTTGATGCCCGTCTTGCCCACGGGGTAGTCATGCTCCTCCTGGCACGTCACCTGGCAGGACCCGCAGTTGGTGCAGTACTCGTAGTCGATCAAAAGTCCGTAAGTCGTCATCGTTACACCAGCTTTCCAAACTTTTCCCAGATGAGATCCATGTCGGTGTCGTAGCTCTCGGCGATGGGCTCAACCTTGCAGACCAGGCACTTGTTCGGCGCGCCGAAGCCGAGCTTGCCGAAGTGGAAGTTGGGGAGCAGGTTGTTGATGTTCGAGCGGAAGTTGCCGTAGAGGTTGGGCTCGTTGCCGTCCTCCTCCGGGAACCACCAGGCATGCTGGGAGTGCACGGTCTTCTCGTCGACGATGTCGCTGACCCGGGCCTTCTGCACGCACTCGCCGAAGGGGCTCGTGAGACGCACCCACTGGCCGTCGGCGATGCCGAGCTTGGCCGCGGTCTTGGGGTTGATCTCGGTGATGGGGTCGGGGCACAGCTCGCGCAGGCGCGCGATCTGGCGCTGCTCGGAGTGGAAGAACGCAGGGGTGCGCGCGCCGGTGGTGAGGATGAGCGGGTACTCCTTCATGAGCTCGGGATCGGCCGGGCCGAACTCGGGCTCCTCGTAGTAGGGCAGAGGATCCTCGCCGAACTGGTTGAAGGCCGTGGACCACAGCTCGATGCGGCCCGTGGGGGTGGCGAAGCCGGGCTGGCCGTCGGGGCGCATCTCGCCGCGCTCGTACTTGTAGTAGTCCACGGGGATCTGGCAGACCACGTTCTCGGCCACCTTGTCGAAGTACTCGCCGTTCTGGCGCTCGCCCAGGCGCAGGGCCTCCATGAACTCCTTGGCGCTGCGGAACTTGAACTCGTTCTCCCACAGCTCGGGGCGCAGGCGGCGACCCAGCTCGTAGCACAGCTCGTAGTCGGTCAGGCACTCGCCCACCTCGATGGCCTTGTGCATGAAGCCGGCGGTCACGGTGCAGGGGGCGTAGTGCGTGAACACGGTGCCGTCGCGCTCGGCCACGGTCTTGAGCGGCAGGAAGATGTCGCAGGACGCCTCGATGGAGGGGTTCATGAACGTGTCGAAGCCGATGCAGAACTCCAGGGACTTCACGATGGCGTCATGCCAGCGCTTGGGCTCCATGGACGTGCAGCTCATGAGGTTGTTGCCGGCGTAGAAGCCCATCTTGATGGGATAGGGCTCGCCGGTCTCCAGGGCCTTGAGCATGAGGTCGGCATGGGCGTTGAGGATGATCATGCAGTAGGCCGGGTACTGGTCCAGGCCGATCATCTTCTTCTGCAGCTCCTCGCCGACGCCCTTCTCGAAGCCGAAGCCCGACTCGTTGTGGCCGGCGCCGGTGCCGGGGAGGATCTGGCCGCCCGGGACGTCCAGGTTGCCCGTGATGGCCATGAGGTCCACGGTCACCTGGCCCTGCTGCATGCCGTTGGTCTTCTGGTCGGCGGCGAGGCCCCACTGGATGGCGGCCGGCTTGGCCGTGGCGTACATGCGGGCAGCGGCGCGGATCTTGTCGGCGTCCAGGCCGCAGATCTCGGCGGCCTTCTCCACCGGCATCTCGGCGCAGCGCTCGGCCAGCTGCTCGAAGCCGTAGCACCAGTACTCCACGAAGTCGTGGTCGTACAGGTCCTCCTTGATGATGTAGTCGATCATGGCCATGCCCAGCGCCGTGTCGGTGCCGGCGCGCAGCTGCAGGAAGATGTCAGCGCGCGAGGCCAGCCACGTGACGCGCGGGTCGATGACGATCAGGCGCGTGCCGCGACGCATGGCGTCCACCACCGCATGGCCGAAGAAGCCGTCGGGGTTGGACTCGAGCGGGGCCTTGCCCCACACCACCAGCACCTCGGTCAGGTCGTAGCGCGGGTCGTCCCAGCGGCCGGGCAGGGCGCCGGCGTAGTCCCACTCGGGGTAGGTCGTGCCGCCGATGTAGGCGATGGCGGCCAGACGCGGGGTGTAGCAGGCGTAGCCGGACTGGCTGTAGCAGAAGTTCGGCGTGCCGAAGCACATGGTGCCGTAGGGCGCGAACGTGCCGCCCTCGCGGCCGGTGCCGGCGAAGACCACGATGGACTCGCGGCCGTACTGACCGGTGATGCGGTCGTACTCGGCCTTGATGATGTCAAAGGCCTCTTCCCACGTGATCTGCTCCCACGCGTCGGCGTTGCCGCGGTCCTTCGGGTCGCGCTTCATGGGATGCAGCAGGCGGGCCGGGTTGTAGACGTAGTCCTTCAGGGCGATGCACCGGGGGCACAGGCGGCCCTGGGTCACCGGGTTGTTCTCGTCGCCCTCGACGCGAACCAGGCGCCCCTCATCGTTGACGTAGAGCTTGAGACCGCAGCCCACCGGGTGGCATCCCGGAGGGGACCAGGGGCTCGTGCGCGTGACGGTCAGGCCGTCCTCCTCATAGCGCCACGGCTTGCCGATGTCGTTCACATCGGACAGCGTGTCGAGCTTGACAACTTCAGCCTTCTTGTAGAACTCGTCTTCGCTCATGTCACATCCTTCCTCGTTCTCTCTCCTGGCGCTCCCACGCCAGTAAGGGCAAGGCTACCGAGCGCGCGCGGGCCTGCCAACGTACCAAGCGCGGTATATCGACCCATACCCAAGAATTGACGATGCCCCACCTGGGGAAACAGCGAATCTGGCCACACGGCGCCCGCAAAGATAAGGAGGTCTCGCGCACGCGTCAGCATGCCCTCGTGAGCCTGTCGGGGGCATGCCGCGCCGCCCCTAGGCTCCCTGGGTTCACACCCCCTCAACGCACGCCGGCCCCGGCGCTCCTGCGAGGGCGCCGGGGCCGGCAACGTACCGGGATGCGCTGGCTCAGGCACCCTCGGGAAACGGGATAACGCCATAGGGTGGCGGGTCGCCCCCCGCCGCCCGGCGCCCGCTAGCGCGCCTCGTAGAACTCGGCGACGGCGGCGAAGAAGGCGTCGATGTTGGCCCAGGGGCTCATGGGCGGCACGTCGCAGCCCGTCGACGGCACGAAGTTGGGGTGGTGGGCGCAGGCGGCCATGAGGGCCAGCGTCGCCTCGCGCACCGACTCCGGCGTGCCGTTGCGGATCTCGCCGGCCGGGTCGACGTTGCCCATGACGAGCGCGTCATCGGGCATGAGCTCGAGCATCTCGGCCATGTCGGAGGCGTTGCCGAAGTGGTAGGCGGCGGCCCCCACCGCGGCCACCTCCGCGTGGGCGGCGGCCACCGAGGGCCCGCAGTTGTGGTAGACCACCGCGAAGGTGCCGTCCTGCACGGCGTCCACGACGCGTCGGGCGTAGGGCGTGGAGAACTCGCCCATGAGCTCGGGGGGCAGCAGCCCCGCCAGCGGCTCGGCCATGACCACGCCGTCGGCGCCGGCCTCCTTGAAGGCCGCCGCGTAGGCGCAGATGAACTCGGTGGCCTTGTCGAGCACGGCGTGCACCAGCTCGGGCTCCTCGTAGCACAGCACCATGACCTCGTTGACGTCCATGAGCCGGCCCGCCAGCGAGAACGGCCCGATCACGCCGGCGAGCACCGGGCGGTCGGTGATCTCGGGGGCGACCCGGCGGATGGCCTCCAGGTAGAGCCCCGTGCGGCCCGCGCCCACCTGGGGCACGGCGAGCTCGTCGGGGTCGGAGTCCTCGTCGACGAGCGCGCCCACGACGGTGGGGACCTCGTCGTCCGACACGCGAACCTCCGCGCCGAAGGCCTCGGCCTCCACCGACAGGTCCATGAACGACACGGCCGCCGCGCTGTCGGTGCGCCCTGCCACGAGCCGCATGGCCTCGGCCTGCAGGGACGCGTCGCCGATGAGCTCGGCGACGGTGACGCCCATCGGCTGCACCGCCGGGAACGACAGCACCGGCAGGGGCTTCTTTCGGGGCGCGGCGATATGGTCGGCGACCCAGCGCTCCATGTCCACGGCGCTACCCCCTCACCAGCTCGACGGCGCGCACGGCGGCCGCGCCGGCGTCGGCGGTGTAGGCGTCGGCGCCCACCTCGTCGGCGAAGGCCTGGGTGACAGGCGCGCCGCCCACCATGACCTTCACCTGGTCGCGCAGGCCGGCAGCCTCAATGGCGTCGATGGTGGCCTTGATGGCCGGCATCGTGGTGGTGAGCAGCGCCGAGCAGCACACGATGTCCGTGTCCTCGTGCTCCTGCAAAAACGTCACGAACTGCTCGGGCGCCACGTCCACGCCCAGGTCGGCCACCTCGAAGCCCTTCGACTCGATCATCATGCGCACGAGGTTCTTGCCGATGTCGTGCATGTCGCCCTTGACCGTGCCGATGACGGCCTTGCCCACGGGCTCGGCGCCCTCCTCGGCCAGGTGGGGCTTGAGCACCTCCGTGCCGGCGGCCATGGCGCGGGCGGCCACCAGCATCTCGGGCACGAACGCCTCGCCGGCGCTGAACTTGTCGCCGATGATGCCCATGGGGGGCACGAGGCCCTCGTTGAGGATCACCTCGGCGGCGATGCCCTCGTCGAGGGCCTGCTGCACGAGCGGCTTCACTTCCTTCTTCTTGCCGCGCATCACGGCGCTTGAGATGTCTTCGATGATGGTCATGGGTCTTCCTCTCTCTGGATGCGGCCCGCGCGGGGCCTTCTACTGGTTCATGTCGGTGCCGGGGACGGTGCCGGCCTTCATCGGGCCGTCTCCGCGGGCGGCGATGGCCTCCTTGAAGGCCTCCACCTCATCGGCGTACGCGTCGTCGTAGAACGTGTGGCCGTAGAGGTAGCTGTCGTCGAGCGCCTTCATCACGTTGGGCGTGAGGGCCACGGCGAAGGGGATGAAGCGGGCGCCCGCGTTGCCGAACAGGTCGATCTTCTCCTGCACCTCGGCCATGATCTCCTCGTCGGTGGCCTCGGGGTCGTCGATGACGTTCTGGGCGTCCAGGGCCCCCATGAAGATGACGTCGTCCTTGTACGCGTCTATCCACGCCGGCAGGTCGTTCACGGGCTGCACGGGGTCGAGCACGTCGATGCCCATGCCCACCACCTCGCCGACGATGCGGTCGATCTTGCCGCAGCTGTGCTGGTCGAACAGCACGCCCAGCTCATGGGCGGCGTCCACCACGCGCTGCACGTGGGGCTTGATGAGGGTGCGCCACACCTCGGGCGGGAACATGAGGTCGTTCTGCGTGCCCCAGTCGTCCTGGAAGTGCACCATGTCCACGTCGTAGTACTGCTTGAGGCGCTTGATCTGCTCGATCTTGAAGTCGCACAGACGCGAGAAGAACGCCTCGCACTCCTCGGGGTTGGTGACGAGCGCGCAGAGCGCCTCCTCGAATCCCATAAGGTCATGCAGGCGCTCGAAGGGCCCCGACACCATCATGGCGCACAGGATCTTCGTCGGATCCTTCTCGGGGACGTCGCGCCGGGCGCAGGCCTCCCAGTCGATGGCGTCCAGATCGGGCCACTCGATGACCTCCTCCCAGTCCTCGATGTCCTCGAGCACCGGGTCGACGCCGGGCGTGACCATGGGCATCATGGGCATGGACGGGTCCTCGGTCCAGTGCACCCCGAACCAGTCGTAGCCCGTGCCGCAGTTCTCCGCGCGGTCCCCGATGGCACTCGGGATGATCATCTGCAGCAGGCTGGGCTGATGCGGCATGAACGCCGGCTGCTCGCCGCGCACCATGCGCAGGAAGTTCTCCCTCTCCGTGATCTTCTCCACCTTGTCGATGCTCCTTTCCTCGTTGGGCGCAGCACTGCCTTACTGCGCGAAGTCCCTCTCGGATCGCTCGTCGATGAGCTGGGTCACGTACTCGTAGATGCCGGGGTAGCCGCCGGTGTCGGCCCCGGAGGTGAGGCAGGGGATGAACCCGGTCGTGCGGGGGATGGCGTCGAAGGCCGCCTCCACCTCGCGTCGCGCCTCCTCCTCGGTCCAGTCGGGCTTATCGATGACCTGCGACTCGATGCCGCCCATAATGGCGATGCGGTCGCCGTAGCGGTCGATGAGCGCGGGGATGTCGTTGGTGGCCCGCAGGGCGCCCTGCCAGATGTCGATGCCCATCTCGATCATGTAGGGAACCAGGGTCTCGCCGAAGCTGTCGGAGTGGTGGATGATGAGCTCCACGCCATGGTCCTTGTAGTAGCCGTAGATCCGCTTGTACGGCTCGAGGAGGAACTCCTCGAACATCTCAGGCGCCATGAACGTGGATATCTGGGTGCCCCAGTCGTCATGGTGGAAGATGGCATCGGGCTTCACGTACGTGCAGATGGCCTCAGCCAGGCGCAGCTCCCAGTCGACGATGACCTCGATGAGCTCGTGGATGGCCTCGGGTTCCTCGTACAGGTCGGCGAGCGTCTCGGTGATCTCGTGCAGGTGGTGCAGCCGCTCGAATACGCCGGGGATGAGGGCGCAGCACACGAACTTCTCCGAGCGATCCACCTGGGCGGCCGCGGCGGCAGCCGCCTCCCACAGCGCCGGATCGCTCACGTCGCCCGGCGGCGTCACCTGGTCTTTCCACTCGGTGATGTCGGTGCACACGATGCGGCCGGGCTCATGCACCGGGAAGAAGCCCGGCTGCCCCTCGATGGTGCGGAACGTCGCGCCCCACTCGTCGATCATGAACCCCTCCTCGTTCAAGGTGGGGTCGAGCAGCGGGTTGCCGGGAATCATGGGCGAGAACGCCTCGAACATGTTGACGTAGCGGTCCGGATGACCCCCGCGGATGCACTCCAGCAGGTTCTGACGTGGCGTGAGCATAGGCGCCCCCTCAATCACATGCCGATACTGCGGCCATTGTATGGAGCGCACTCGCGGGTATATATATCGTATATGATTAAATAATTCTATTTTTTAGTTATATCTGATCTATGAAAGGTGACTTCATGGTAACGGTCAACATGATCGCGGAGTACCTGTCAGATTGTAACGTGGCGTTTCTCCCCGAGTGCGGCGTCCGCCGCTTCGGCTACGTCGTCATCGCCGCCGAGGACGCCGGCCCCGCCGACGTGCCCTCCCCCGCCCCGTCGGGTGCGGGCGACGACCCCGTCCTCTGCTGCCTGCCGCCCCAGGCCGCCCGGGAGCGCCTCAGGAACGACGACGGCAGCTGGGCCCTCGTGGTCTACCAGGGCGAGGACGCCTTCGAGGCGCCCGTCCACCTCATGGAGCGCACCATCTTCTGCCGGACGAGCCGCTCGTATGCCTCGGTGGCCGCCGACCTGCAGCGCCTGTTCCTGACCATGGGCCGCTGGGTCGACTCCCTGCGGACCGCCCTGCTCCAGGGCAGCTCCTACCAGGGCCTGCTCGACTGCAGCGAGGCCGTCCTGGGCAACTTCGTGTCGCTGTCCGACTCGGAGTTCCGGCTCATGGCCTACACCCGCTCCATCCCCATCGACGATCCGGTGTCCCAGGAGGTGGTGAGGCTGGGCTACCACCCCGCATCCACCATCGAGCTGTTCCGCCGACACAACGCCCTGCGCGACTGGGAGGTGCAGACGCGCGTGGAGGTCAAGCCCGCGGTGATGACGCGCTATCCCACGCTAGACTACGTCTTCCGCTCGTTCGGCAGCTACTTCGTGCACGTGGTCATGCAGTGCAACAACCGGCCGCCCACCCCCGCGCTGCGCGACGCCTTCCAGCTGCTCGTCGACCACGTCGACCACGTGGTCCGCCAGAGCCGATCCGAGCGCTTCGCGCAGGACACCGAGGCCACGCGCCTGTTCGGCGACCTCATCGACCACCGCTTCATCAGCCGCGACGACCTGGCGCGGCGCCTGGGCGCCCTGGGCCTGGCCGAGGCGGGCCCCTACCAGATGGCGGTGCTCTCCTTCCCCGGGGGCGCCGATGAGAAGTCGCTCGCGGGATACTACGCCCAGCGGGCCAAGGAGTCGCTGCCCTCCTGCGTCATCGGCACGCGAGACGCCCAGGTGCTGGTCGTCGACCCGACGGCGGGGCTCGAGGGCCCCCAGCTTCCCCAGCTGCAGGCCTTCGTGAACGCGCAGGACTGCGCGGCGGGCCTCTCCGAGCCGTTCGAGTCCCTCACCGACCTGCCCTCGGCCTACCAGCAGGCGCGCCAGGCGCTCAGCCTGTCCACCGGGCCGCGCCCCTCGCTGGCCCGCTCGTTCGACCCCGAGCCGCCCCTGCCCCTCTACCGCTTCCGCGACTGCCTGGCCGCCTACGTCGTGGAGGTGGCCAAGACGAACAACCGCCTCATCGGCGCCTCGGCCGACCACGGCATCACCGCCCAGCTGGCCGCCTTCGACCGCGAGCACGGCACCGAGGACCTGCGCCTGCTCTACGTCTTCCTGCGCAACGAGCGCAACGTGCGCCTGACCTGCGAGGAGCTGTTCATGCACCGCTCGACGCTGCTCTACCGCATCGGGCGCATGCAGGAGCGCCTGGGGTTTGACCTGGACGACGCCGCCACCCGCCAGCGCATCCTGATGGAGTACCTCATCCGCACCGCGTAAGCCCTCCTAATGAAGGAGGGGCCGCGCGAGCGCGGCCCCTCCGGGTCAGAGCGTGGCGGGCGGGGTGCCTAGGCCGTGGTGGCCATGAGCGCCCAGCGGGTCTTGCCGTCGATCTTGGCGGCCAGCTCGGCCACGTCGCCGTAGTACATGCACCACGCCTGGCAGTGCTGGACGCACATGGGCATCTTGCCCTTCTCGGTGCGGTCGGCGCACATGTCGCAGGCCTTGGTGATGACGGGCAGCCAGGTCCACTCCCAGTGCTCGGGGCCGGCCGGCTTGCCGGCGTACTCGTAGGGGCCGGTCTCGGTCAGCTTGATGCCGAACTCGCCCTTGGGCAGCCCCAGGTGCTTCTTGCAGGCCACCTCGCAGGAGTGGCAGCCGGTGCAGTAGTCGTAGTTGATGAGGATTCCCTTGGTCATGACGCTCTCCTTACGGCTTCATGGGCTCGTAGTCGTCACGCCAGCCGCCCAGCTCGGTGATCTGGACACCGGCGGGCGTATCGCCCTCCTGGTACTTGTAGATGCGGCAGCGCGTGCACTTGATGGGCGAGCCGATGCCACCGGGGCCTGCCTGGAAGTTGCGCGTGAGGTTGTTCACGTTGTACTCGAAGCAGTCGTTGAACACCGGCGCGGCGGCCTCCTTCTCCGGCTTCCACCAGCCGTGCTCGGCCGACACGCAGTCGTCGGGCATGCCGGGGAAGATCTTGACCATCTGGCGGCAGCGGCCCTCGTGGTTCTCCATCCAGATCCAGTCGCCGTCCTGCAGGTCGTACTTCTCGGCCGTGGCCGGGGACACCTTCACCAGGGGCTCGGGGTGGAACTCGCGCATGGTGGGGGCCATGCGGTGCTCGGTGTGGAAGAACTCGTAGGAGCGGGCGCCGTTGATCATGTAGAAGGGCAGCTCCTCCATGATCTCGGGCGTGGTCTGCCACGTCTCGGGGGCCGGCGTGTAGATGGGGTACGGCGGGATGCCCCACGCCTGGAAGATGGTGGGCACCAGCTCGATGCGGCCCGAGGGGGTGTTGAAGCCCGGCTGGCCGTCGGGGCGCAGCAGGCCCTTCTCGTGCTTGTTGTAGGTGGCGTTCCACTCGTCATAGGCATGGCCGCCCACCTTCACCAGCTCGTCGAAGGTGTAGGGGCACTTGGTGGTGACGGAGGGACCCTCGCCGTCGGACACCGAGGTGTGGCCCCAGTCCTCGTCGGTGGCGGCGGAGAAGTTGGCCTTCTTCACCTTGCCGTCCGGGCCCACCACGGCCAGGTCGGTCAGCAGGTAGTCGTTGATGAAGTCCTCGACGGAATCCCAGCGCACGAACAGCTCGGGGTTGAGGCGCTTGCCCAGCCACAGGGCGATCTCCTCGTCGGACTTGGCCTCGTAGAAGCTCGTGACCTTCTTCATGGCGCGCAGCGGCGTCCACCACGTGCGGGCGGAGTCACGCTCCACCGACATGGACACGGGCAGGATGAGGTCGGCGATGGCCACCATGGTGGGAGTGATCATGGGGTCGGCGTACACGATGAAGGGGATCTTGCTCATGTACTTGTAGGCACGCGCCGCGGCGCCCTCGTGGCCCGCGAAGGCGTTGCAGGACTGGGCCCAGAACATCTTGATGGGGTAGTCCTCGCCCGTGACGGGGATCTTGCCCGCCTCGAGCACCGACGCCATGGCGTCGCAGTTGGACATGCCGACGAAGTCGAGGCCCTCGTCGCCGATCATCCACTTGCGGAACTTGCGCTCGAGCGCCTGCGGGTTGGCGTACAGGTCGACCGAGGAGTAGCCGGCGTTGATGTCAAAGGAGTTGTGCACGAGCACGTGGGTGCCGGGCTTCTCGATGTTGCCGCAGATGGCCATCAGGTCGCACACGGCCTCGGTCCAGTGCATGGCGGACGAGGTGCCGGCGTCGAAGACGAGGCCCCACTGGATGGCGCCGCGCTCGGCGTTGGCGTACAGGCGCGCGGAGCCCACGATGTCGTCCGCGGGCACGCCGGTGATCTCGGAGGCCCACTCGGGGGTGAACTGCTTGCAGTGCTCCTTCAGCTCATCGTAGTAGGCGCACCAGTTCTCGACGAACTCGTGGTCGATGAGGTCTTCCTCCATGATGACGTTGAGCCACGCCAGGGCGATGCAGCAGTCCGTGCCGGGATGCGGGCGCAGCCAGTACTCGGCGCGGGCGCCCCACCAGGTGAGCACCGGGTCGATGGAGATGATCTTGGTGCCGGCCTGCACGCAGACGTTGAGCCAGTGGCCCAGGTAGCCGTCGCCGTTGGACTTGAGCGGCTCGTTGCCCCACACGGCCAGCACGTCGGGAGCCTTCCACTCGGGGTTGGCGTAGCGGTCGGGCAGCGTCTCGGACGCGTCCACGATGGGGTAGTCGCCCAGCGGACCCGCGGCGCCGCACACGCGCGGCATGTAGCACCACCAGCCGGAGAAGTAGATGCCGCCCACGTTGGCGGTGCGGAAGCACGCGCCGGCGATGAAGGGCACCTGCCAGTTGATGTTGCGGCCCGTGCCGTGGCCCACCAGGATGGCCTCGCGGCCCAGGCCCTTGCCGTCGATCTCCTCCTTGATGTAGGTCTCGACGATGTCCAGGGCCTCTTCCCAGGTGATGCGCTCCCACTTGTTCTCGCCGCGCTCACCCGCGCGCTTCATGGGGTACTTCAGGCGCTTGTCGCTGTCCACCATCTCGGTCATGTCAAGGCAGCGCATGCACAGCTTGCCGTTGGCATAGGGATCCAGCGGGTCGCCCTCGATCTTCTCCAGCTTGCCGTCCTTGGTGTACAGCAGCACACCGCATGAGTCATGGCAGCCCGGAGCGGAGTAGTTGTAGGTACGGGTGACGGTATAGCCGTCTTCCTCCCACTGCCACTCCCCCTCGTGGTAAGCCTTGCGGTCGATGCTGTCCAAGAAACCTTGATAGTCAACCATCTGCTTCCTCCTTCTCTCCGGCGCAATCCGCTGCGCCTTGGGCAGGAGGGTACTGACGGGAAGGAGGGGCTGTCATCGTGATGATGTGGGGGTTTTCCTACATACCTCATTCTTGACGATGGCGTCCTGGGCAAACGCCCCTCCCTCAGCCGAGGCGGCCAAGGCGGTTGGGTATGCCCGCAACCGCGCGACGAGCGCCCCGGGGGCGCTGCGCGGGCAGGCGCCTAGTCCTCGCCGTAGAGCTTGGTGGACTCGATGAGGCTCAGCAGCTCCTGGCGCGAGTGCACCCCCACCTTGCGGTAGATGTTGCGGATGTGGGTCTGCGCCGTGCTGAGGGATATGGTGAGCGCCTCCTGGATGTACTTGGCGTTGCGGCCCTGGGCGATGAGCACGAGCACCTCGTGCTGGCGCTCGGACAGGTCGTACTGGTCGCTGAGCGCGCGGCATCGCCGGCGCCACAGGCTGTTGCCCCCGGTGGCGGGCGTGGCGCCCTCCTCGTTTTCCAGGCTCGGGTCGGGGAAGCGCGGCTTGCGGCAGAACGACGCGATGACGGCGTAGACCAGCGAGAGCACGATGCACAGGCGCAGGGCGTCGAGCGGGTTGGCCCGATCGAGGCTGACCGCCAGGTAGCCGAAACCCAGGCCCGCCGCCACGGCGACGTAGTCGGCCATGCGCGCCTTGGCGAACACGCGCAGCGCCGACAGCTTGAAGATGCGCACGTGGCCGGCGAGCGCCGTCCAGCCGAAGACGATGAACACCGTGGCGATGGCCGCCAGCAGCGCCACGGCCACCCGCTGGACGGCGGGCCCGTAGGAGAACATGAGCAGAAGCGCGCCCAGCGTCACCGGCACCATGGGCGCCAGCATGCTGCGCTCGGTGATGACCCGGCTGCGCACGGCGTCCACCGCCAGCGCCAGCGACGCCGCCATGGCGCCCAGGCAGGCAAAGGGCACCAGGTCGAGTGCGAGGGTCACGTGGAACAGCAGCCCCGCCTCGAAGTACACGAAGGCGAGCATGATCATGGACTGCCAGCTGATGGACGAGCGCTTGTCGGACTCGGCGTTATCCACCGGGTCGGGCAGCGGCTTGCGATCCTTCAGGCGCAGGATGCCCACGTACGACCCCACCGACAGGGCGAAGGCCGTCACCAGCAGCACCCCGGCCACCACTTCGTGCAGGTACTCGATGAGCAGCGCGCCCGTCATGCCGGCGAACACGCCCGTGGACACGTAGAAGCACACCATCTTGGGCTGCTGCAGACACAGAAAGCCGAACCACAGGCACGCGAGCGCGCCTACGCCGATGGCCGCCACGCATGCGCAGGGGATGAGCGCCGCGTCGGCGGCCAGGGGCACGAGGCACGCGGCGCCGAACGCCGCCAGCCCCAGGCAGGCCGCTACCAGAAGAGTACGGCAGCGGTGGGTCGCCAGACGATGCGCCAGGCCGTGCGCGGCGGCGAACCCGACGATGAGCGCGACGCTGGCCAGCAGCTGCACCCGCAGCGCCTCCCCCTCCCCCGTCGCGGCGCGCGGGATGACGAGGTACAGGCCGCACAGGGCCAGGACGAGCGTGGCGAAGCCCATGAAGCCGAGCAGCTCCTCAACGCCTATCTTGAGGGTGGCCGCGCGGCCGCCCTTCGCATCATGAGGCATAGAATCAACCTCCTTGATCGGCCGCCAGGCGGCCTAGTAGGTAGCCAGCGAGCAGCGGGAGCGCGCGCTCATCGCGCGCGCTCCTGGCCCGGGGCGTCAGGGTCGAACCCCTCGACCAGGTCCATGAGGTCCTGCTGGGAATGACGGTCGGTCTTCTTGTAGATGGTGTAGATGTGGGCCTTCACCGTGTGGGGCGATATGACCAGCTTCTCCTGGATGTAGGAGGCGTTGCGGCCCTTGGCCAGCAGATAGAGCACCTCGGTCTGGCGCGTGGTGAGCCCATAGTGGGCGGCCACCGCGTCGCAGCGCTCCTGGAAGTAGCGGCTGCCGTCGCGCAGCGAGCTGAGCACCTCCGCGTCGGCGATCTCGCCGTTCGCTCCGATGTGCACGGGGCCCAGGTTGCGCATCTCGTCACCCGGGTAGAAGCTCTCGGGCGGCAGCACGGCCGACACCAGGATGAAGAACATCACCACCACGACCACCCATACCTGCAGGTTCACGTCGCCAAACACGCCGCCCTCGAAGGACAGCCAGCCCAGCATGAGACCCAGCAGAAGCCCCAGGGCGGCCACGATGCGGGCCTTTGAAAAGGCGCGAAACGGCGAGAGGCGGCAGCGCACGATGTGCTCGCACGTGGCGAATATCGCCGACAGGTACGGCAGCAGGGAGAACCCGTACGCCAGAAGGCAGGGCACGAACACCAGCGGCCGGGGCAGGAACAGCATGGTGAGGATGCACGCCGCCAGCACCGGCAGGAACAGGCGCCGGATGATGAGCTCGCGCAGCACGAAGCGCCTCACGGAATCCACCAGCACCACGGCGCATACCACCAGCGACACCACGCACACGAGCAGCGCGGTGAGCTCCTGGTTGCCCGACGGATCCAGCAGCCAGTACAGGGCGAACCCCTCGGCGAGCGAGCCCATGATGGTGAGCAGGTTGGGCTTCCAGGTGATGGGATAGCGCTCGTCCGACTCGTGGGCGTCCACGCGGGGCATCGTGTCCATGGGGGCGTACAGGGCGCACAGCGCCGCATAGCAGCCGGCAGACAGCGCCACGAAGACCACGGCGGCGGCCGTGACGAAGACGTCGTCGAGCAGCAGCAGGATGAGGTACCACGACAGCGCGAGCAGGAACATGGTCGAGAGCGCCGGCCGCACCGCCTGCTTGAGGTGGGCACAGAGGAACTCCACCCACAGGCTCGACAGCAGGGCCATGCCCAGGCCGGCCGTCAGACCGCACGCCACGAACAGGGGGAGCGACGTCGTCCCCACGCCGATGACCGAGATGGCCTCACTCGCCAGCGCGGCGGCCAGCGAGCACGCCAGCATGAGACGACGATGACACTGAAGGGTATTGGCCGCGAACATGACCAGCCCGTAGCACACAAGCGTCGACGCGGCGAACACCAGCCTGAACAGCTGGTCGGACTGCTCCCCCGCCGCCATGATGCCCGGAAAGCCCGGCCTCAGCAGCACGGAGAACATCCACGCGAAGCACAAGGACGCACCCACCACCCCTGCCACCAGATAGGGATTGACGAACAGCCACCCGTTCCCCTTACGGCTGACCTCCTCAGTGGCCGAGGGACTTGCTTCGTTGCTTCGATCTGCCAAGAGATACCCCCATATCTCGAAAAGCCTGGCACGCAACATGCTCAGAAAGGATACCCCCCCCCACGGATTGGGGAAGACCTACTCCTTAGAGCCCACTCCATCTTCAAGGGTCTCGGCTGCGGATCGCGCAGCCGTCCCCGAACGCGTCACCCCCGGAGGAAGGGGGAAGCGGGCGCCGCACGCCTCGCAGGCCGTGGCGGCCGGCGGGTTGGCGTGGCCGCAGGCCAGGCAGATCCCCTTCACCGTGCCGCGACCGCATTTATTGCAGTGAGTACAGGGGTAGCACATGGCCCCTCCCTTCTGATCCTCGGGGAAAGCGTGCCGACGCCGAGGCGCCGGCACGCGATCGCGCCCCGTGGGGCGCCGGGGTGCGCAGCCTACGCGCCAGGGGCCTTCGGGGCGCCCGGGGCCGCAGGAGCGCCGGGGGCCGCGGGGGCACCGGGGGCCTTCGGGGCACCGGGGGCACCCGGGGCACCGGGGGCGCCGGGCATGGCCGGCCCAGCGGGCAGGTCGGCCCCGCAGGAGGGGCAGGTGGTGTCAGAGGGCTTGCACGTGGCCCCGCAGGAGGGGCAGGTCTTGTCGAGTTCCACAGCGGCAGGTCTGAAGCACATGGGTCATTCCTTTCTCGCAACGCTGGGCGCTCCCATTGCGCCCGCCCTGAATCTACGGCGCGCATCCCGCGATTTCTATTCCACGATGACCCCTAAATCGCGGTATTACGTCTAATCCCAATGGGATTAGACGCGCATATGACGCCGCTGTTTTACCTGCTCAAGGAGGTGAGTTTGGCGGCATTGACGTAATCTAGCCGCGTTTGCGAGGCGCGGCGGGTGTCCCCGCAGCCCTCCAAGGCGTCGCCTCGGCGTGTGGCCTCAGGGACACCCCTCGTCCCCCGTCAGGGGCCGTCGCTACCCATATTTGAGGGCTACCTACCGCCGTACCTATTAATAACCCCAGTTCAACGGCGTTTTTTCCGTCAAATTACCAGTTGAGGGCCCCTTCGGCACCACGCGAGCCACCCGATACGATAGAAGCGTTCCCCGACATCCGAACAGCCGGATGTCCATCCCAAAGGAGGCAATCATGGCAACGCTCGAAGATGAGGTTCAGGCCCGCGAGGAGGCTTCGGTGAAGGCGGAGGCGCTCCACCGCGAGTTCGAGGCACGCGATCAGGACGACCAGCAGGTGCTGGGCGTGACCTCCCAGGCCGTCGCGGCCGCCGAGGCCTATGCGCGCGCCGATGCGGCCGAGCAGGCCGCCGCGGCCCACGACGCCGTGGCTGAGGTGGCGGCCGACGTGGCCTATCGCATCGCCGACGCCGCGGACCACGCCTAGGCGGGTCTAGGGCGCTGCGGGGCCGCCCCAGGCCCGCCCGAGGCCCAGGGCGCCCGTCCGCCTCGTCCCCAGGGCGGCAGCGCGGGGCCGTCAAGCGTGCAACACAAAGGAGGCCGCCGTCCCTCGCGGGATCGGCGGCCTCCTGGCGTTTCCCCGCCCGCCTCAGGAGGGCGGGCGATGCGGTGCCGCTAGCGGCGGCCGTGCTTCTTGCCGTGGCGCTCGCAGTCGTCGTGATGATGGCAGCCGTGGCCGTGGTCGTCGCCGAACACGAACACGTACTGGGGCGCGTCGTGATGATGCTTGCAGCAGCCGTGGTCATGCCCGTGGTGACCGCAGCAGCGGTCCTTGCGGCCCTTGCCCTCGCCGCGCTCGTCGCGCTGGCCGCAGCGACGGCCCTGGTGACGCTTCTCGATGAGCGAGTAGTCCACGCCCAGGCCCTCGCAGGTGGTGCTGATCTTCTCGCACAGGGCCATCAGCTGGTCCACTTCCTCGGGGGTGAGGCCGGCCATCACGGCATCAGCCGCATGGTCCTCGACGGCGAAGCGCTTCTGCAGCACCTCGTTGCCCTTGTCGGTCAGCTTGACGGTGAACTCGAACCCGGAATCGTCGATGGCGACGTAGCCGTTGCGCTGGGCCTTCTCGCACACCTTGCGGACCTCGCCGCCCTTCCAGCCGAGCATGCGCTCGAGCTTCTTCTTGTCGATGGTGCCGTCCTCGCCGAACTTGGCGATGACCTTCAGCAGGGCACCCTGGCCCTTCTTGAAGCTACGGGGGCCCAGCTCGTGCATGGCGAGCTTGGAGTAGTTCGCCGCGCGCTTCAGGCTCTTGATGGCCTTGGTTGACTCAGTCATATCGTTCCTTCTTTCTTCTTGGCGCTGCGCCGGACGCATGGTGCGCGAGGGCGCAGGGACGGTGCGCTCGGGGCGCAACTGGGTTCCACTCTAGAAAGAGAAGGGGCGCCTCCCTGCGGAGACACCCCCCATTTTGACCAAACGGTGATCAGGCCGACACGTTGCCGGCGTGACGGGGGGGTACGACGCCCCCTGCCGCCCCGCGCTCCGCGCCTACGCCTCGTAGCTCTCCTTGAGCGCCTTGAAGGCCGGCATCGACCGCTCGATGGTGTCGCGCGCGATGCAGTAGCTCAGGCGCACCCAGCCGCCCACGCCGAAGCTGTCCGAGGGCACGAGCAGCAGCTCGAAGCGCTTGGCGCGGTCGGAGAACGCCTGGGCGTCGTCCTCGAGCGCCTTCACCCACAGGTAGAAGGCCCCGTCAGGCTGCACGTACTCGTAACCCAGCGATGACAGCCCCTCGGTGAGGATGCGGCGGTTCTCCGCGTAGGCGGCCACGTCGGAGGGCTCGGCCACGCAGCGGGCGATGACGCGCTGCAGCAGCACCGGCGCGCACACGTAGCCGAGCGCCCGGCCCGCGCCGGCAATGGCCACGGACAGCTCGTCGCCGTCGGGGGCAGTGTCCGACACGTACACCCAGCCGATGCGCTCGCCGGGCAGCGACAGCGCCTTCGAGTAGGAATAGCATACGATGGTGCGCGCGTACAGCGCCGGCACCCAGGGCACCTCGGCGCCGTAGGTGATCTCGCGATAGGGCTCGTCGCTGATCAGGTACAGCGGGCGCCCGAGCTCTTCCTCCTTGGCGCGCAGCATTGCGGCCAGGGCCTCCAGGCTCTCACGCGTGTACACCGCGCCCACGGGGTTGTTCGGCGAGTTGATGATGACGGCGCTCGTCTTGGGCCCGATGGCCGCGGCCAGAGCCTCCACATC
>JAAWAY010000156.1 GCA_022792415.1 Eggerthellaceae bacterium | reverse complement strand
GTTCTTGATTTCGGTCAAAACGGACCCCTTTCGAACATTACATTCTGGGGACCCTTCGTCATGATTGATTGATACTTGCCATGTTCGCTTGCACGAGCTTGCTCAAGAGCGGTCAATAAAACATGTCTCGGGGGCCAACAGATACTTCCTCCTGCGGGTTTTCCGCAAGTTTGGCTAGTATATCACGGTCACGCGGGGCGTTTATGAGAATTTCAACCCAATGAGGGGGAATTCTCGACGCGCCCACAACCGCGCCGCCGAACCCCGCCCGGATGCCCCACGCGCGCCGGCCGGCCCGGGCCCGCGGACGAGGCGGGAGCCGGCCGGACACGGGCCCGCGGCGACGCTGCCGCGAGCGCGCGCGAGGCTGGCGGCCGGGCCTTACGCCTGGGCCGCGCGGGCCTCCTCCAGGGCATGGGTGAGCTGGTCGGCACAGGACGTAGCGCGCGGGCCGCAGGTGTTGCCGCGCAGCAGGCCGACCACCTCGTCGACCGGCTTGCCCGCCACCAGCTTGGCGATGGCCTTCAGGTTGCCGTCGCAGCCGCCGGTGAAGCGGACCTCCTTGACGACGTCCCCGTCCAGCTCGACGTCTATGCTGCGGGAGCAGACGCCCCTCGGTCGGTACGTGTGCATAATCGCTCCTCTCGATCGCGTTCGGTCGGGGCCATTGTGCCACACCCGGCCGGACAGGCCGCGGCTCCGCCGCCCGAGGGGACGGCGCGGCGCGTCGGCGGCAGAACCCGGGACCTGCCGCCAGGCACTGACCGCGGGGGGCCGCAGCGCGCGGGCGCCACGCACGGAACCGCTACACCGCGTCATCCCCCCGCTCGCCCGTGCGGATGCGGATGACCTCGTCCACGGGGAAGATGAAGATCTTGCCGTCCCCCACCTCGCCCGTGCGCGCCGTGTCCTGGATGACCTCCACCAGGCCGTCCACCTCATCGTCGTCCACGACGATGTCGAACTTCACCTTGGGCACCATGTTGAGCATCACCTCGGTGCCGCGGTAGTACTCCTTCCAGCCGTGCTGGCTGCCGCAGCCGTTGACCTGGGATATGGTCATGCCCGACACCTCGGCCGCGAACAGGGCGTCCTTGAGCGGCTCCAGCTTCTCGGGTCGCACGATGGCCGTTATCTTCTTCATGTCGTCTCCTTACGTCCGCTCGCCGCTAGTCCAGGCCCAGGTAGGCCGGGTACGCGCTCTCGCCGTGGGTCGCCACGTCCAGGCCCTGGGCCTCGTCGGCCTCGCTCACGCGCAGCGTGCCGCCGAACAGGGCGCGCACGATCAGGCCCAGCACCACGTCAGCCGCCACCACGAACGCGGCGGTCACCGCGATGCCGAGCACCTGCGCACCCAGAAGCGTCGGGTCGCCGGTGTAGAGCAGGCCGCCGAAGTCGGTCCACGACAGCTCGGGCACGCAGAACAGCCCCGTCAGGATGCCGCCGAAGATGCCGCCGACGCAGTGGCACCCGAAGGCGTCGAGCGCGTCGTCGTAGCCCAGGCGGCGCTTGCAGAACGAGATGGCGAAGTAGCACACCGGCGACACGAGCAGGCCCATGACCAGCGCCGCCCACGGCTCGACGAACCCCGCCGCCGGCGTGATGACCACCAGTCCCGCCACCAGGCCCGTCGCCGCGCCGACCAGGGTAGGCTTGCCCACGCGCACGCGTTCCACCACCAGCCACGACACCAGCGCCGCCGCCGACGCGGTGACCGTATTGACCAGGGCCAGGGCCGCCACGCCGTCGGCCGCGAACTCCGACCCGGCGTTGAAGCCGAACCAGCCGAACCACAAAAGCGTCGCCCCCAGCACCACGAACGGCACGTTGTGGGGCCGGTAGCTCATGACCTCGAACCCGCGCCGGCGCCCCAGCATCAGGCACAGGACGAGCCCCGTCAGACCCGAGCTGATGTGCACGACGTCACCGCCGGCGAAGTCGAGCGCGCCGATCATGTCGCCGATGAGCGAGCCGTCGCCGCCCCACACCATGTGGGCCAGCGGCGCGTAGACGGCCAGCACCCACACAGCCGCGAAGGCGCACAGCGCGCCGAACTTCATGCGCCCGGCCACCGCGCCCGTGATGATGGCCGTCGTGATCATGGCGAAGGCCATCTGGAACCCGACGTCGACGATGCCCGGGTAGCCGCTGTCGGCCTCGGGCGACAGCACGGCCGCGCCGGAGAGCACCGCGAAGGCGTCCGGCGTGCCCTCGGCCTCGGCGAGCACGTCACCCACCGCGCCCAGGCACCCCAGCTGGTCGAGGCCCCCGAAGAAGGGGATGGACCCGTCGCCGCCGTAGGCGAACGACCAGCCCGCCACCACCCAGGCGATGCCCACGATGCCGAGCACCGCGAAGGTCATGATCATGGTGTTGACGACGTTCTTGCGCCGCGACAGCCCCCCGTAGAAGAACGCCAGCCCGGGTGTCATGAGCAGCACCAGCATGGTGCACGTCAGCATGAACCCGGTCGATCCCGTGTCGAGCATGGCTCCTACCTCCTCGCCTCCGTCGGTCGCACCGCCCGCGGGCGGTGCCGGCGGGGCCCTGCGCGCCCTCGCCGCTCCCCCATCGTGGCACCACGGGCGATCCCATGAGCCGACGGCCCCCATTGTTAACGGAGTCACAAAGGCGTTTTAACAAGCGGGAATCCCGGATGTTACCTGGTGGAAACGCAGCCGGCCCGATCCCCGGCCCGCTGAGGGGCGCCGCGGGTCGCGCCGAGGGCTACAATGGGGCCCGACGACATCCCCGAAGAGAGAGGCACCCCGATGCTCGTGGAATTCCGCCCCGTCACGTCCGACGCCGACAAGGAGGGCCTGGCCCAACTGGCCGGCGACATCTGGCGGGAGTACTGGCCCGCGCTCATCGGCGAGGAGCAGACCGAGTACATGGTGGCCAACTTCCAGAGCCTCGAGGCCATCGAGCGCGACATGGCCGAGCACGGCTACGAGTACTGGCTCGTCCTGGCGGCCGACGAGCTGACGGCGCCCGAGCTTGAGCAGGGGGCCCAGCCGGCCTTCCGCGTGGTGGGCTACACCGGCGGCCACGTGGAGGAGGAGACGAACCGCTTCTTCATCTCGAAGATCTACCTCCTGGCCGGCGAGCGCGGCAAGCACTTCGCGTCGCGCATCATCGAGTTCTACGAGCGCCTGTGCGCCGAACGCGGCCTGCGCGCCATGTACCTGACGGTGAACAAGCACAACGACCTGGGCATCCGCGCGTACAAGGCCAAGGGCTTCAAGACCATCGACGCCGTGGAGACCGACATCGGCCAGGACTTCGTCATGGACGACTACATCATGGAACGCGAGGTCGGGGCGTAGCAGCCGCGCGCCGGATCAGCTCCGGCATGCTATCGGAAAACGGAATAGATCCGCCGGTTGACGCCCCGCGGAAAATGGGAGATTCTCGGACGAGGAGACCGGAGCAGGTGCGGCTCCCCGGCATTCGAGGAGATGGAGGGGCACCGTGAGAATGAGCTACGTTCGTGAGTTTGTCGTCTGCGCCCGGCATCTGAACATGCGAAGGGCCGCCAGCGAGCTCCTCATGACCCAGTCGAACCTGAGCAAGCACCTCAAGCAGCTGGAGGCTGAGGTGGGCGCTCCCCTGTTCACCTATACCAGCAACCGACTGAGCCTCACCCCCGTCGGATCGAGGTTTCTCGAGGGGTCGAGCGCGCTGCTCGATATGTACGAGAACCTCCACGAGGGATGCCGCGCCTACGACGAGGCGGAGCGCCAGGGATCCCAGCGTCACCTCGTCATCCAGCAGCACTCGCTCGTCGACGAGACCGCCCGGAGCTACTACCGACTCATAGATACCCTGAGGCACTCCTGCGACAACCTGACCATCTCGTTTGCCAAGGCCTCGCGGCGCAACTTCATCCACGAGCTCAAGTGCGGCAACATCAACCTCTGCATGGACTATCGATTCGGGCCCCTGGCCGACATCGGACGCGAGTACCGGGACGCTGGCCTCATCTGGCGGCACCTCCAAAGCGAGCCCCTGGTCGTGTGGTGCGACCGGACGCACGCGCTCAACGCGCCCGACCTCTGCCCGCAGGACCTGCGAGACGTCCCCATCCTCACCCCCGGCGACGCCTCCGCCCCCATGAAGCGCACGGTGATCGACCTGTGTCGGGCCCACGGGTTCGAGCCCACCTTCATCACCACACCCACCACCTCACAGCCGGAGTTCCTGAACGCCCACCGGCCGGAGGCGGTCTACGTCTACCCCCTCTCCTTCACCACCACGCCGCTGCTGCGAGGGTTCGAGAGCATGACGGCCGTGCCGTTCGCGTCGGGCGACGTCAGGCTGAGCAGCTTCGCGGTCACCACCCCCGACACCGCCGCCGCCGTGCCCGAGCTGGCCCGCCTCCTGGCAGAGGATGACCGCCCCTCCCTCTGAGGGCGCGGCAGATAAACGAAAGAGGGACGGGGGGCCTGAGCCCACCGCCCCTCTTGCGCGCAAGCCGGATAGGGTCCTAAGGAAGGAACAGACTCACGCGGCCTCCTAGCTTCTCGGCCTTCGCCGCCATCTCCTCCACCGTGCCGTAGTCAATGCAGAACGACAGGCAGTGGTGGACGCACGCCGGCTTCTCGCCTTCGGCGACCAGATCGGCGCACAGGTCGCACAGCTGGGTCGGAACAGGCTGGTAGATCCACTCCATCTTACCCTCGGGCGTCTTGAAGGGCTTCACCTCGGTCACCTTGATGCCCCATTCGCCCAAGCCCAGGCCCAGGTGGTTGCGGCAGGCAATCTCGCAGCTGTGGCAACCCGAGCAGTACTCGTAGTTGAAGAGCAGTGCCTTCTTATCCATGTCTCATCACTTCCTCAGGTTACTCGCAGGCCTTCGCATGCTCTTGCGGATAGTGGTCGTAGGCAGCCACCTTGGTGCCCGGCTCGTCGATGTTAGTGGCATCGCGGATCAGCCCCATGTGCGGGTAGGGCTGCGGAATGTCCGGGAAGCACGGCAGCTCCACGCCGTCCTCCAGGCTGGTGGCCGGGCGGATGGTGCAGCACATGTTGTCGTGGATGGACCCGAACCCCAGCGGCGAGCACAGGCGGTTCGGCAGCAGGCGGTTGATGTTCGCCTTCCAGTTGCCGTACAGGTTGGGCTCGTCAGCCTCCTGCTCGGGGAACCACCAGCCATGCGAGGCCACCACGACGCCGGGCTTGATGTTGGCCTGGACGTGGGCCTGCATGTTGCACTTGCCGAACATGTTCTCGATGGTCACCCAACCGCCGTCGACGATGCCGTACTCCTCGGCGGTCTCGGGGCTGATCTCCACCCACGGCCACGGATCGATCTCGCGCAGCGATTTGATCATGCGATGCTCGCTGTGGAACGAGGTGTACTTGCGCATGCCGGTGGTCAGCGAGAGCGGGTAGCGCTCATCGTGCAGCGGCGCGTCGTCCACCGGAGCGTAGGGGCACTCCTTGAAGTAGGGCAGCGGATCCTCGCCGAAGTCCTCCAGATAGGAGGAGCGGAACTCGACCATGGCCGTCGGGCTGTTCCAGCCGGGGTAGCCGTCACCGCGCATCTTTCCCTGCTCGTACTTCTTATAGTAGTAGGGCAGCTGGTACACCACGTCGTCCTGGATGTCGGAGAAGTGCTGGCCCAGCTGGGTGAAGCAGTGGTCCTCGAAGAACTCCTCGGCCGTGGCCCAGGGATGCGCCTCGGGGTTGAGGCGCCGGCCCAGCAGCAGCATGATCTCGACGTCGGACTTGGCCTCACCGACCGTGACCGCCTTGTTGATGGCGCCCATGTACTGCATGTTGCCGCCGTAGTAGGGCTGCACCAGGCCGTTGTGCTCGGCAAACGTCGATAGCGGCAGGAAGATGTCGGCGCAGGCCATGGCAGTGGGGTTCATGAACGTGTCCGTGACCACGACGAACTCGAAGCGCTCCTTGAACATCTTGTACCAACGGTCGGGATCGTTGTTGTTGGAGGGCGATACGGGGTTCGAGCTGCTGAAGAAGCCCATGCGGAACTTCGTGGGCTCGTCGTTCTCGAAGTGCTCCAGGAACGAGTCGGGCGAGGCGGAGAACATGCGGTGGTTGAACAGCGGGTACTCCTCCTTGCCGATGCGGTTGGCAAACTGGCCGGGAGGCAGGCACGACTGCGTCTCGACGCGCCACTTGCCCAGGAAGCCGCGATGGCCCGCGCCGCAGGTGTTGCCGCCCGGGACGTCCATGTTGCCCGTCATGAAGATCATGGCCATGACGCACATGCCCGCCTGGGTGCCGGTGAACTGCTGGTCGAAGGCCAGGCCCCAGGCGATCGACGCCGGCTTGGCCGTCGCGTAGCGGCGGGCGAACGCGTAGATCTGCTCAACCGGGATCTGGCAGATCTCGGCCGCATGCTCCGGCGTCATGGTGGCCACGCGCTCCGCGAACTCATCGAAGCCGTACACCCACTTCTCGACGAGCTGCTCGTCGTAGAGCTTCTCGCTGATGATGATGTTGCACACGGCCATGGCCAGCGCCGTGTCCGTGCCCGGTCGCACCTGCAGCACCATCTCGCAGCGCGAGCCGAGCCAGGTGATGCGAGGATCGATCATGATGCACTTCGAGCCGCGCTGCATCATGTCGATGACGGCGTGCCCGAAGAAGCCGTCGGGGTTGGACGGCAGCGGGTCCTTGCCCCAGCACACGATGAGCTCGGGCAGGGTGAACTCCGGGTCGTCGTAGCGCTCGGGAGACCAGGCGGCGATGTCGATCTCCGGGTAGCCGATGGACCCGTAGATGCTGGCGGCCGTCATGTTGCGCGGCCCGTAGCAGGCCTGCCCGCTCATGGCGTACACGTAGTAGGGCGTGCGGAACACCGCGGATGCGAACGCAGGGCCGTAGAGCGTGCCCTCGCGGCCCGTGCCGCCGAACACGATGACCGTCTCGCGCCCGTACTCGGCCTGCAGGGCCTCGGTGCGCTCGACGATCTCGTCGACGGCCTCGTCCCATGTGATGCGCTCCCACTTGTCCAGGCCACGATCCTCCTTGGCCCGGCGCATCGGGTAGATGATGCGATCCGGATGGTTGACGTACTCCGGCAGCGTCAGGCAGCGCACGCACAGGCGTCCCTGGGTGATGGGGTGCTCCTCATCGCCCTTCACCTCCACCAGCTTGCCGTCGACGACGTGCAGCTTGATGCCGCAGCCCACCGGATGACAGCCCGGCGCAGACCAGGCGCAGGAGCGGACCCAGTAGTCGTTCTCCGTGCCGGTCTTCCACTTTTCCTCTGCCATATGACTCTCCTTTCCCTCTCAAAGAAGGGGCGGCACCTGGCCGGCGTTGGGCCGACACGGCACCGCCCCGTTGCGCGCCTCGCCCGCAGGCGATGCGGTGATGCCTAGGCCTTTGCCTTCTCCTCGGCCTCGGCGATGTTCTTGGGAGCCTCCTCGGGGTGCTCCTCGTAGTACTTCTTGGCCAGCGGGTCGCCGTACTTGCCGCTGGTCTTGGGCAGCCACACGAAGATCAGCACGCCGGCGATGAGCATGCAGGCCGCCGCGAACAGGGTGTAGGAGGCTGTGTTGCCGCCGAACAGCGCGTCAATCCAGAACGCCGCCAGCAGCGGGCCGCCCACGCGACCGATAATGCCGAAGGTGGACACCACGCCCGGACCGGTACCGCGCATGTTCGGCGGGAACGACTCCGCCATCATGACCCAGCTGATGCCCACCGTGCCGGACACGAAGCCGAGCACCGAGAAGATGGGGGGCAGCAGGCCCGCGTCGCCGGTGCCGAACACGAACCACACGGCCAGGAAGCACACACCCGCCAGGAAGACGCCCGCCCCGAACACGTACTTGCGGGGGAAGTAGTCGCCCAAGAACGAGATGATGGGCATGCCGAACAGCATGGCGAACGAGAAGCCGGCCATGAGGCCGCCGCCGAAGGCGACGTCGCCGATGCCAGCGGCCACCACGGCGGCCACCATGAACGCCTTGTTCGAGTTCATCTGCAGCTGCCAGAACGCGTAGATGACACCGAACTTCCACGTCATCGGATCCTTCAGGCAGGCGATGGTGGCCTCGTTCTTGGCCTTCTTCTCAGCGGCCTTCTCCTCGGGGGTCTTCTGGGCCTTCTTCTCGTAGGGGATGGGCTCGGTGCCCTTGGGGGAACCGAACGGCACGGTGCCGATGGCAGCCGGGGAATCGCGGAACAAGATGAAGTTGAGCACGCCGCAGCACAGGTAGGCGACGCCCATGATCATGTAGGCGCCCTGCCATCCGTTGGCGATGAGGATGGGGGTGGCGATGCCCATGATGGTGGAGGCCGCGTTGCCGCCCATGTTGACGAGGATCATGCCCTTGCCGCGCCAGTTGGTGGCATACCAGCTGCCGATGGCCTTGGACAAGGTAGCACCCGACACGCCGCCCATGCCCACGCCGGCCAGGGCGCACAGGATGGCGAAGCTCATGACGCTGTTGGTGAACAGCGAGATGAGGATGAACCCGACGCCCACCCACACGGGTGCGAGCGAGATGGACCAGCGGATGCCGATGCGATCAGCCAGGTTGCCCCAAACGAACGACAGACCGGCGTAGGTGGCGCCGAACAGCGAGCTGCCGATGGCGAGATCCTGAGCGGTGCACCCCAGCTGGGTGGCGATGAGGGCCACGCAGATGGTGTAGGTGTTGGTTGCCGTGGAGGCGACGATCTGGGATGAGAAGCCGGCGATGGACTGCAGCCATGCGAACCAGGACTTTTTTCTCATCTTCGCCTCTTCAGCAGGGGTCAGAGCAGTTGTCTCGTTAGTTGATGCCATGTCTCCTCCTTTTTCCCTGCTCCTCCATCCGATGCGGGCCGTTGACTGTGGCAGCCGAACGTCCCCTGCCCGATCGACGGCATCGGATGGGAAAGCAGGGCGGGAACTAGAAGTGGAACGTCTCCTTGAGATCGTTGATCACGGGATCATCGCCCTCGTAATCCCGATACTCGGATATGTAGACGCGAAGCTTGGCCAGCAAATCAGGGTTTCCCGTGGTCTTGTAGTCATCGAGAATCGTCTTCACTTGGGCAATCTTCTCCGGAGAGGTATCCATAGCGCACCTCCTCTCTCCCCTATTCGCTTCTTCTGAGGGGAGGCCGGCAGAGGCCGGCCCCCTGTCCCTTCGGTGCCTTTCGCGCCGGACGGCCTAGGGCACGAAGACCGCGGTCTTGTCGCCGTACTCTCTCAGCGCCTGGGCGGTCTCCTCAACGGGGAGCACCTTGATGCAGGCGGCGAGGCAGTGGAGCTGGCATGAGGGCACGTTGCCCGCCTCGATGCGCTCGATGCACAGGTCGCACGCGCTCGAGGGCACGGGCACGTAGTCCCACATGACCTCGCCCTGGATCACGGCAGGCCCGTACTGGGTGACCTTGATGCCCCACTCATCGAGCGGCAGGCCCTTCTCGTTGCGGCAGGCGAGCTCGCAGGCATGGCAGCCCGTGCAGTACTGGTAGTCGACGACCATGGCATAGTTCTTCATCCCTACGCCTCCTTCCTGTCGCTCGCATAGGCAAGCTTGTAGGTCTCCTCGGGGTGCTCCGGGTCGAACTTCCCGAAGTGCATGAGGGTCTTCAGGTCGAGGCTGTAATCAGGATCCACCTCATAGGGCTCGGTCGGGTAAGTGGGGTCGTAGTCCTCCATGCTGTCGACCTTGGCGATGCTGCAGATCATGCACTTGTAGGGAGCGCCCCAGCCCATATGGCCGACGACGTGGTGCGGGATGAGGTTGTTCACGTTGGCCTTGTAGGTGCCGTAGAGGTTGGGGGCCTCGCCGTCCTGCTCGGGGAACCACCAGCCGTGCGTGGCGTGGATGACGCGCTCGTCCACCTCGATGGTCAGGTTGGCCTTCTGGATGCACTCGCCGAAGGGGCTGCGCATGCGCACCCAGTCACCCTGCTCGATGCCGTACTTGGCAGCCGTCTTGGGGTTGATGGTGACGATGGGGTCGGGCACGAGGTCGCGCAGCGACGGGATCTGACGGCCCTCGGAGTGGAAGTACGGGATCATGCGTCCGCCCGTCGTCAGCACGAGCGGATACTCGTCGGCCAGCTCCGGCTTGCTCAAGGGGCTGAACGGCGGCTCCTTGAAGTAGGGCAGCGGATCCTCGTCCCAATCGGGGTAGATGCTCGCGCGCAGCTCGACCAGGCCGGTGGGCGTGTTGAACCCAGGGTAGCCGTCGCTGCGCAGCAGGCCCTTCTCGTACTTCTTGTACTCGAAGTCCAGCTGGATGAGGTTCTCATCCTGCAGATCCTCGTAGGTCATGTCGAGCTTCGTCTGGATCTGCTCGGTGAAGAAGTCCTCCACCGTCTCCCAGGGCCACGCCTTGGGGTTGAGGCGCTTGCCGATCATCATGGCGATCTCAAGATCGGACTTGCAGTCCATGTCGATGGCCTGGTTGGTCACGCCCAGCATGTGGGTGTTGCGCCCGAAGTGGGGCAGCACGATGCCCGTCTGCTCAGCGAAGGTGGACACGGGCAGGAAGATGTCGCAGAAAGCCATGGCCGAGGGCGTCATGGTGGTGTCCTGGATGACGTTGAGCTCCAGGGTCTTGAACGCCTCCTCCCAGCGCTTGGTCTGCACGCCCATGTTAGGCAGCGGGTTGGTGCCGATGAACCACGCCATCTTCACCTTGTAGGGCACGCCCGTCTCCAGGGCGTCGAGCATGCTGTCAGGATGGCCCTGCTGGCGGGCGACGTAGGCCTTGTGCACCGGATTGATGATCTGCTTGTCATACACCTCAGGCGGAATCTGCAGCGAGCAGTCGTATCGCCACTTGCCCATGAACGACGCGGGGACGGCCAGGGTCACGCCGCCGGGGACGTCGAGGTTGCCCGTGATGGCGACGATGGCGAGGAACGTGTGGCCGGCCTGCACGCCGTTGGGATTCTCGTCGAGGGCGACGCCCCAGAGGAACGAGCACGGGTCGGCGTTGCCGATGGCACGGGCGGCGGCGATGATGGTCTCCTTGGGAACCCAGGTGATCTCCTCCACGCGCTCCGGGGGGTATTCGGCGGCACGCTCGGCGAACTCGTCGAACCCGTAGCACCAGTTCTCGACGAACTCGTGGTCGTAGAGGTCCTCCTGGATGATGATGTTGGCGATGCCCAGGCCGAGCGCCGCGTCGGTACCGGGACGAAGTTGCAGGTGGAACGCCGCATGCGCCGCGCACCACGTGATGCGGGGGTCGATCACGATGAACTTGCTGCCCCGCTTCTGCAGGTCGATGATGGCGTGGCCGAACAGGCCGTCGGGGTTGGAGTAGAGCGGGTTCTTGCCCCAGATGACGATGTACTCGGGCACCTTGTAGCGCGGATCATCGTAGCGCTCCGGGAAGAAGGCCGCGTAGTCGAGCTCGGGGTAGCCGGCGCCCAGGATGAAGTTGGCGACGCAGCAGCGGGGGCCGTAGCACGACTCGCCCGCGAGTACCGACCCGGCGTTGGGGGTCTGCAGCGCGGCGAACGCCAGCGACGGTGCGTACAGGGTGGCCACGCGACCGGTGCCCTGGAAGGTGGCGATGTACTCGTAGCCGTACTTCTCGTGGATCTCGCGGACCTTCGCCTCGATGATGTCCATCGCCTCGTCCCACGTGATGGGCTCCCACTTGTCGAGGCCGCGGTCGCGCGGATCGCGCTTCATGGGCGTGGTGATGCGCTTGTCGTTGTAGATCCACTCGGGCAGCGCCAGGCAGCGCACGCACAGGCGCCCGTTGGTGATGGGGTGCTCGGGGTCGCCCTCGGCCTTGACCACCTTGCCGTCCTTGACGGTCAGGTACATGCCGCAGCCCACCGGATGGTCGCCGGGAGGCGACCACGCGCAGGTGCGCACCTTGTAGGTGCCGTCACCGCACTCGATCTTCTTCACTGTCATGCTTCCTCCTCCTCGTATGCCTCTCTCTTGCTCTATGCTCGGGCGGCCGGGGCCGCGGGAGTCTGAAATGCCCTCTCGGCGCCGCGGGGCGATCCGTCGGGACGTCCCTCCGCTAGGCGGTCGGCGGCTTGGGAGCACCCGGAGCCTGGGGCGCCGCGGGGGCGGCAGGCGCTCCCGGTGCCGCGGGGGCGGCGGGTGCCGACGGGGCGGCGATCAGCTCCTCACGGCAGAAGGGGCACTTCTTGGGCAGAAGGCCCTCGGTGGGGAACACGGTCTTGCCGCAATGCGGGCACGGGGTGGGCTTGACGCCGGCAGCGGCATCGGCTTCGGCTGGTCTGAAGCACATGGTCGGGTCCTTTCGCTTGGGGATCTGGGGCCGAGGCGTCGACCACGCGACCGCCTTTCGGCTGCGCTAGACTGTGGTGAGTTCGCCTGGGGCTCTTCGAGTGTAGGTTTGGGGGATCGGGCGCCACCAGCGCCGCCCGTGGCAGAATCGGACTGCGCCCGATTCCAAATGGGAAACACGATCTCCCTCCCAGAATCAAGCATGCGGGGTTTTCCAAATCGGAATTGCTCACCGCTTGCGGGAGGGCACCAGACAGGGTTACCTATTTAAAGGCACGCACGCACCTGGACGCGCACCTCCCTCCCCCACCACTTCGAGCGGGGAGCCTGCGCCACCTGAAGCGAGGGGGAGACCAGCCATGCAATTCGACTACATGGATGAGTTCATCGTATTCGCTCATCACCTGAACATGACCAACGCCGCAGCCGAGCTCCACATGGCCCAGTCGACGCTCAGCAAGCACATCAAGCAGCTCGAGTTGGAGACGGGCTGCCCCCTCGTCCAGTACCGCAACGGCAAGACCTACCTCACCAAGGCCGGGGCGCATTTTCTCAACTGCGCCACCACCATCCTCAACACCTATCACCAGCTCCTGCGCGAGTGCCAGAGCGTGGATGCCGCGGGTATCCTCCCCGAGATCACCGTTCAGACCCCCTCCCTCACCGACCGCTCCTCCGAGGCGTACTACCGCCTCATCCGCCGACTGAGAAAAGAGCATCCTGACCTGCAGGTGAGGTACCTGCGGGCCACTTACAAGACCGTGAACGAGGGGCTCAAGCAGGGACGCGTCGACCTGCTCATCGACTATCGGTACGGCAGCGTGCCCGCCCTCCTGGACGCCTACGCCGAGCGATCCATGGCCGCCCTGCACCTGTCAACGGATCGCCTGGTCGTCTGGTGTCGGCACGACCATCGACTCAACCGACCCGAGCTTCACGTGTCGGATCTCCGCGATGTGCCGATCATGGTGCCCTCCGAGATACTCTCCACCACGCGATCAGCGACAACCGCCCTGTGCAAGGCCCACGGATTCGATCCCCTGTTTATTCCCGTCGAGGCGGCTAGCCAGCAGGAGTTCCTAGAGGCAGGATTGCCGGGCAGCGTCTACGTGTACCCCGCATCCTTCATGGAATCCCCCCTCATCAAGGCGAACGAATCCATGGTCGCCGTCCCCCTCGCCGACTCCGACGCGCTGATCCACGGGTTCGCCGTCACATTGCGGAGCCCGCGCGCCGGCATAGCCGACATAACCACCTGGATGACGAGCCTGGACATTCTTCCCATCGAAACGGAATGAGGCTGTTTCCGATTTAGCATCGGCCACGGATTTCCGCGCATGACGCACCTGGGATAGATTCCAGGAATCCGCAAACCGCTCGCATCAAGGGCCTACGGGCCGTCAAGGGGGAACATGATGGGAATGGCAGACGCGCGCTCTTACATCCATATCGGCAGCCTGAGGATCCACCGCGCCTGGATCATGCTGATAGGCTGCTCCATCCTCACCGCCGGGACGCTGGGGGCCATCTTCGGAGGATGCGGCGTCTTCTATGTGCCCATCTGCGACGAGCTGGGCTTCGCGCGCAACGAGATAGCCTCCTGGCAGCAGGCGCACTTCCTCTCGATGATCCCCGCCATGCCCCTCGCGGCGAAGCTGATCGAGCGCTTTGACATCCGCGTGGTCATGAGCATCTCCGCCGTCGCCTGCGCGCTGGCGGCGGGGTTGATGAGCACCTACACCGAGGTGTGGCAGTGGGTGTGCTCGGGTGTGATCTACGGCACGTTCGGATCATGCCTCATGCAGCTTCCGCAGGCCGCCATCCTCGGAAACTGGTTCCAGAAGAAGACCGGCCTGGCCATGGGTATCTCCACTGCTGTCGGCTCCATCGGATCGGCCACGTTCGCCCTGGTGTTCGCAAACATCATCATGGCCTCCGGCTGGCGGTCCGCCTACCTCGTGCAGGGCGCCATCGTGGCCTGCTGCAGCCTTCCCTTCACCCTGTTCGTGTTTCGGCTGCGCCCCTCTGATATGGGCGCCCTCCCCTACGGCTACGACCCCCTCGCCTCCACGGAGGCATCCGACGGCGACGCGCCGCCCGCCGAGCGCGGAGTGCCCCTGCGACGCGGGCTGCCCTCGCTGGCGTTCGTCATGGTGTTTCTCTTCGCCGGCGCGGCGGCCCTGATCGGCTCGGGCTTCGACGCCCACCTGCCGGGCTACGCCGAGTCGGTGGGGCACAGCGCGCTGTTCGGCGCCTCGCTCGTCAGCGCGCTGCAGCTGGGCAGCTTCTGCGAGAAGCTCATCATGGGCTGGGCGAACGACCGCTTCGGCATCCAGCGGACCGTCTACATCGAGTTCATCGTGGTGGCGGCGGGCATGATCGGCCTGGTGGTGTTCCGCTCTGAGTGGGCGATGCTCATCGCCGCCTTCCTCTTCGGCGTGCAGGACTCCTTCACGTCCATCTCACTGCCCCTGCTGCTCCGCCGGTTCTTCGGCGAGCGCGACTTCACCCAGTACTATGCCTGGGCGCGCATCGGGTCCGGCATCTTCGGATCGTTCGGCTCGCGCCTGGTGGGCCTGTCCTTCGATTTGACGGCGAGCTTCGTGCCCGCCTTCCTCCTCGCCACCGGGCTGTGCGTCCTCGGCGCGGCCTTCGTCACGATAGCGCGCGTGTCCGCGCGCAAGTTGCCCTGGACCAAGGGGGCCTGAGAGGAGCGATCATGTGCTACGGATGCACACCCACCTGCGACAACTGTCGACCCAAGATGGTGCGCTGCGACGCCTGCGGCAGAACCAACTTCCTCACACGCGACCAGTGCTTCTTCTGCGAGGCCCCCATCACGCAGGCCATGAAGGACCGTGCCGTCGAGGAATGGAAGGCGGGCGTGCGCCTGGCCGGGCCTCCGGCCCGCCCTATCGAGCGCAACCCCGACGGGACGCCCAGGCGCCCAGCCTGATCACAGCGCGCCCGGCGCCGCTCCCCTACGCCACCTGCTCGGCGAGGGTCTCGAGGATGGCGTCGGCGATGCCCTCGGCGTGCAGCCCCAGGTCCTCCACCAGCAGGGAGGCCTTGCCCTGCGGCACGAACACGTCAGGCACGCCGAGCATGCGCACCGGCGAGTCCAGCCCCATCTCGGCCAGGTAGCCGCACACGCCCTCGCCCGCGCCGCCGGCGATGACGCCCGCCTCCACCGTCACGATGAGCCGCGTGTCGCACGCGTCGCGAATGGCCTGCTCGTCCATGGGCTTGACCCAGCGCATGTCCACCACGCGCGCCTCGATGCCGCGGGCCGCCAAGAGCTCGGCCGCCTCCAGAGAGCGCGCCACCATGCTGCCGAACGCCAGGATGGCCACGTCGTCGCCCTGCCGCAGCAGGCGGCTCTCCCCCACGGGCAGCACGCGCGGCTCGTCGGGCACAGCAACCCCCTCGGCCGCCCCGCGCGGATAGCGGATGGTGAAGGGGCCGCCCAGGGCCAGCGCCGTGTGCAGGGCGCTGGCCAGCTCCGCCTCGTCGGCGGGCGCGATGACGCGCATGTTGGGGATCATGCGGGAGTACACCAGGTCGAACATGCCGTGGTGCGTGGGCCCGTCCTCCCCGACGATGCCGGCGCGGTCGAGCGCGAACACCACATCGAGGTCGGGCAGCGAACAGTTGATGATCATCTGGTCGATGGCGCGCTGCATGAACGTCGAGTACACGGCCACCACGGGCTTCTTGCCGCCGATGGCCAGGCCCGACGCCATGCCGACGGCCTGCTCCTCGGCGATGCCCACGTCGACGAAGCGGTCGGGGAACTCCGCCGCGAAGGGCTTGAGCCCCGTGCCGCCCTCCATGGCCGCGGTGATGGCCACGATGCGCTCGTCGGCCCGCGCCTCGCGCACGAGCGCGTCGCCGAACACCGACGTGTAGCTGGGCGGGGCGGGCGGCTTGGGAAGGTCCTTCCCCGTCTCGATGTCATAGGGCCCCACGCCGTGGAACCGCTCCGGGTCGCGCACGGCCGGCTCGTAGCCGGCGCCCTTGCGCGTCACCACGTGCATGAGCACGGGCGCGTCCATGGCCAGGCACACCTCGAGCGTCTCGCGGATGGCGGGCAGGTTGTGCCCGTCGATAGGCGCCGTGCACACGATGCCCAGCTGCTCGAACATCATGGTGTGCGGGATGACCATCTGCTTGATGGACTCCTTGACGTTCTTGCCGAAGCGCACGAGCGAGTGCCCGAAGGGCGCGCTCGACTCCAGCAGGTCCTGGAAGGCGTCGCGCGCGTCGCGGTACTCGGCGGTGGTGCGCATGAAGCCGAGGTGCTTCATGAGGGCGCCCACGTTGCGGGAGATGGAGCGCTCGTTGTCGTTGAGGATGACCACGAGGGGCAGCTGCTCGGCACCCATGTAGTTGAGCGCCTCGAAGGCCATGCCGCCTGACAGCGCCGCATCGCCGATGACGGCGACGATCTTCTCGTCGGTGCCGGAGAGCACGCGCGCCTTGGCCAGGCCCGTGGCCACCGACAGCGAGTCGGAGGCGTGCCCGGAGGGATGGACGTCGTAGGGGCTCTCGGCCGGGCGCGGGAACCCGGAGATGCCGCCGTAGGAGCGCAGCGTGTCGAAGTCGCCCAGGCGCCCCGTCACCAGCTTGTGGGCGTAAGCCTGGTGCCCCACGTCGAACACCAGCTTGTCCTTGGGCGCGTCCAGCAGGCAGTGGGCCGCCAGGATGATCTCGACCGCGCCGAGCGACGAGGCCACGTGGCCGCCGTTGCGCGCGGTGATGGCGACGATCTCCTCGCGGATCTCGCGGGCCAGGATGGCCAGCTCCTCGTCCGTGAGCACCTTGAGGTCGGCGGGCGACCGAACGGCGTCGAGAATGCGCACCTCGTCCATGGAGCCTCCTTAGATAGCCTGCGTGGTCCCCTCGTCGGGGTGCGGGGCGGACGGCTCGCCGGCCGCATCGCCGGGCTCGCCGTCAGTGGGGTCGCCGTCGGCAACGGCCTCCCCGTCATCGTCGTCAGCAATCGGCTCGTCGTCGGCGACCGCGGCGTCGACCTCGGCGGCCAGCGCCGCGTCGACGTCCTTCTCGCTCAGGTCGCAGGCGGAAAGCCCCAGCTTGACGGCCTCCTCGTAGAGGGCCAGCGCGTCGTCGAGCGACACGTCCTCGGCCGTGACGGCCTCGAGGATCTCGTCCAGGCGGGTCTTGACCGCGTCGAAGGTCTCGCGCTCCTCGGCCATGCTACTCACCCGCCTCGGCGTCGGCGGCCTCGGGCTCGGCCGCGCCCTCCGCGGCCGCGGCGTCCTCGGCGGCCAGCTGGGCGGCCAGCGCGTCCACGGCGGCGGCCACGGCCCCGGGGCGGGGCGCGTCGGCGGCGGCCTCCTTGGCCACGGCGCCCTCCACGGCCAGCTCGCCGGCCTCGAGCGACTTGGCGATGCGGCCGAGCACGCCGTTGACGAAGCGCGGCGACTCGTCCTCGCCGCCGAACTCCTTGGCCAGCTCGACGGCCTCGTTGATGGCCACCGACACGGGCACGTCCGCCACGTAGATCATCTCGTAGGCGGCCAGGCGCAGGATGGAGCGGTCGACGATGGGCATGCGCGCCACGGCCCAGTTCTCGGACGTGGCCTCCAGGCACGCGTCGATGTCGGCGCAGCGCTCCTCGACGCCGCGCGCCAACGTGACGGCGTACTCGGGCAGCGGGCCGTCCTCGCTCAGGCAGCAGCCCTCGTCCAAGAGCTCGCTGGCCGGGCGGCCCTGGATCTCGCTCGTGTAGAGCACCTGCACGGCGCTGCGGCGGCCGGATATGCGCTCATGGCGTTTTGACATGGTAACTCCGTATCAGCTCGGCGGGCTGGCCGGCGGCCGGCCCGGGCGCGACGCGGCGCCCTGCCTCCATTGTGCGCGGGGCAGGGCGCCGATGCAACAAACGGCGGGGTGACGCTACGCGGCGAACTGCATGCCGTCGACGAAGATGTCGACGGAGGCCGCCTCCAGCCCCACCTGCACGAGCAGCGCGTCGGCCACCGACTGGCGCAGGGCCGCGGCCACCTCGGGCAGGACGTAGCCGTAGTACACCTCGATGTGAACGGTGATGCGCAGGCGCCCGTCGTCGTCCACGTCCACGCCGATGCCGGCCGAGGAGGGCTTGGCCGCCAGCATGGAGCGGATGGAGCTGGTGGTGTAGGAGCCCACCGACGCCACGCCGTCCACCTCGTTGGCG
>JAAWAY010000155.1 GCA_022792415.1 Eggerthellaceae bacterium | reverse complement strand
CGACGGCAACTCCGTGGTCATGGTGGATCACGACGTGGCCGTGCTGCGCCACGCCGACCACCTCGTCGAGATCGGCCCCGGGTCGGGCGCCGGCGGCGGGCGCGTCATCGCCCAGGGCACGGTGGCCCAGGTGGAGGCCGACCCCGCGTCGCGCATCGGGCCCTTCCTGTCAGGCGCGGCTCAGGTGCGCGTGCGCACGCCCGCGGCCGCGGCGCACCTGTTCGACGAGGGCGCCATCCGCCTGGAGACCGGCCCCATCCACACGGTGCGCCCGCTCGAGGCGCGCATCCCCAAGGGGCGCCTGACGGCCGTGACGGGCGTGTCGGGGTCGGGCAAGACGACGCTCGTGCTGGAGAGCCTGGTGGCGGGGCTCAAGGCCTCCATCGCCGGGCGCGCGCTGCCGGGCCACGTCATCGACGTGGACGCGCCGGGCATCCGCCGGGTGGACCTGGTGGACGCCACGCCCATCGGCGTGAACGTCCGCTCGACGGTGGGCACGTACTCCGGCGTGCTCGACGACCTGCGCCGGGCCTTCGCCAAGCTGCCCGAGGCGCAGGAGCGCGGACTCAAGCCGGGCGCGTTCTCGTACAACACCGGATCGCTGCGCTGCCCCACCTGCGACGGCACGGGCCAGATATCGCTCGACGTGCAGTTCCTGCCCGACGTGGACATCCCGTGCCCCGACTGCCACGGCAGCCGCTACGGGCGCGACGCCTACGCCATCCAGATGGCGATGGAGGGCGATCCGGGCGCGCTGCCCGGCGCCGACGCGACGCGGCCCTCAGGAGAACACCGCCACGCCGACGACCTGGGCGCAGTCCACACGCTGTCACTGCCGGAGGTGCTGGCGCTCACGGTGGACCAGGCGCTGGCCGTGCTGCCGCGCCTCGGCAAGGCCAACGAGCGCCTGCGCACCCTGAGCGACCTGGGGCTGGGCTACCTCACGCTGGGCGAGTCCACCCCGGCGCTGTCGGGCGGCGAGGCCCAGCGCCTCAAGCTGGCCAGCGAGATGCGGCGCGACCAGGACGACGCGCTGTTCGTCTTCGACGAGCCCACCATCGGGCTGCACCCGCTGGACGTCGAGACGCTCATCGCCGTGCTGCAGCGGCTCATCGACCACGGCGCCACCGTGGTGGTCATCGAGCACGACCTGGACATGGTGGCCAACGCCGACTACGTCATCGACCTGGGCCCCGGCGGCGGCGAGCAGGGCGGCCGCATCGTGGCCGAGGGCACGCCCGCCCAGGTGGCGGCCGATCCGGCCAGCGTGACCGGCCGCTTCCTGGCCGCGGTGCTGGGAAAGCGCTAGGGGGACGCCATGCTCACCGAGGACGAGGTCGCCCGCCACTGCCACCCCCGCGCCTTCCAGCGGGGGCTGGCCCTGGCGACGCGGGGGCAGAACATCCTCACGCGCCAGTGCCGCTACCCGCGCGGGGCCACGGTGCTCTCCGCGTTCGTGGCGTCGAGCGCCGGGTGGTCCGACCGCTACCGCACCTCCGTCACCCTAGACGGCGCGCAGGAGGCCATCACCGACTACTCGTGCACCTGCCCGGCCGCCGCGGGCTTCGACGGCATGTGCAAGCACGCCGCCGCGCTGGCCCTCAGCTTCATGGCCGACCCGGAGGGCTTCCTGGGCTACGAGGCGTCCCGCGCCCCGCGCACGAGCCCGTCCCTATCAGCGTACCTCGACCGCGCGCGACGCGCCTCGCACGAGGCCCTGCGCGGCGAGGTGGACGTCGAGCCCACGCTGTCCTACGCGTACGGCCTGTGGTCGGCGCGGTTCCGCGTGGTGGGGCCGCGCGGGGGCTACGTGCTGCGGTCGCTCTCGGAGTTCGCCGCGGCGCTGCGCACGGGCGAGACGGTGTCCTACGGCCCGAAGCTGTCGTTCGCCCACGTGCGCGACGCCTTCACCGACCACGGCTGGGCCCTGGCGCTCCTCATCGAGCGCGCGGCGACGTCGGGGCGGCAGGGACGGGCGCGGGGCGCTGCCGCCGACCGGGCGCTCGCGCTCACGGACGACCAGGTGGTCGCGCTGCTGGATCTGCAGGGGGCGCGCACCACCACCCTGGAGGGGGGCGACGGGGTGCTGCGCCGCGTGAACGAGGTGAGCGCCATCGACGAGGACCCGGCCATCACGCTGCGCCTGCGCCCCGAGGGCGACGGCTACGTCATCATGCGCGACGAGCCGCTCGTGGTGGCGCGGTCGGGCGAGCGCGCCTACGTGGTGCAGGACGACCTGCTCTACCGCTGCACGCCCGCCTTCGCGCCGTGCGCCGAGTTCCTGGCCACGGTGTACGCATCGGCCGACGACGAGCTGTTCGTGTCGCGCGACGACCTGCCCCTGTTCTGCGCCGAGGTGCTCCCCCGCCTGGAGGAGGGCCTGGCCGTGAGCGCGCCGGCCGAGTTCGACCGCTACCGCCCGGTGCCCTGCGCGCTGGAGTTCCGCCTCGACCGGGACGGCGGCGAGGTGTCGGTGCTGGCCCACGCCGTCTACGGCGACGCCCGCGTGCCCCTGGCCGTGCCGCCCGCGGCCCTGGCGGCCGAGGTGGAGGCCGCCGGCGAGCAGCCCGTGACAGCCGGCATCACGCCCCCGGGCACGCGCCCGGGCCGAGCGGGGGCGACGGACGGCCCCCTGCGCGACGAGGCGGCCGAGCGGCGCGCCTGCGATCTGCTGGCCGCCTACTTCCGCCCCGACGCCACGCTGCCCGTGGCCGACGGCGACGGCGTCGAGCGGCTTCTGTTCGGCGGCCTGGCGCGCCTGCAGGCCCTGGGCGACGTGTTCACCACGCCGGCCTTCGACCGGCTGCTGGCCGACGGGCACCCGCGGGTGTCGGTGGGGCTGTCGCTGCACGGCAGCCTGCTCGAGCTAGACGTGTCCTCCGCCGACCTGCCGCCCGATGAGCTGGCCGCGCTCCTGGACAGCTACCGCCAGCGCCGGCGCTACCACCGCCTGGCCGACGGGTCGTTCCTCAGCCTGGAGGCCTACGACCTCTCGCAGCTCGAGGCGCTCGCCGACGACCTGGGCCTGACCTCGGCCGAGCTGGCGTCGGGTGCCGTGGAGCTGCCGGCGTGGCGCGCGTTCTACCTGGACGAGGCGCTGCCCGACGCCCGGCGCGACGGCGACTTCCGCCGCTACGTGGAGGGGTTCCGCGCGGTCGACCCGGCGTCCTACCCCGTGCCCGACGGGCTGGCCGCCACGCTGCGCCCCTACCAGCGCGAGGGCTTCGGCTGGCTCATGGCGCTCGCCGACCTGGGGCTGGGCGGCATCCTGGCCGACGAGATGGGCCTGGGCAAGTCCGTCCAGCTCATCGCCCTGCTCGTGGCGCGCGCCGACGAGCTGCGCCGCGCCGGCGGCACGCTCATCGTGTGCCCGGCGTCGCTCGTGTACAACTGGACCTCCGAGCTGCGCCGGTTCGCGCCCGGGCTGGTGGCGGCCGCTGTCACCGGGTCGCGCCGCGATCGCGACCGCGTGCGCGCCCACGGAGCCGACGTGCTGGTGACATCGTACGACCTGCTGCGCCGCGACGCCGACGCGTGGGAGGGGCGCGAGCTGGGCTGCGTGGTGCTCGACGAGGCCCAGTACATCAAGAACCAGGCCACGCTCACGGCCCGCGCCGCCCGGCGCCTCACGGCCGGCCTGCGCCTGGCCCTCACGGGCACGCCGGTGGAGAACCGCCTGTCGGAGCTGTGGAGCGTCATGGACTTCCTCATGCCGGGGCTGCTGGGGTCCTACGCCTCGTTCTCGCAGCGCTTCGAGGCGCCCATCCTCGGCCGCGAGGAGGAGCCCGATGACGACGAGGCCGCCGATGCCGCGGCGCGCCTGGCGGCGCTCGTGGGCCCCTTCGTGCTGCGTCGCCTGAAGCGCGACGTGCTGCCGGAGCTGCCCGAGAAGATGGAGAGCACGGTGCTCGTGCCCCTGCGCGGCGAGCAGGCCAAGCTCTACGCGGCCCACGAGCAGCGCCTGCGCGAGGAGCTGGCGGCCCCGCGCCCCAAGGACGGAAGGGAGGCGGGCCGCAGCAAGGTGGAGGTGCTGGCCGAGCTGACGCGCCTGCGCCAGCTGTGCTGCGACCCGGCGCTCGTCTACGAGAACTTCCGCGGGCGCGCCGCCAAGATGGACGCCATCATGGACCTGGTGGCCGAGGCCCGGGACGGCGGCCAGAAGGCGCTGCTGTTCTCCCAGTTCACCACCTACCTCAGCCGCATCGCCGAACGGCTCGACCGCGACGGGGTACCCTACTACGTCATCACGGGCGCCACGCCCAAGAAGCGCCGGCTCGAGCTGGTCGAGGCCTTCAACGCCGACGACACGCCGGTGTTCCTCATATCGCTGCGCGCCGGGGGCACCGGCCTCAACCTGACGGGCGCGTCGGTGGTCATCCACGCCGACCCCTGGTGGAACGGCGCCGCCGAGGCCCAGGCCGCCGACCGCGCGCACCGCATCGGGCAGACCCGCGCCGTGAGCGTGTACCGCGTCATCGCCGAGGGGACGGTGGAGGAGCGCATCCTGCGCCTGCAGGAGCGCAAGGCCGACCTGGCCGACGCCGTCATCGCGCCCAACGGAGCCGTGTCGCTGGCCAACCTGACGGCCGAGGACCTGCTCGACCTGCTCGAGGGGTAGGTCCCGGGGGAGCCGGGGGCGGGGCAGGGGCGCAGGGAGCACCCCCGCAGCAAGAATTCATGTGATATACCCCATCACGTCAATTCGCAGCGAGGAGGCGACCGGAGCTCCCGCCCCGCCCCCGGCTCCCCCGGGACCTACAGCGTGCTCAGGTCGGCGTCCTCGTCCAGCACGCGCAGCCCCGCATCGCGCAGAAGCGCGGCCGCCACGCCCCAACCGGGCGCGAGCGTGCCCGAGAACGAGCCGTCGTAGATGAGGCCGCTTCCGCATGAGGGGGACTTCGCCTTGAGTACCGCCACCTCGCACCCGGCACCCAGCGCCTCCTCCAAGGTGCGGCGCGCACCCTCCTCGAAGGCGGCCGTCACGTCGGCGCCGCGGGCGTCGGACACGCGCAGCGGGTCGCGCCCCGTCACCTCGGACGGCGGGCGCGGGACGGGCAGGCCGCCCGCGCGCTCGGGGCACACGGGCACCAGCTGGTGGCGCCGCCCCAGGTCGATGACGGCCGGGCAGGGCCTGGCCGCGCCGTCGTAGCGGCAGGGCTCGCCCAGAAGGCACGCGCTCACGGCCAGGATCACGCGCGCTCCTCGAAGAAGGCGCGCACCTTCGACAGGGCCTCGACCAGCACGCGCTCCTCGTCCTCGGTCAGGCCGCTGAGCGCCTCGTCGACCATCTGGCGGTGGAACAGGCGGTGGGCGCGGTACACCTGGCGCCCGCGCCTGGTCAGCGACACGAGCACGCGGCGACGGTCGGCCGTGTCGCGCTCGCGGGCGAGGAAGCCCTTCTCGACCAGGCGGTTGACCGCGATGGTGAGCGTGGCCAGCGTGACGCCCAGACGCGAGGCCACCACGTTCATGGGGTTGGACTCGCCGTAGCCCACGGCGTCGATGGTGTGGATCTCCGTGATGGTGAGCCCCTCGGTGAAGCGGTTGTCGAGCGCTTTCTCCTCTATGCGCAAGATAGAGTTGAATACCGAGGTCAGCAGGTCGTCTATCTCCTGGCGGCGCACCTTTGCGTCGTCGGCCATGGGTTCTCCTTTCCGTGGGCAGAGGGCCGTGCTCGCGCCGGGACCTCACGGAACCGATGCCGGCGACGTTGGGTGACTCTATGATGTTAAGGGTAATGATTGGTGCGGCACTATGGTAGCGCATTTTGCCACCGGCTCGGTAAAGGGCCTGGTAACGATACGATTCCGCATCGATGATCGGTTTATGCGGGCTCCCCTGTCGGGTAGAATGGACACTCGCATGCAATCACCGCGTCCCGGCGCGCGCGGCGCCGTCGAACCGAAAGGACACCCATGGAGCGAGAGCAGTTCGGATCACGCCTGGGCTTCATCCTCATCAGCGCCGGCTGCGCCATCGGGCTGGGAAACGTATGGCGCTTCCCCTACATCTGCGGCGAGTACGGCGGGGCGGCCTTCGTCCTCATGTACCTGGTGTTCCTGGTCATCCTGGGCCTGCCCATCATGTCCATGGAGTTCGCGGTGGGCCGCGCCTCGCGCCGCTCCATCGCCCGCGCGTTCAACGAGCTGGAGCCCGCCGGCGCCCGCTGGCACCGCTACAAGTGGGTGGGCATCGCCGGCAACTACCTGCTCATGATGTTCTACACCACCGTGGCCGGCTGGATGCTGGCCTACGTGCCCAAGATGGCCTCGGGGCTGTTCGCGGACGCGGGCACCGCTCAGACGGCCGCCGCCTTCGACGCGCTTCTGGGCAACCCCGTCGAGCTGGTGGCCTGGATGCTCGTGGCCGTGGCGGCGGCCATCGCCGTGTGCTCGCTGGGCCTGCAGAAGGGCGTCGAGCGCGTGACGAAGGTGATGATGCTGTGCCTGCTGGCCATCATCGGCGTGCTCATCGTGCGCGCCCTCACGCTGCCGGGGGCCGAGGCCGGTGTGGCGTTCTACCTGGCGCCCGACTTCTCCAAGATATTCGCGAGCCCCGACGCGTTCTGCGAGGCCGCCTACGCCGCCATGGGCCAGGCGTTCTTCACGCTGTCCATCGGCATGGGGTCCATGACCATCTTCGGCAGCTACATCGGCAAGGACCGCTCGCTGCTGGGCGAGGCCGCCACCATCGGCGCGCTCGACACGGGCGTGGCGCTGGCCACGGGCCTCATCATCTTCCCCGCGTGCTTCGCGTTCGGCGTGGCGCCCGACTCGGGCCCGGGCCTGGTGTTCATCACGCTGCCGTCGGTGTTCGAGCAGATGTGGCTCGGCGAGGTGTGGGGCACGCTGTTCTTCGTGTTCATGAGCTTCGCGGCGCTGTCCACCGTCATCGCCGTGTTCGAGGGCATCCTGTCGTTCGCCATGGACGAGTGGGGCTGGTCGCGGCGGCGCGCCGTCACGGTCAACCTCATCGCCATCCCGCTGCTGTCGCTGCCCTGCGCGCTGGGCTTCAACGTGCTGTCCGACGTGGTGCTGCCGGGCGTGGGCGACATCCAGTCCATCGAGGACTTCCTCGTGTCGAACAACATCCTGCCCTTGGGCTCGCTCGTGTTCGTGGGGTTCTGCGTGAGCCGGCGGGGCTGGGGCTGGGACAACTTCCTGGCCGAGGCCAACACCGGCCGCGGCCTGCGGTTCCCCTCGTGGCTGCGCCCGTGGATGCGCTTCGGCGTGCCGACGCTCGTGCTGGTCATCCTGGCCATGGGCTGGCTGCCCATCATCCAGGTGTGGCTGGGGCTGGGCTAGCCCGCCCCGAAGGCGTCATGAGAGCCCGGCCGCGCCGTCGGCTCCCTAGCGGAGGTCGCGCCCGGCGGGGCGCAGCTCCAGCTTGCGGGTGGCGGCCTCGGCGCGCACGATGGTGACGGGCAGACGCTGCCCCAGGCGGTAGACCTCCCCCGTGTCCTCGCCGGCCAGCAGGTGGCGCTCGGCGTCGAACGAGAAGTACTCCCGGCCGAGCGCGCGCAGGGGGATGAAGCCCTCGGCGGTGCACTCCAGGCGTGCGTAGAGCCCGTAGCTGGCCACCCCCGACACGATGGCGGGGAACGACTCCCCCACGTACTGCGCCAGGTACTCCACCATCTTCAGCTCCTGCGACTCGCGCGCCGCGGCGTCGGCCTCGCGCTCCATGTCCGATGAGTGCTCCGCGATCCAGGGCAGCGCCGCCACCTCCTGGTCGAACTTCTGCGGGCGCCGGGTGAGCGCCGCGCGCAGCATGCGGTGCACCACCAGGTCGGGATAGCGTCGGATGGGGCTGGTGAAGTGGCAGTACGCGTCGAGGCCCAGCCCGTAGTGACCGTCGTTGGCCGGACGGTACAGCGCGCGGCGCATCGAGCGCAGCAGCAGCATCGACACGAGCTCGCCCTCGGGACGCCCCGCGCTGGCGGCCAGGATGGCCTGGATGGCACGCGGGTCCCCCGTCATCAGGCGCGCGGCGTGCTCCTCGGTGAACCACGGAAACTCCTGGAACACCGGCACGAGGCCCGCCAGCGCGTCGGTCGCGGGGCGCTCGTGCACGCGGTACAGGCACGGGAACCCGCGCTCCTCCAGCGTGCGCGCCACCGCCTCGTTGGCCAGGATCATGGCCTGCTCGACGAGCTCGGTGGCGTCGGTCTTGGCGCGCAGGCGGATGCCCGAGGGCGCGCCCTCGGCGTCGAGCGAGACCTTGGCCTCGGTGGTGGAGAAGTCGATGGCGCCCGCGCGGCGGCGGATGGCCTGCCGCTGGCGCGCGATGCGGGCGAGCCGGACGACGCGCCCCGCGACGGGGTCGTCCGCAGGCGGAGGGGGGCATGCCCAGTCGCTCAGACCGCCCCCATCCCGCGAGCATTCGCCGGGGGGCGTGCTCACCAAGCGAGTTCCGCACGAGCCGGACAGCCCGGTGGGCTGTCCGTGCGAGCAGGACTGTCTGAGCGACTGAGCATGCCCCCCGGCGAATGCACCCCCCGCCTCCTCGATCATCTCCTGCGCCTCGTCGTAGGTGAGGCGGGCTGACGAGCGGATGAGCGCGGGGTACACCTCGGAGCGCACGAGGTCGCCCGCGTCGTCGAGGTACAGGTCGCACGTCATCGAGCGGCGCGTCTCGCCGGGCTTGAGCGAGCACAGCTCGTTGGACAGCTCCTCGGGCAGCATGGGGATGACGCGGTCCACCAGGTACACGCTCGTCGCGCGCCGGCGGGCGTCCAGGTCGATCGACGAGTTCCAGGGCACGTAGTGCGACACGTCGGCGATGTGCACGCCGAGCCGCCACAGGCCCTCCCCCGCCGGGTCGGCGCCCGGGTGGTCCCAGCCGGCCCCGCGCGGCACGCGCTCGAGCGACACGGCGTCGTCGAAGTCGCGCGCGTCGGCCGGGTCGATGGTCAGCACCACGCGCCCGCGCAGGTCGCGGTAGCCGGCCGCCAGCGCGCCGTCCTCGTCTAGGACGGCAGCGCGCGCCTCCTCCAGCGCCGCGGCGGAGAACTCCGTCTCCAGCTTGTGGCGCGCCACGATGACGTCCACGCCCAGCGTGGCCTCCCCCGCCGTGCCGATGACCTCCTCCACCACGCCCGTGGCCGCCGTGTGCCGCGTGGGGAACTGCGTCACGCGCACGCGCACGAGGGCCCCGTCGGGCACCTCGGGGTGGTCGGCGCGCATGGTGAAGATGTCGTAGGAGATGCGCTGGTCTTCGGGAACCACCACGCCGAAGGGCTCGGCCACCTCATAGCGCCCGATCACCGTGTCGTGGGCGCGGTCGACCACGCGCACGACGCGCGCGGCGGGCTTGTCCTCGTCGCGTCGGGCCCTACCGGCCCCGTGGTCCGCGCCGCGGCGCGCGATGGGCGCCAGCTCCACCACGTCGCCGTCGAAGGCCCCGCCCATGGCCGAGGCGGGCACGAAGTACTCCCCCTCGGCCGTCTGCACGAACCCGAAGCCGCCCGCGCGGGCCACGAGCACCCCGCGGGGGTTCGAGCGCGGGGCACGGCGGACGTGCTTGCGATGGCGGGCCATGGGGCTCCTTTCGGCGAGGGGGCGCGAGCCGCGGGTGCCCGCGGGGCGGTCGGCGGGGCGGCTAGCCGCGCGTCACCAGGGAGTGCGCGGTGTCGACGGCCACCAGGCGCTGCGTGTCGGCGTCGTCGGCGGTGCCCACCATGATGTTGGGGACGACGCCCACGCCGTTGATCTCATGCCCCAGGGGCGACAGGCAGTAGGCGGCCGTGTAGCGCACGGCGCCCCCGAACGTCAGCTCGCGCATCACCTGCACCGACCCCTTGCCCAGCGTGGTCTGGCCCACCACCTCGGCGCGCTGGTTGTCCTGCAGCGCGGCGGCCAGCACCTCCGCAGCGCCCGACGTGTAGCCGTTCACCAGCACCACGAGCGGCGCGTCGGTGATGGTGACGCCCGAGGCCGTCTTGGACGACACGCCGTCCACCGTGCGGATCTCCACGAGGACGCCGCTCTTGACGAACAGGCTGGCGATGTCCACGGCCTGCGTGAGGTAGCCGCCGGGGTTGTCGCGGATGTCGAGCACGAACGAGGTCGCCCCCTGGTTGGTCAGGTCGGTGACGGCGGCCTTCACCAGGTCGGAGGCGTTCTGGGTGATCTGGCGCAGCCGGATGTAGCCCACCTCGCCCGTCAGCTCATAGGTGACGTTGGTCACGTCGTAGCGCTGGCACACGAGCGTCGTCGTGAACTCCGACCCCTTCTCGGCATCCAGGCTGATGGGGCGCATCCAGGTGATGATGACGCTCGACCCCTCGTCGCGCGCGAGCGAGTTGACCACCTCGGTCAGCGTCCACTGGCGGCTCGAGTCGCCGTCGACGGCCTCCACGAAGTCGCCTTGCCGCACGCCCTTGGCGGCCGCCTCGGACCCCTCGAACACGTCGGCCACGTAGGCACGACCGTTGTACTCCGAGAACAGCACGCCGATGCCGGCATACGAGCGCTCCGAGCTCTCCTTGATGTAGCTGCTGTAGCGGTCGGGGCTGAAGTAGGCGGCGTAGGGGTCGCCTGTGGCCTTGAGCATGGCCTCCAGCATGGACACGGTGGCCTGCTCGAGGTCCAGCTCGTCCAGGCTGTTGTCGGACAGCAGGTCCTCCACCTCCTCCACGCGGGCTGAGATGGAGTCGTAGGTGGACTTGAGGTTCTTGGACGACGCCGTGGCCGAGGCCTCCTCGGGCGACACCGTGAAGCCCAGCGACTGCACGAAGGCGGTCTGGCTGCGCACGGCGAACCCGGCGACGAAGGCCACCACGACCACCAGGAACAGCGAGAGCAGGCGCATGGCGCGGCGCCCGCGCTCCTTCTCCTGCCTGCTGAGGACCGCGCCCTTGCGTTCGCGGCCCTTGTGCTTTCCCTCGACGGCCATGGGACGCCCCCGCGGGCTACACCTTCAGGTAGCGGCGCATGGCGAACGCCGATCCGATGAGGCCGATGACCAGGCCGGCCACCACCAAAGCACCGTAGATCATGAGGTAGGTCTGACCGTCCACGTCAAGCGACAGGAACGCGAGCGCCCCCTGGATGCGCGGGATGGCCGCCGTGCGCAGCGCCTGCAGCACGGCCACGGCCAGCAGCGACCCGATGAGCGCGTGCAGCGCGCCCTCCATGAGGAACGGCCCGCGGATGAAGCCGTTGGACGCGCCCACCAGGCGCATGATGGCGATCTCCTTGCGGCGCGCCAGGATGGCCAGGCGGATGGTGTTGTTGATGAACACGAGCGCGATGAAGATGAGCAGCGCGATGAGGGCCACGCCGATGTAGCGCACGTAGTTGGTCACCGCGAACAGGCGCTCGACCGACTGCTGGCCGTACTTGACGGCCTCAGACGGGTCATCGGGGTTGTCCGTGATCTCGGGGTAGAGCGACGTGGCCAGCACCTGGTCGGCCACGGTCTCGACCAGCTGGGGGTCGGACAGCTCGATGTCGATGGACGCAGGCAGCGGGTTCTGCCCGTCGAGCTGGTCGATGATGTCGGGGTTGTTCGTGGTGGCGCGGAAGTTCTCCAGCGCCTGCTCCTTGGTGGTGAACGAGACGCTCGCCACACCCTCCATGCCGCGGATCTGCTCCATGAGCTGGTCGACCTGGGACTGGTCGGCCTCGTCGGACACGTAGGCGGTGATGGCCACCTCGTTCTCGATGGACGACACCAGGTGCCCGATGACCGTGCCGCCCACCAGGAACACGCCGATGATGAGCAGCGACAGGAAGATGGTGATGATGGAGCCCAACGTGGTGGACAGGTTGCGCGTGAAGCCCTGGATGGACTCCT
>JAAWAY010000154.1 GCA_022792415.1 Eggerthellaceae bacterium | reverse complement strand
GGCGCCAGCTCCGCCAGCTCCTCGTCCACCTCGTCGCGCGGGCGCGGGATGAGGCTCTGCGCTTTGATCTCCAGCAGCGTGGAGGCCACCAGCAGAAAGTCGCTCGCCACGTCCAGATCGAGATTGTCCATGTGGGACACCTCTTCGAGGTACTGGTCGGCGATCTGGGTGATGGAGATGGCCCCGATGTCCACCTTCTGGCGGCTGACCAGGTACAGCAGCAGGTCAAAGGGACCCTCGAAGCTCTCGATGCGAACCTTGTACGACATATGACGCCCCCTAGGAGATGCGGAAGGGGAACAGCAGGTTGCCCAGGTTGCCCGCCGTCGCGTCCAGGTACCAGCTGAACGGGTTGACGTGCAGGAAGTAGGGCAGCACCACGATGGCGATCATGAACACCGGGAACGCGTACTGCTGCACGCGGTAGTACTGCGGCAGGTAGCGGGCCGGTATGAGCAGCGCGAAGATGGACGAGCCGTCCAGCGGGGGGATGGGCAGCAGATTGAAGAACATGAGGAACAGGTTGATCAGCGCGAACTGCGGGAGGAACCACACGTAGAAGTAGGAGAACAGCTCGTTGTCCAGCAGGCCCCCCACGGCCGGCTCGTACAGCAGCCACGCCACGGCGGCCGCGACGCAGGCCATGGCCAGATTGGCCGCCGGGCCCGCCAGGCCCACGATGACGTCGCCCTTGCGCGGGTCCTTGAAGTAGCGCGGGTTGTAGGGCACCGGCTTAGCGTAGCCGAACACCGGCATGTTCATGAGCATGAGCATGAGCGGCAGCGCGACGGTGCCGAAGGGGTCGATGTGCTTGAGGGGGTTGAGCGACAGGCGCCCCGAGGCCTTGGCCGTGGGGTCGCCCAGCTTCCAGGCCGCGAACCCGTGCGCCACCTCGTGCAGCACGAGGGCCGGGATGAAGCTCAGGATGGAGCAGACTATGTAGGCGAGGTACGCGTCGGACATAACTGGACAGTGTAGCGCATGGCGGGCCGGGCGACCGGGGCGGCTCGGCGGGAAACCGAGGGCACGGCGGCAAATTCCACGGATCGGGCGGCAGCGGAGCGCGTCAGTCGAGCACCAGCTGCTGGATGTAGACGTCGTTTCTCAGCTCGCGGGCGTGGTCGGGGCTGATAGCACCGGACGCGCGCAGCTCCTTGATGTAGTCCAGCTCGCGCGCGAGGGCCTGGGCCTGCACGTCCTCGACGGCGTCGTAGACGACCCGCAGGGCGCGGAAGTGCGCGCTCAGGCCCGCCTCTCCCCCGCCGGCGCCCGAGCCGCCCGCATCCTCGTCGTCGAGCGCGTCCAGCTCGCGGGCGATGTCGTCGATGCGCTCGTAGAGCTCGTCACACGCCGCCACCACCGCGCGCGCCCGTGCCGCCGCCTCGGGCGAGGCATGGGGCGCCAGGTCCTCCAGCACGTCGGCGTAGCGCCGCATGACGATGGCCGTGGCCGGCTCGTCGGCCTCGAGCGCCACCTCCGCGTCGCCAGCCGCCACAGCCTCGGGCCCCGCTGCGGGGCCGCCCTGAACGGCACCCGTGAGGTGGGCGTCGGCCTGGATGGACTCGATGACGCGGATGACCAGCCCTATCTCAGCATCGGCCCGCGCCTCGGTGCGCCGCGCCGACACCTTGGTGGGCACGAGGCGCGGCACCGCGAAGTTGGCCAGCAAGAGCGTGCACAGGATGACGCCCGACGCCAGCGACACGAGCGCCGCGCGCCCCGGGAACAGCGCGCCCGACGCCACGTAGGTGGGGATGGTGAGCATGAGCGACAGCGTGATGCCGCCCTTGGGGCCCGCCAGCGCCATGGCCAGCGCCCCGCGCAGCCCCTCGCGCGTCAGGCACGAGCGCGCCGGACGGCCGTCGCGGCGGGCCGCCACGGCGTCCATGCCCAGCACCCAGACGAACCGCACCCCCTCGAGCACCGCCGTCAGCGCCACCACGACGCCCACCATGAGCGCCGGCTCGCCCACACCGCCCGCGGCCGCCGCCTCCAGGCCGCGCGGCAGCTGCATGCCCAGGATGACGAAGATGACGCCGTTGAGCACGAACTCGATGGTGCTCCACACGCTGCGCGACTGCAGCTTCTGGCGCGCCGTGGCGGCGTTGTGGCGCTGAGGCAGAAGCGACATCACCAGGCCCGCCGACACCACCGCGATGACCGCGCCGATGTGCAGGCTCTTGGCGGCCAGGTAGATGACGAAGGGCAGCAGCAGCTCCAGCATGACGTGGAGCGTGGGGTTGTCCAGCCCCCGGCGCCGGATGAGCGACAGGAGCGCCCAGGCCAGCGCGCCCATCACGGCGCCGCCGAACAGGCCGCCGAACAGGTCGAGCGCGAACTCCTCGCCGGCGTGCACGAGCGAGAACGCGCCCGAGGCCACCACGCCGATGGCGCACTGGAACGCCACCGTGCCCGTGACGTCGTTGAAGAACGCCTCGCCCTCCAGCAGGGTCGCGTGGCGCCGCCCGAAGCGGAAGTCCTTCGACAGGGCCGTGACGGCCACCGCGTCGGTGGATCCCATGGCCGCGCCGAACGCCAGCGCCGCAGCCAGCGGCACGGCCGGCAGCAGCGCGTGCAGCGTTCCGCCCACGCACAGCATGATGGCAATTACCAGGCCCACGGCCAGAGACGCGATGCCCCGCCGGTTGCGCCACAGCTCGCCGGAGTCGGCGTGGCGCGACTCGTTGAAGTGCAGCGGCGCGATGAACAGGATGAGCAGAAG
>JAAWAY010000233.1 GCA_022792415.1 Eggerthellaceae bacterium | reverse complement strand
GTTTGAGTGTCCATGGCATACCTCCTTGTCGGTAGGCTGCCCGGGCATGACGAAGCACCTCTGGGCATTATACGCTGGCGATATTACGCCATGGTGGCAATCGGTAGGCCAGAGTACGTTCGCGTGCGTCACGAAGGCGATCACCCCATGCGACATGAACAGCCTGAGAAGCCTTCGGTCGGGGATGTACTACCTCGGCGGCGAGGGTGGATGGAAGAACGCCCCATTAGACAACATATGGGCACCCATGCTGCAGCTGAATGGCGGAGCTGTCGTCCAGATGCTGTTCCAGGGAACAACCATCTACATTCGCCGCTACGGTGGGAACCCTGCGTACTGGACGGCGTGGAGGACGATATAGCAATCGGTAGGCCAGGCGAGGCGTCTTACAAATATCGGATGCACGCAGTACAACGCTTGGATTGAGGTCACCGGGACGACCGGCGAAAAGAGGATGCTCGTCTTTAACGACAAGGAGATCAGTGTGCAGAAGAACGGCGTAGTCGTCGGCAAGGTCGCGCTCACATAGCAATCGGTAGGCCAGGCATTCGAGAGGGGGCGCCTAGCGGACGGAACCGACTGGAACAATCTGATCGAGGCGGGCGTGTACCACTACGACCCCAACGACATCAAGGGGCCTAACGCGCCCGCAGTTGGGTACCCATACGGCATCATAATCGTCGCTAGATCGCATCGCGACATCGTGCTGCAAGCCGTGTTCACGCACCAGAAAACCGATGACGGCGGCAACGTGCTATTCAGGGTTAGATACGGCAACTCGAACCCGTGGCAGGTGTGGAGGTCGCTGGCATAGCAATCGGTAGGCCAGACGTATCTCGGCGGCCCGAACAACCCCAGGCCCATCACGGTCGACGACTTCAACCTGGTGCGAGATGGAGGATTTTATTTCACCGACGGACGCGTGATGAAGAACGCGCCAGCGCAGTACTCCTACAGCTTCCTCCTCGTGATAAACAACCCAGGCTATGACGTTTGCACGCAGGTCATGTTCTCGGCCGGCGGAGCCCCAAACGCGCCGGTCTATGCTCGTAGATGGGTCGGCTCCCCGCGTGTGTGGGAGACCTGGAAGGCATCGAACCAGTAGGCTAGAACGACACTTTCCAAAGCATCTTCTGAGCCTCCGCATCCCACACGCCAAGCTGATTCGCCCCAAAGCACAGCGTCAACCGGGTTCCGTCTGCCCCCGTCGCCTGCAGGTCGAACCCGGTTGACGCGTTGTAGTGCATCCTCATTCCCTTGACGGCGGGGGATATAACGGCCTTGTCGATCCCGCTCTGGCCTACCGATTGCCACCATGGCGTAATATCGCCAGCGTATAATGCCCAGAGGTGCTTCGTCATGCCCGGGCAGCCTACCGACAAGGAGGTATGCCATGGACACTCAAACGGTGATTGCGATATGCGCCCTTTTGGGCCTGGCCATCAAACTCATCGAACTGTTGATGAGGGAGAGGGAATGACGAACAGCGTCCGAAGAAGGAGAAAGCCGGGACACCCTGAACAAGTAACCCGGCTTATCTAACGAAAGATGCTGCCCGGCAGGCGGGGCACCTTCTGCCTGCATTGTAGCACCCCGGAGCAAGCGGCACCACAAGGTCACGAGATGTCGGGGGCGAGCCTCCACACGATCTTGTTGGTCGTCGAATCAAAAAGGAACAAAGATGACGTCGTGGTAACCAGGGTGTACTTGCCCCAGCTGCTCTCCGCGAACACCTGGATGACCTGGTTGCCGGTCGCTCCTGCTCCCACGGTGGCCTTCGTGGCCTGCGAGTTGACCTGCACAATCCGCATCTGGCCTACCGATTGCTACGACTTGCGAAATGTCGCCACATAGGCCTTGGCGCTGTCGTCGTAAAACTTTATCGTCCCCCCGGCCGGGTCGAAGATCACTTGGTAGGACTTTCCGGACTCTGGCATGACGAACTGCAAGGCTGGCCTGCCACCGCCGGAATCGTCGAACACAACAAACCGGCTCACTCGACTGAACCGAAGGGTGTCGATCTTCTGGCCTACCGATTGCTATATCGTCCTCCACGCCGTCCAGTACGCAGGGTTCCCACCGTAGCGGCGAATGTAGATG
>JAAWAY010000153.1 GCA_022792415.1 Eggerthellaceae bacterium | reverse complement strand
GTGCGGCCGGTGCCGATGGCCCAGATGGGCTCGTAGGCCACCACCGCGTCGGCGGCCTCCTCGGGCGCGATGCCCGCGAAGGCGGCGCGCACCTGGGCGTTGACGTAGTCGAGGTAGATGCCCTCATCACGCACGGCCAGCGACTCGCCCACGCACACGATGGGCTTGACGTGGCCGGCGATGAGCGCCTTGGCCTTCAGGTTGACGGCCTCGTTGGTCTCGCCGAAGTACTCGCGGCGCTCAGAGTGGCCCACGATGCAGTACTCGCAGCCGATCTCGGCCAGCATGGCCACGGACACCTCGCCGGTGAAGGCGCCCTTGGGCTCGTAGTACACGTTCTGCGCGCCCACCGCGATGGGGCGCCGGTCGAACCGGAACACCTCGCGCACGGCCTTCAGGTCGACGAAGGGCGGGCAGACGCACACGTCAACGTCCTCGGCCCACTCCTTCTCGAACTCGTTGGATATCTCCTGGGCGAGTACCACGGCCTCGCCGATGGTGTTGTTCATCTTCCAGTTTCCCGCAATGAGGTTCTTGCGCTTGGCCATGTCAGCCTCCTTGGTCGTGGGTTGAGAGGGGCGCTAGCGCCTGAGCGCCTCGACGCCGGGCAGTGCCTCGCCCTGGACGAGCTCCATGGACGCGCCGCCGCCGGTGGAGATGAAGGTCATCGCGTCGGCCAGGCCGAACTTGTTGACCGCCGCCACCGAGTCGCCGCCGCCGATGATGGTGTCGGCCGCCTCGTTGGCCGCCACGGCCTCGGCCACGGCGCGGGTGCCCGCCTCGAACGGGGCCATCTCGAAGACGCCCATGGGGCCGTTCCAGAACACGGACGCGGCGCCGGCGATGGCGTCGGCGTAGGCCGCGGCCGTCTCGGGCCCGATGTCGAGGCCCATCATATCATCGGGGATGGCGTCGGCCGACACCGTAACGGTGCTGGCATCCTCGGCGAACCGGTCGGCCGCCACCACGTCGACGGGCAGCATGAGGCGCACGCCGCGCTCCTTGGCCTTGGCCATCATCTCGGCCGCGCGCTCCACCCAGTCGTCCTCCTTGAGCGAGGCGCCCACCGACGCCCCCTGGGCCAGCAGGAACGTGAAGCACATGCCGCCGCCGATGATGAGCACGTCGGCCTTGTCCATGAGCGCGTCGATGACCTTGATCTTGTCGGACACCTTCGAGCCGCCCAGGATGGCGACGAAGGGGCGCTTGGGCTGGTCGAGCATGCCGGTGAGCGTGGACACCTCGCGGTCCATGAGGTAGCCGGCGTAGGCGGGCAGCAGCGCCGCCACGCCCGCCGTGGAGGCGTGGGCGCGGTGCGCGGTGCCGAAGGCGTCGTTGACGTAGGCGTCGCCGAGCGCGGCCAGCTCCTGGCTGAAGCCGGGGTCGTTCTTCTTCTCGCGCGTGTCGAAGCGCAGGTTCTCCAGCACCACGACGTCGCCGTCGCCCAGCGCCGCCACCTTGGCCTGGGCGTCGGGGCCCACGGTGTCGGAGGCGAAGGCCACGTCGCGGCCGAGCAGCTTCGCCAGGCGCGCCGCGGCCGGGGCCAGCGAGTACGCCTCCTCGTAGCCCTCGCCGGACGGGCGGCCCAGGTGGCTCATGAGCACGACGCGGGCGCCGTCGCCCACGAGCTTCTGGATGGTGGGCAGCGCCGCGCGGATGCGCGTGTCGTCGGCCACGGCGCCGTCGGCCAGGGGCACGTTGAAGTCAACGCGCACGAGGACGCGCTTGCCGCGCGCGTCCAGTGAGTCGATGGTGGGGATGTCAGCCACTCTACGTTCCTTTCTCGTCCCTCTATATATGAGGAAAGCGGCCCAGGGGCGGGCCGCTTTCCGGTCGGTTCGACGTGCTTACGGGAGCAGGATCTTCACCAGGTCCTTCACGCGGTTGGAGTAGCCCCACTCGTTGTCATACCACGACACGCACTTGACGAAGTCGCCCTCGCCGCCGAGCACCATGGTCAGGCCGGAGTCGAAGATGGAGCTGGCCGGGTTGTCGACGATGTCGATGGAGACGATGGGATCCTCGGTGTAGTCGAGGATGCCCTTGAGCGGACCCTCGGCCGCCGCCTTCATGGCCGCGTTGATCTCCTCCTTGGTGGCCGGCTTCTCAAGCTCCACCGTGAGGTCGACCATGGAGCCGTCGGGCGTGGGGACGCGCGTGGCGAAGCCGTCCAGCTTGCCCTTGAGCTCGGGCAGCACCAGCGACACGGCGCGGGCGGCGCCGGTGGTGGTGGGGATCATCGACATGGCGGCCGCGCGGGCGCGACGCAGGTCCTTGTGGGGCAGGTCGAGGATCTTCTGGTCGTTGGTGTAGGCGTGGATGGTGGTCATGTAGCCGCGCTTGATGCCGAACGTGTCCAGCAGCACCTTGGCGAAGGGCGCCAGGCAGTTGGTCGTGCACGACGCGTTGGAGATGATGTTGTGCTTCTCGGGGTCGTACTGGTCGTCGTTGACGCCCATGACGATGGTGATGTCCTCGTTGTTGGCGGGCGCCGAGATGATGACCTTCTTGGCGCCGGCGTCGATGTGGGCGCGGGCCTTGTTGGCGTCGGTGAAGAAGCCGGTGGACTCCACGACGACGTCCACGCCCAGCTCGCCCCAGGGCAGGTTGGCGGGGTCCT
>JAAWAY010000152.1 GCA_022792415.1 Eggerthellaceae bacterium | reverse complement strand
ACAAGAAGAGCGGCCTTCTGGGCATCTCCGGCATCTCCAACGACCTGCGCAGCGTGCGCGCCGCCTCGGAGGAGGGCGACGAGCGCGCCCAGTTGGCCTACGACATGTACTCCAACTCTGCCAAGAAGTTCATCGGCCAGTACATCGCCGTCATGGGCGGCGTGGATGCCATCGTGCTGACGGCGGGCGTGGGCGAGAACTGCGACAAGATGCGCCGCATGATCTTCGCCGGCCTGCAGCCGCTCGGCATCGAGATCGACCTGGAGAAGAACAAGGCCCGCGGCTTCGAGCGCGAGATCTCCACCGACGACTCGCTCGTGCGCATCATCGTCATCCCCACCAACGAGGAGTACATGATCGCGCGCGACACGTTCTACATCCTGCAGGAGCGCCAGATGGCCGAGGCCACCGGCGTGGACATCCACACGGAGATGCTGTAGCGACTCCCCATCGCGCATCATGATTCGCAACGCGCGTGCCCTTCGCGGGGCACGCGCGTTTTTTTGATGCGCCGGTGCGCGGCAAGTCGTGCGCCCCTCCTTTCCCGTTCGCAGGCAAAAAGGCGAGTTCTCCGAGGCTGTTTCCGCCCGTCTCGAGGGTCGCGGGCTGCGCGGGCTGGCGTTTGCCCAGGTCGTGCTGTCTCCAACAGGCTCGTGAGGGGGAGGAACACTGATTTGGCGCCCTCAAACCTCGGAGAACTCGCCTTTTTGGATGTGAATCGCCTTCGCGGGCACATTGCGCCCCCATCGAGGCTCCGGCATGGTGCCTAATCACGATGCGATGGCCAGGGATAGGGTCTGATTAGGCTCTGTCGCCCGTCGGACACGGGGCGGCCCTGATGGCGCGCCGCCGCCTCCTGCGCGGGTAGCGTGGCGTAAAAAAGGACCCGGCTCTCACCGGGTCCCCGTCAGCCTCGGGGAGGCCCGCCACGCCGGGCCTCCCTCCCTGTTCGACCGATGTGCGCCCGCTAGGCGCCCTTGCGGGCCTGGGCCTGGACGCAGGTGATGGCGATGACGCCCACGATGTCGGCCGCCGAGCAGCCGCGGGACAGGTCGTTCACCGGCGCGGCGATGCCCTGGGTGATGGGACCGTAGGCCTCGGCCTTGGCCAGGCGCTGCACCAGCTTGTAGCCGATGTTGCCGGCGTCCAGGTCGGGGAACACCAGCACGTTGGCGCGCCCGGCGACGGGGGAGTCGGGCGCCTTGGACGCGCCCACCTCGGGCACGATGGCGGCGTCGAGTTGCAGCTCGCCGTCGAGCGCCAGGTCGGGCGCCAGCTCGCGGGCGATGCGCGTGGCCTCCACGGCCTTGGACGCGTCGTCGTTTCTGGCCGAGCCGTAGGACGAGTGCGACAGCAGCGCCACGGCCGGCTCGGTGCCGATGAGCGTGCGCCAGCTCTCCGCTGAGTTGACGGCGATGTGCGCCAGGCGCTCGGCGTCGGGCTGCACCTCCAGGCCGCAGTCCGAGAAGATGAACGTGCCCTGCTGGCCCAGGTCGCAGTCGGGCACCACCATGACGAAGAACGAGCTGACCAGCTTGACGCCCGGCGCCGTCTTGAGGATCTGCAGGCAGGGGCGCAGCACGTCGCCGGTGGCGTGGCAGGCGCCGGCCACCATGCCGTCGGCGCGGCCGGTCTTGACCATCATGACGCCGAAGTACAGCACGTCGTCCATGAGCGCGAGGGCCTGCTCCTCGGTCATGCCCTTGGCGCGGCGCAGCTCGCACAGCTCGGCGGCCAGCGGCTCGCGCAGGTCAGACGTGCGCGGGTCGATGACGGTGGCGCCGGCCAGGTCGAAGCCCGATGCGGCGATGGCCTGCTCGTCGCCCAGGATGATGAGGTCGGCCACGTCGCGGGCGAGGATCTCCTGCGCGGCCTCGAGCGTGCGCACGTCGTCGCCCTCGGGCAGCACGATGACCTGGCGGTCGGCCTTGGCGCGCTCGATCACGGATTCCAGAAACGTCATGGCGTGTCCTCTCTGCGTGGGGCCGCCCGCGCGGCCCGGTGGTGGCTACGGCGCCAGTCTAGCGCGTGCCCGGCGCGCGGCTGCCCGCGCCCCGGCGGGCGCGCCATCTGGTCGGCGCCGGGGCGTGAGGCCGGCCTTGCCAGGGCATCCCGGCGCCAGTTGTAGGGTTTGCCTGGGATTTTCGGCCACTTGTTCGCGCAACCGGTAAAATGGCGGGAGTTTGCCCTGCAATTGCATGACGCCCGCCTCGCGCGGGGCGTCCACGAGAGAGGACCCAGACGCCATGGGAGTGCAGTACTCCGACTTCAAGGACATCGACATCAGCGACTTCGACGCCGTGGTGGTGGGCAGCGGGTTCGCCGGCGCCGTGACGGCCCGCCAGCTGGCCGAGCGCGCCGGCATGCGCGTGCTCATCATCGAGAAGCGCCCCCACATCGGCGGCAACATGTACGACGAGAAGGACGAGGCCGGCATCCTCGTGCACCGCTACGGCCCGCACATCTTCCACACCAACAACCAGCGCGTGTTCAACTACCTGCGCACGTTCACGGGGTGGATCGGCTACCAGCATCACGTGCTGGCCGACTGGTACGGCACCTACATGCCCGTGCCGTTCAACAAGAACTCCATGGAGATCGCGTTCGGCGAGGAGAAGGCCGCGCACCTCATCCAGAAGCTCATCGACACGTTCGGCGACGAGCGCAAGGTCACCATCAACGAGCTGCGCGAGCAGGACGACCCCGAGCTGGCCGAGATCGCCGACTTCGTGTACGAGAACGTGTTCCTGTACTACACGCAGAAGCAGTGGGGCCTCACGCCCGAGGAGGTCGACCCCTCGGTGACGGCGCGCGTGCCCGTGTTCATCTCGCGCGACGACCGCTACTTCCAGGACACCTACCAGGGCATGCCGCAGGACGGCTACACGGCCCTGTTCGAGACGATGCTCGACTTCCCCGGCATCGAGGTGTGCCTCAACACCGAGGCTGAGTCGGTGTTCGACCTGGAGTTCCAGGACGACTCCGAGGACGCGCCGCTGTCCGCCATCAGGCTGCACGGCCAGCGCTTCGACGGGCCCATCGTCTACACCGGCCCGCTCGACGAGCTGTTCCTGGCTCGCTTCGGGCGCCTGCCCTACCGCAGCCTGGACTTCGTGTACGAGACCTACGACCAGGAGTACAAGCTGCCCTGCGGCACCGTCAATTGCACGGTGACCGAGGACTACACGCGCGTCACGGAGTTCAAGCACCTCACGTGCCAGAAGTCCGACAAGACCACCATCATGAAGGAGTACTCGCGCGCCTACGAGGACCCGACGCGCCAGACGCCCTACTACGCCATCATCAACGCCGAGAACAACGCCCACTACGAGCGCTACCGCCGCCTCACCGAGTCGCTGCCCAACTTCCACCCGCTGGGCCGGCTGGCGGAGTACCGCTACTACAACATGGACATGATCATCGCGCTCGCGCTCAAGCTGTCCGACCGCCTCATCGCCGAGGCCGCGCAGGGCGCGGACGGAAAGGCGGAGTAGCGCGCCATGAAGACCATCACCTTCGCCGTCCCCTGCTACAACTCGGCCGAGTACATGGACAAGTGCATCGAGTCGCTCATCGTGCTCGGCGACGACGTGGAGGTCGTCATCGTGGATGACGGCTCCACCAAGGACGACACGCCCGCCAAGGCCGACGCGTGGCAGGAGCGCTGCCCGGGCGTCGTGCGCGCCGTCCACCAGGAGAACGGCGGCCACGGCGCCGCCGTCAACGCCGGGCTGGCCGCGGCCACGGGCCGCTACTTCAAGGTGGTCGACTCCGACGACTGGCTCGACGCCCACGCCATGGAGCCCATCATGCGCTACCTGCGCCTGCAGATGGAGCTCAAGGACCCCACCGACCTCGTCATCGCCAACTACGTGTACGAGAAGGTGCACGAGGGCGCGCGCACGGTCATGCACTACAAGAACGTGTTCCCCGAGGGCCGCGAGTTCGGCTGGGAGGACGTGGGGCGGTTCGGGCCGAGCCAGTACCTGCTCATGCACTCGGTCATCTACCGCACCGAGCTTCTGCGCGACATGGGCCTGGAGCTGCCGCGCCACTGCTTCTACGTGGACAACATCTT
>JAAWAY010000151.1 GCA_022792415.1 Eggerthellaceae bacterium | reverse complement strand
TTCTGCACACTGATCTCCTTGTCGTTAAAGACGAGCATCCTCTTTTCGCCGGTCGTCCCGGTGACCTCAATCCAAGCGTTGTACTGCGTGCATCCGATATTTGTAAGACGCCTCGCCTGGCCTACCGATTCCCAGGCGGCCTCCAAATCGGCGATGTCGCCCTCAAATGCGGGGTCGATCTTGGCCCGCGAGAGTGTTCCGTCGGTGATGTCCGACCCGCTGTGGCCGTGCTTGATGGCTGCGAACTTCGCCTTGATCATCGTCCACAGCTTCTTGAGGCCGGTGAGCGTGAGGGTGCTGGACGAGTCGGCGACGTCGAGGCCGTTGGCGACGCTCTCGATCTCCGACGAGGTGATGGGGTCGTTCACCAAGTTTTCGAAGTTGAAGCTGAACTCCTTGGCGTCGTCCTCCCCCGCCATGCTCACGCTCACGTTCGGCTCGCCGCCGTTGTTGACGTAGTTGGCGTGGACGGGGCCGAACCCGCCATCGCGCCCAACCACTCGCCCGAGGTCGATCCTAGGCATCCTAGCCCTCCAATCCCAGCCACAGGTGGCCGTCGTCGCTTATGCTCAGGTCGGGGAGGCTCGCGCCGTCCCCGTAGACGAGCCACAGGTGCCCGTCAGGCTCCACTTGCAGGGCGTACATCCCGGCAGACAGCTCTGTCACTACGCCGTCGTTGCCCTTCTCCCCCTTGATGTTCACGGTCGCCGGGTTCTCGAGGCCCTTGTCGTTGCTCCACGAGAGGTTGCCCAGCTCGTCGATCGCCGGGCGGAAGGTGGCGCCGTCGAAGAAGCCGTCGGCAACCTTCTGCTCGAAATCCTTGATGACGAGGTCTCTCCCCTCCTCGGACGCGGCCCTCGCGGCCTCGGCGATGGCGCGGGCCTCCTCGGCGGTGACGCGCAGCTCCTCCGCTGAGACGCGGCCCTCCTCGGCCAGCACGCGCGCCGCCTCCTGATCCCCCATGAGGTCGCGCAGGCGCTCGTACTCGGCCCTAGCGTCAGCCGTGGACACGTCGTAGACGTAGGCCACCGCGTCGTCCTTGATCTGGGCGAAGAAGTCCGCCATGTCCTCGTAGGTCGCCACGCGCTTGACCGTACCGCTGGCGAAGCAGATATAGGCGGCCATGCCGTCGGAGGCGATGGGATCTCCCGACAGGACTATGGCCCACTCCCCTGCCACCAGGCGCTTGGGGTCAAATCTCGTGTAGACTCCGCGTCTGTGCTGAATTGCCATCTCTACTCCTCAAACATCCAGTCGAGCGCGAGTAACTGCGTACCCGTCAGCTTTCCGATGGCCTCTTCGATGGGGAGCGTGAACAACTCCACCTCATGCTCTACGTCCGCCAACTTCCCGATAAGCTCTGAGAATTCGGCAAATCTCGGCGAGTCTAACGCTAGCTCGATCTCCCCCGTAGGGTTGCCATCGTCGTCCAGGACAGGCTCGCCAAGCTCGATGATCAGGCGCTTTTGCATGTCAAGGAACTCTGCGCACTCAGAGCGGAGGACGCGCGTGTTGCGTGCGGCCGCGTATCCGACGATGTCTCTGTTCTCTAGAACCGGGGCTAGCTGGTCGATCATCTCAGACATGCGCTTGTTGCTAATTAGCACTATCAGCCTCCTATTGGTACGTATCGGCACCGACGAAAATACCGTTGACGAAATGCATGTACCTGCCGACTATGGTTATGAGGTTCCCGTTCTGCCTTAGGCCCGTACCTACGAACTGGCTTCCGGTGAACCCAACGCCGGTTTTCCCAGTTGACCAGGCGTTGTAGGGATTCGCCGTACTGACGATGAGGTAAGGGGAGCAGAGCGAGATGTTCTCCCTGCCGCCTATCTCTATGTTTGACGAGGTGCCGTACTTGAAATTCCCCGAGTCGAACCTTATGCACCCGGAGTCATGGTTCTTCTTGTCAGACGTGTCATAGCACCCGCCCTTGATCTCGCCGTTCTTGACGGTTACCCACGACATGTACCTATAGCCATTGGGAGTTCCTGACGTTGACAGCCCATCCGGCCCCATGTAGACGCCCTTGACAAGCGTGTCGATCCCGGACTTTCCGTTCGAGTACATGGCGTCCTTCTCAAGCGTGAAGCCGCCGATCTTGCCGCTCGCCACGGTGAGCTTCCCGTCATTGCTGAGCTTGCTGTACGCCGTGTCCCACCAGAAGTCCCCTGTCCCGGCGTCCGCGCAGAACACGGTCTTGCCGTTCTTCTTCACGCGCAGCGCGCCGGCGTCTATGTAGTCGGCGTTGATGCCGATGGCGTAGATCGAGTTGAGGATCGCGTTGCCCCACTTGTCGAGGCCGTAGGCGTAGCTCTTGCCCCCGTCGACGCTGATCCCCATCCCGGCCGCGTTGACCTTCCACACGAACTTGCTGTCGGCCTTCGCTGGCTTGTCGTGGATGTACCAGGTGACCGCCCCGCCAGAATCGCGCTCGCTGGTCGTGTAGATGCCGGATGAGTTCTCAAGGTCGTCGTTCAGACGCTGGATAGCCGCCTCGCGCTCGGTCTGCTCGGCCTTTATCGCAGACTGAAGGCCCTTGATCACCCGCGTCGCCGCGCTGCCGTAGGAGGCGGAGTTGCGCAGCGGGGCCTCGGCGCTGCACCTGTAGGCCGCAAAGGAGCCGACCTTGAACCCCACCGATGTAAGGTACGACCGATGGGTGTTCTGCAGCCGGTCGGTTATGACGCAGGGGTCTCCCGGCTCGACGCTCGGGTCGCCGATGCTCGACACGTCGAAAGGCCGAAACACCAGGCCCACCACGCGGGCCGCTATGCGGCGTGCCGCAGCTGACGCCTCACCGTAGGCTATGAGCGGGTTCCCCTCTATCTCGATGACGTAGCCCTCGGAGCCGGACAGCGCCGTCTCGCCCTTCTCGCCCGCCGATCCGTCGGCCTTGGCCTCATCCGAGGCGGTGACGCGCACGCCGGTGACCACTACGTCATCGGTCATAACCTGCGCGCTGCTGTAGGCATATAGGTTGACGATGTTCCCGTTCTCAAAGGTTCCACCGTCGCACACGTAACCGGACGTGTAGTCGATGAAGTTCCCGCCGTCAGCCTTGCTGCCAGACTGGTAGGGCGAGCCGTCGTCGAACTCCTCGCCGTCAAGCCAATCCTCGTCCTCGAACGCCGAGGGGTCGTACCACGCCAGCTCAAGACGATCCTCGTTGGTTATGCGCGCGTAGTTACCCGTTGCCTGGGCGGCCCAGGAGATCACGTCATGGCACGTGCAGCCCTCGGGGCGCACCTTGAACACGACATTGCTGTTGGCGAAGTTAGAGTACGCCAGGGGGACGCCGCACTTGCTGCACACGTCGCGCACCACAGTTGACGCGGTGGCCGGGTACCGGGTCGTGACGTCATCGTAGGGGCGATCGAACTTAATCATCGAGTCGACGCATGACAGGTCTATGCGCCCGCTGTAGCTGTCGGGCTGCTCGACCCAGTAGGTGCCCTTGCGAATCCACTCCTCCACCCCTGAGGGTAGGAGCAGGCCGAGCTGGACGATGAGACGTGAGCCGGTGAAGTCGTACTTCTCGAACCTCTGGTCTATGTTGTTGAGGGAGCAGCGGAAGCTGCCGGTCACGGCCGCCCCGACCTCGAACGTCCCCTGCGCCGACGTCGAGTGGTCGAACTGGAACTCGCCAAGGAAGTCGTCGCCGGTCAGGTTGACGCGCTTGCCCGAGGCAAGCACCAGCTCTGCCTTCGAGAGGTACTTCGGCTCGTCAATCGCCGCTGCCTTGAACTCATACGATACGTTGATCATCTACCGCTCCACTATGTCGAACGAGAGCGAGGTCAGGACGGTTCTCGCCGGATCGTTGAGCGTTATGCTCTTGAACGGCGACGCCTTGTCGCCCGTGTAGAACTCACGCGTCACGGAGTGCCCCTCGTATGGGTCGACGAAGCGAACGAAGATGTACTCGGGGTTGAACATCTTGAGGATAGTCGACGTCTGCTCGAGCGTGGGGTTGAGCCACGACAGGGACAGCTTGCGCTTCTGCGCTATGCGGTGCTTGTACATGGTGCAGTTGGCGTCCTGGGTGCGCCCCGCGTCAGAGGACGATATGTCGTTCAGGCCCCAGTTGATCGTGTCGGGCTCGACCGGCACCTCACGCAGGTCACTCAGCTTCGTTCCCACTTCAAGACTGCTCGCCACTAGCCCCCCTTAGAACACGATCTCGGGCTTCAGCATCCCGCGCCGCACGGCGGTAGCCCGGCCCTTCTCGCTGGCAACCGCCAACTGCACCCCGTCTATGTTCAGGGACAAGACAACATCGCCGCCCTGGTCTTCCTTGAGGATCGGAAGCATCTGCATCAATGCGAGCGCCATGCCCTGCTGCACCGCGTTCACCATGTCCTGGCCGCCCATGCCCGCCTCCTCACGGACGATCTGGCGGATCAGCCCCTCGGGTGCCTCGAGGTTGTAGCCGCTCTTCTGGTCGCCCAGGACGGCCGCGAACTTGCGGTTAGGCGGGATCACAGCGCCCTGCGCCAGGTACGGCAGCTGAGGCATCCTCACCGACCACGACCACTCGATGCCGAAGCCGCGCAGCAACCCAGACAAGCCGCTAGTGACGTTGTTGATGAAGCCGCCGAAGGCGTTGAGCCCGTTGTTGACCGCGCGGATCAATCCGTTTGCGATGCACTTGAACTTGTCGGCCCACCACTGGTAGGTGAAGATGGGTGCGATGTAGCTGTTCCAGAACGAGGTGACCCCCGCCCATATGTCCTGCACGATGCCGAGGAACCAATCGGTGTTGAGGGCGACAGCTGCGACGAACGAGCCGATTCCGGCCAGGATGCAGGCGATTCCGAGGGGAATCCCGACGCCGGTGCAGATCAGGACGATTCCTATGACTATCAGAGCCCCGCTGACTATAGTCATGATCGTTGAGACGGTATTCCTTACCTCCTGCGGCATACGATCCCAGTTCAGGGCCGCGTTCGCCACAAGAAGCCCAGCCCCTATGAGCATCAGTCCGACGCCTACCGGGGCCATAGCTGGCCCAGAGAAGGCGAGAACCGCTCCGATGACAAGGAAGGCGACGCTCAGCACCCCAAACAATACCGATACGACGTTCTTGATCTCATCAGGCATAGAGTCCCAATTGATGGCCGCATCAGCAGCTAGGCCGGCTGCGCCAAGGGCAATGAGGCCGATTCCGAGCGGTGTTCCCCCTCCGGAGAAGCAGAGGATGGCACCGACGACGAGGAGGGCCGCGCTCAGCAGGCCCATGAGCCCCGACACGACGCCCTTCATCTCGGCGTCCATGCTGTCCCAGTTGATGCCGACGGCAGACCACAGGAGGGCGGCCCCTGCCGCCATCATCCCGATGCCGAGCGCCTGGGCACCGGGAACCGCGAACGCCAAGATGCAGCCAAGGACGAGTAGCGCCGATCCCACGACGAGCATCACGGCCGTTATAGCCTGCTGAACCTCTGCTGGCAGGTTATCCCACTGCTCTGACGCCGCCGTGTAGATCATGAGCGCGCCTATGGCCATGAGCGTGATGCCCAGCGGGATGTTGATGCCCGAGAACGCGAGGATGGCGCCAACGGCAAGCAGGGCCGCACCGAGGATGAGCATGATCTGCGCCAGGGCCTCGTCGATCTTGCCCGCGCCCAGGGCGTCCCAGTCGAGGGCGCCGCCCCCGTCACCTATGCCCGTGTCAGTATCGGCGCTGCGGTCGGCGGCCATGGCGTTGATCTCGTCGAACGCCATGATCTGCTTGGTGGCCTCCTTGGCGGCCTTCGCCGTCTTCTTCTTTGCCTTTGCCTCCCGCTCGGCCGCCTTAGCGGCGTCCTTCGCCGCCTTGATGGATCCGGCTATATCGGTGCGGAAAACCATGTCGATCAGGCGCGCAAGTGACATCAGCATCGACGTCACGACGTTGATGAGGCCCGTAAGGACGCTGGTCACCAGGCTGACGATGGGAGCCGCGAACCCGGCGAGCGTGGCCTTCAGGTTGGCGAAGCTGGCAGAGAACTGGTCTGATTCCTTGACAGCCTCGGACAGGTAGTCCTTCATCTTCGACAGCGCGCCCAGGACTAAGGAGAACACGAACAGCTTCTTGATGTGCGCCTGAACCTTCGCGGCGAAGGCGTCCCACTTGGCCCCCATGGCCGCAAGCCCCTTGCCCGTCGCGGCGCCAGCCCTGCCCATCGACGCGGCGTACTCCGTCCCAAGCTCCTTCTGGCGCGCCTTCGCCGTGTTGAGCTGACCGCCGTACTGCGAGACCTTGCCGTCGGCCTCCTGCCACTTGTTGTTCAGCTTGTCGATGTCGGCGACCTGACCTTCTAGGTGACCGTTGGCGTCTGCGATCATCGCCTCGTACTTCTTCACCTGCTGCTGGCTCCGCAGGTATGCGTCAGGGTCTCCGATGTTCTCCGGCACCGCCTCCATCTTGGCAGTGAGGCTGGCTATCTCGGCCTTCGTGGCCTCGATGGCGCGCTCCGCGCTCTCCATCTGCTGCTCGATGGCCGACTTGTTGCCGTTCCACTTGGACACCTTGTCCTCTAGTTCCTTCACCTCGCGCTCGGCACGCTTCAGCTCACGCTCAAGCTGCTCGTTGTCGAGCGCGGTGGAGAACGTTATGCTTCCGTCTTCAGCCATCGCTAGGCCCTAATCCACTCATCGAACACCGCCTCCTCCGTGGCGGTGGCCTTCACCTTCAGGTTCACCAGGTCGGCGTTCTCCCTCGCGAACGCCTGGTCTGACTTGTCGAGCTTCACGCCCTTGGCCTTCTTCTTGCGTATGCCGACCACCTGCGCGAACAGGCAGTCGCCTATGTCGTAGTAGGCGCCGAGGAACGTCCACCAATGCAGGTACTCGGCCTCACGGCACTCGAAGCCCAGCACGTGGTTCACGGGGGAGACTATGAGCTGGAAGTCCTGCTCCCAGTCCATCAGCTTCGGCTTGCGCCCGCCGCCGCCCTCCTTGCCGCCACCGACGAACCAGAAGGCCCTCTCGACGGCCTCCTGGTAGTCGGACGTGCTGATCTCCCACCAGCCGTGGGACACGACCTCGCCGTCCTCGCGCTCCTCCTCCCACTCGTCGATGAACACCTCGAGCAGGAGCAGGGTGCGCTCACGGTCGTCGATCTCCGGGTCGGCCATGATCTGGATCATGTCGATGGCGGCGCGGAAGTCGCTGCGGATGGGCCACGTGGCGCCGCCTATCTCAACCGATGTAGGGAGGTCGTAGAACACCGGCTACTTCACCCGCTTGTACTTCGCGCGCATGGCCTCGTACTTCTTGTTGTAGCCGCGTATGCGCGGGTCGCTGCGGCCCTGCTCGTCCTCGTACGCCTTCTCCACCTCCTCGGCAAGGGCGAACATGAGGTTCACCCACACCGGGAGTCCGTCGGCCAGGGCGTAGCAGTTCATTCCGGGGAACAGCGCGGCTGCCACGCCGTCACCGAGCAGGCCGTCGATCATCGCGCGCATCTCCGCATCACGCTCTGCGGCGTATGCGAACATGGCCTCGCCGTCTTCGCCGATCTCGTCAATGCGCTCCTGGAACTCGCCCTGCTTCGCCTCGAGGTCACTGAACAGCTTGTACAGGCGCTCGACGAACCCGCTGTCGGTGGGGTTGAAGCGCACCTTCACCTTGCCGTTGATGTCGTACTCGGCTACGCCGGTGTCAAAAGAGAGCTTCTTCGCCATTTCTCCTCCTCCCCCCGCTAGTTGACCTTGGCGGGCGCCGCGCCGTCGGGCGTGAACGTGACCTTGCCGTCGGCGGCGATGTTGGCCGTGCCGGTCTCGCGCTTGCCGCCGTAGGTGATGTCGATAGGCATCTCGATGGAGCCGCCGCCCTCGCCGCCAAGGCCCGTGGGCTTGACCATGGAGGACGGGTAGCGCTCGGCGAAGGGCGCGGCGGTGGAGCCGGCGTAGAGGTGGACGATCAGCAGATCCATGCTGCAGAGGGCCTGGGCGTCCTGGTCATGCACTCCCAGCTTCCATACCTTCGAGATGGCGCTGTCGCCGGAGTCGAGGTTGCAGGGGTCGAAGCTCTGGGTGATGATGGGCTTCTTCATGGTGGAGTGGACGTTGCCGAGGACGTCCTGCTTGCTCTCGTCGCTCCAATCGTAGTCCATGTTGGAATCCTCTACGCGGGTTCCAAGAGCGCCCCACACGGGGGCGGCCGCCGTGGCCGTGTTCAGGTACGCGATAAGCTGCTCGCGGGCGATGGTCTGCCCCGGCGTCGTGGTGAACGTGGTGTCGTTAGCCATTCTGCTTCCTTCCGTAGTTCTTGGTGAACTTGGCTGATATCTGTATGACGTAGAGGGCCGTCCCCCCGTCCTCGGCCGAGTACAGGGCGCCGTTCTGCGCCGTTATGCTCTCGTTGCGCGGATCGTCCCCGAATGAGGGGGCCTGGCCCGTCATGGACTGCGCCTGCACCCACTCCTGGAACCCCATCAGCCACGATGCGTTGTAGGTGGCCGCCTCGTCCTCACCAGGGGCCTTCTCCATGGCCGCGTACAAAGCGAAGTTGTACTGGCAGTCGACGGAGGCGTTGCCCAGGATGTCGCGCCTGCGGGCTACCTCGACTAGGCCGGACGGGAACAGCCCCCCGCAGTTTGGGATGCTGTCCGTGTAGTCGATTGCCAGCTCAGAAAGGATGTCCGCTCCGGGGTAGGCCCGGACGAACTCCCTCATCGCCTCAAGCGCGTCGCTCATCGGAGGCTCCTGGCGTATTCCTCGACCTCGCGGGCTATGGCCGCCCCCTCGTTCTGCGCCAGCGTCCTGTCCCAGTGCGGGCCGGCCAGGGCGTTGGGCGTCTTCGTGTAGTTGAGATCCCTGCCGCTCGGCGCCTTTCCGTTGTACAGGTACCGGGCATAGGGGGCGTTGACCTCGATGGTCGTGGGGGATGTGGCGGACGTGAGGCTGCTGGCCGTGAGGCCGGTGAGCCAGGGCATGTACCGGCGCATCCGGAACAGCACGCGCTCGGTGAGGTACTGCTGCACCTTCCCGTGCTCCGTCACGCCCAGATCCTCCATGACCTTGTAAACGGGCCTCATGTCAACATTGACGCGCACCCTCACGCCTAATCACCGGCCTCCGTGTGGGCTACCTTGCCGCCCCATCGCTTCTTGTCGACGCTCCCAACCACGACCAGGCCGTCAACCTTGGCCGGGATGAGCGAGTTCCACCCCGCCGCCCCGTCGATCTCAGGCCCCTCGCCCAGCAGCACCTTGTCTCCCTTCCGAACGTCTGCGTCCCCAGGTATCACCAAGAGGAAGGTGGACGCGTCGGTGCTGCCGGTCTTGCCCACGGTGCGAACCTGCGTGTAATCGAGGAACGCCCTGGGATGCACGACCCGGCTGACGGTGCCGTCAGCCTCGCGGCGGTACACGGTCACCGTGTCGTCGCATAGGTCGTATATGAGCGGGTTGGGAGCGCCGATCATCGCACGCCCGCAAACACGTGGACGTAGAGGCTCACGGCCCGCAGCAGCGCGGCCGCCTTGCCCTTGGGCGTCAGGTCGACCGCACCGCCCCGCGTGGCGTCATATGACGTGCTGACGGAGCCGATGCTGGCCGACCTTACCGCCGCCCGCCCCTCGGCCTCAGACAGCCCGTGAAGGGCCTCTGCGGCCGCGCATACGGCCCGCTCACGCCCATCGGGCGCGTAGGGCGTCACGCGGCACGTTGCCGTGAGGCGGGCGAGGTAGGCCATGGCAGGCCCGGCGTACGTGCGCCAGTCTTCCTCGGCGATCAGGACGCCGCCGTACTCGTTGGCGTAGAAGTCGTAGCCGGGCGCCTCCACGTCTAGGCCTCCTGGCCCTCGGCGGCCTCGTCGGCAGGCTCGCCCTCCGCAGGCTCGTCATCGGCGCGCAGGATCGCGTCGAGGATGTCCTGCTTCTTGGTCAGGCCCTTGATGTCGATGCCGTTCCACTCGGCGTAGGCCTTGAGCTCTCCGATGGTCATGTCGTCCAGCGCCTTGTCCTCGGGGTAGCCCGGGCCAACCGGGACGCCGAAGTCGGCCAGGGCGGCCGCTGCGGCCCCATCGCTCGCGATGGTGCCGACGACCACGCGGTCGATCAGCTCCGCGTAGAACTCAAGGCCGCACACGACCACCGTGTCGGTGGTGAGGTTGCGGTACGTGGTGTCGTGGTGGATGCCGATCAGGCCCGTCTCGTCGGTGATGAAGTCGAACGCCTTGCCGACCTCGGAGTTCGCCGGGTTGGTGTAGTACAGGATGAGGTTGTCCTTGGCAGTGGCAATGACCTTGCCCTGGGGAACGCCGCTGAACTCAAGAACGTCGTACAGGTTCAGGAACTTCTCGATGTAGCGCATGCCGAAGACTTCCTGCGTCGTCAGCTCGGTGTCCTCGAGGTGGTCGGCGATGTCATAGGGGTTGACCATGTAGATCAGGTCGGAGTCGCCCACGCCGTAGTCCTCGAACAGCACCGTCAGCTCGGCGCGCGTCTGGGCCAGAGCGCCCTTCAGGCCCTTGCCGGATGCAGTTCCGGTGCCGGTCTTGATAAAGTTGAAGAACTTCCCACGGATGCGAGCCTGAACCTGGCGGCGCATCTTCGTGTCGGTGTCAACGACGGCCTGCTTGTAGCCCTTGTCGTTGATCGCCTCGAGGGTGGTCTGCTTGCGGTACTTCTCAAGCGTCAGCTCGAAGACGCCGGCCACCTCGGTCTTGTAGTGGGACAGAGGGATGTCCTCGCCCTCGGCCACGGCCCCGTCCTCGAGGGTGCCTACGACCTTGTAGGTCTTGATGACCTGGCCGGGAACCTTCTCGACCTTGCGGGTGATGCCCAGCACCTCCTGCAGGACGCGGATGTCCTCGTGGAAGCTCTCAACGAAGTCGATTGCGGACACCTTCGCCAGGTCGGCCGCCTTGATCATCTCTGCCATTCAATGCTCCTATTCGTACATATCGAGGTTGTCCGCGATGGCCTTGCGGCGCTTGTCAGCGTCCTTGATCTTGCGGATCTGCTCGCGCGTCAGCTTCGGGGCGCCGCCGGGCTTGAGGCCCATGGAGCCCTTCTGCTCCTTCTGCTCGAACAGGTAGGGGCAGCCTTCCTTCAGCTTGGCCACATCGCCGTCGAAGTCACCAATTCGCGCCTTGGCGGCCTTCTCGTCGAGGCAGCCGGCCAGCTCGAGCTTGTACGCCAGCTCCTTGTCGGCGCTCTCGGCCTTCAGGGCCTCGATCTGCTCCTGAAGCTCCTTTCGCCCGGCCTCCGTCTCGGCGGCCTTGGCGATCTGCGCCTCTAGCTCGGCAATCCGCTCGTCGCGCTCCTTGATGTCGCGCTCGTACTTGCCCTCGCTGATGCCAGGGTGGCCGTGCTTGTCGACCACGCCCTCCTCGGCGGCGTCATCCTCTGGCTTCTGCTGCGCACCGCCCTCGGCCGCCTCTTCCTCGGTACCGGTCTCGGTGCTTTTCTCGTCTGCCATCTACCCATTCCTTCCCAGTGTTTGTTTCCGCGCTTCTCTGCGCGCTTCGGGTGCGCTTTTTCCGCGGCGCGTGGCGATGGGTAGATTGTGCAACGCGTGTAGCAGAGTGCCGGATTCCCGATCATCCGAGGGCCATGTACCGGTCTATGAGGGCCTTGGCGTTGTCGGCCCCGACGCACACGGCGGCGCACATCCCCTGGCCCCTGAGCAGGGCTATCCACTCGGCCTGCTTGGGGGTGACCTTGCCACCGTCGGCCTTCATCTCGATGTAGAGGGAGTGGTAGCGCCCGCGCGCCACCGGGATGCAGAGGTCTGGCACGCCAGCCCGAAGGCCCTGGCGCTTCAGGTTTGCCCCGGCGTACACGCTGCGCTTGCCCTCGTTGGGGATGTGGTAGACGGGGATTCCGCGAAGCTCGCAGTAGGTGATGACGGCGGCCTGCTCCTGGGCCTCACTCATGGCCGTACCCGTACACCGCCTCGTGGCCGCCCGTGGTCACCTCGCACCCGTGGGCGATGGGCGCCGGTCGGCCGCGCGTGCCGAGCGTGCAGCCGTCGGAGGCCGTGACCTCCTCGTCGCCGCGGCAGGTGCAGACCATGAGCTCGCGGCCCACGAAGCCTACCTCGTGGCCTCGTGCGCAGTGAGAGCATCCTATGCATGGGACTATCTCGTTCATGCGGGCATGATAGCCCCGGTGTCACAAAGTCTTAGACGGCCTCCATGGGCCATGATCAATGCCTATATCGCCCCTGTCGCCCTCATGAGAGCCTGCATGGCAACGTCAAGTGCCACGCGGAACGCGCTCCCGGCTACGCTCGCGGCCTTTCTCATGGTCGAGTTCTCCTGCAGGTACTCTACGCCGTCTAGAGTGACACTCGCGCCTTTGAACACGACCTCGGAGCCGCCCGTGATGTACCGCTTGCACTCGATGCCCGATGCGTAGCCCTTCTCGGTCGCGGCCTTTGCCGCCGCCGCGAACATGGTGTCGTTAGCCTCGCACAGCTCCTTGGCCTGGCTAACCGATGGCGGCAGCTCGTGCTTCATGCACTCGTATAGGTATGCAAGGATCTTGTACACGATCACCGGGAGGTCGTCAGAGGCCACGGAGCATTGCCTCATCCCGCTCGCATTCTTCCTTCTTCTTTCGCCAGAACGCGTAGTCCACGTCGTCCAAGTGCTCGCGCATGAACTCATCAGAGTTCATTTGAAAATTAACCCCATGCCCTTGGCGCAAAAGGAACACCTGGCCTTCGGCTGACCGCCGACCGCAATCTCCGTCAAGCCTATATTTCGCAGTTTCCGTCATTGGCCAAGCTTCCCGAAAGTATACTCGAAACCATACTCCACGGCATGATCCTTCAGCCATCCGTGCATCTCTGATTTTACCACAGCAAGGGCTTTTCTCCTGCCGGCATCGTCTAGGGGAACGCCCGCTGTTTCGTATTCTTCCCGCCATATTCTGTCTTCTTCTGCGTTGCGAACCAGCGCCTCATTGGTATGGAAATCTCTAACAAAATGTGCGGCTCTGTCACTCGTGGTCTCCGCTGTTCGCGACAGCCTGTACCACCTCTTCCCCAAGGTCGCGTTCACGGTGTGACGGGGCGAGGCAGTTGCCACCGTAAGATCGATGTCTTCCCAACTGAACGTGCCTCCTATGGTCGTCGTGTGGGTATGGGTCAGCTCGGCTCCGTGGAGCTGCTTGGCCTCTTGTGGAGTGAGCGTGACGCCCATCGGCGTTCCAGTCTTCGAGAATGTGCTTCCGTCCGGGAGCTTCGCGGTGAGCACTTCGTTGTCGAACTGCCTCAGCCACATCTGCTCGGACAGGCCCGACGACGCCACGATGCTGTCGCGTACCGGCTTCAGCGGGCCATTCGGCATGTCACCTGTCCACTCGCGGTCGGGCTGCCTGCGCAGAACCGCCGTTCCCGTCTTGCATCGCGCGTTGGACTCCTTGATGAAGTCGCTAATATCGCCCTGCTGGCGGGTGAGCTTGGCCCTGAGGCGCGTCAGCTCGGCCATGTTCTCAGGCGTAGGATCGGCCTCATACACGCGCTGTTGCGCCGCAACCTCGCGCTTGGTGGCCCTGATGTGGCGCTCTAGTGCGCGCTGGCGCTGCGTGAGGGCATACACCTCGTCGTTTGACAGGCCGCTCGGGTGCTTGGGGTCGGGGCTGTACGCCCTGGGCGAGCCAGGAACCCACGGGGCGAAGCTGTGGCGGCAGTTGACGCCCAGCAGGCGGTCGCCCAGGGCCGCATACGGGCCGCACTTGCCGCCGTACCCCGTGCCGTACTCGAAATCCTCATAGCGCTCCCCGTCGACCTCAGCGGCGCCGCCCCGGTGGTACACGCGCCCCTGCCACTCCGCGTGCGAGGGACGCGACCCTATGTGGCTCGACACCTCGACGTACTCCGCGCCCAGGTCGTCCATGCGCCGCATGGTGAGCTCTGCCGCGCCCTGGGCTATGAGCGTGCGTATCTGGCGCTGCACCGCGACGTCGCAGTGGCAGCGCACGGTAACGCGCCCGTCGTCGCCCTTGTACGTCACGAACGGGATTGCCAGGCCGTCGCCAGCAAGCTCGCGCACGGCCTTGCGCAGGGCCTGACCGCTGCTCATGTTTCCCGTCGCCACCTGCGTGACGGCCCATGTAGACCACTGCTGAAACTTTGCCCGGGCGGCATCTGACATCGCCAGGCTATCGGCTCGCATGGCGCCCATGACGGCCTTGGTAACGGCCAGCGTCTGCGCCGTGAGGGCACCCGCCATCGCCCCCACCCCGACGTCGGCCGCCAGGCGCGCAAGGTCGAACGAATCAGACGATGCTAGAAGCGACTTCACCTCAGCCGCCACGGCCTCCTCTATCTCGCCCGCGTGGGCGTCTATGATGCGCCGCAGATCATCTGGCATGGACTGCGCCAGCAGGTTGATCGCCGTGTGGACGCGCTGGCCAGATAGGTCGCCCTCCACCATGCGGGCTACCAGGTAGTCCACCAGCTCGGCCTCTATCTGCCGGTACACCCCGGCCACAAGCTCGCCGGCGTCTCCTATCTGCTCCGGGGTGAGCAAGCTACTCCCCCAGATCCATGGCCTCTGCGCCTGCCATCTCCTTGGCCTTGGCCTCGTCCTCGCCGTACCACTTCATGCGGTACTCCCACCGCTGCATGAGGCCAGCAGCGACCTCGGCCATGTCCTGGGCCTTTTCGGCCGGGGTATCCTGGACGATCGAGTCATCGAACTGCACGGTCACCTGCTTGGGCTCGGGAAGGTCGACGCCGACGTACGAGGACGCCTGCAGGACTGCGCGGATGATCGTCTCGACAGCCGTCTGTATGCCCTTCTCATGGTTTCGGAGGTTCCGCATGAGCTGGGAGTTGTCGGCGCTCACCTCTGTCGCGGTGCGCAGGCCGCCTGAGGAGTCGATGTCGAAGTAATCGAGGCCGAAACCACACAGGTCGCCCATGGTCTGAAGCGAGATGCGGTACACGTGCGACTGGGCATCCGAGCGCAGGGCCGGGGCGTACTCATAGATTGGCTTCCCGCCCTCAGACTCGAAGTAGCCCTGGCGGTAGATCGTCGCGTCGCTGCGCCCGAACGGGATAGCCGGTTTCGTCTCTCCGTTCTCGTCTTCCACCTCGAACATCTGGTCTGAGAGGAAGATGCGCAGCTTTCCCAGGTCTACCTCGGTCATCATGGCGTCGTACACCATGTCAACAGACTTCAGGGCGTCTACGGCGTCCTTGTACACGCTCACGCCGTAGGGCGACATGTCCACCAGGTCGTTGTCGAGCGCGGGCTTGATGACGGCGAACCACGGCTCCTGCGAATGTGTCTCTAGCCGGTCGATCACGCCGTCGAATGAAACCTGCTCTCCCCGATCGTCGAAGTACAGGTTGATGATCACGTATCCATCATCGCCGAGCAGGTGGAGCTGCAGCTGGTCGTAGACCTTGCCCTTGACGGTGACGCGCGTGCATAGGGCTATCTCCTGGATTCCGTCGTCATCCCACGTGAGGGGGATGATCATGCGGGCGTCGTACCGGCGCACCTGCACCTTCCCGGTGCGGCTGTCGAACCACGCTGCCCAGCAGGCCGTGCCGAGGGCGAACGCACGCTGGATCAGGGCCTGGCCGTTGCTGATGAAGCCGATGCGCGGCAGCAGGGCGTCAAGGTAGTCGTTGCATGCCTTCTCGCTCGTGCCGATGGTCGTCTTGTCCCCCAGGATGAGGCTCGACCACTCCACGCACACGCGCTTGAACGGGCGGATCGTGCGGCGGTGCATCTCATATGAGCGGGTGCCGTCGTCGTCCTTGTAGTCCCAGAAGCTGCCCTCGGCTCGGTACAGCCCCATCCACTTCCTGATGTACGGCTCCATCTGGTCGCTCGGCACCTCGTAGCCCAGCTTCTCGATATAGCCCCGCACGTGGCCGGGGATAGTGTAGGTCGCTTCCTTCGTCATGCAGCCCTCCTGAAGTCCTTCATCATCATGTATCGCACCGCGTCTATGCTGTGGTCGTTGCCGTCGGGTATCCCCTCGATCCAGTTGCCGTCCCTGTCCTTGTCGTACTCCTTGAGCTTGAACTCCTCGAACGTGAGCGGGCATCGGACGGGGTCGATGACGATCTCGCGCAGCCCGGCCAGCATCTGGTATGAGAGCTCGCGCATTCCGCCCTTCGCGGCCGGCCTGGCGTCCAGGCCCAGCTTCCGGCGATACACGGCGCCCTGCGCCTTGCCGTCTGGGGTGTCGTCGTACCAGATGCGCTGCCGGTGGAACCTTGGCTCATCGCCCGGCTTGTCTGGGTAGGTGAGCGCGTCGACGATGACCTTACCCGTGTCCTCGGGCAGCGTCCGGTTGGCGCTGTGCTCATCGAACAGGATCAGGCGCTTGGCGCCCGGCTGGTACTCGCCGCGCACGAATCGCCACGGGTCGGGGAACCAGCCCCAGTCGACGCCGTTCCTCGGTCGCTCGAACGTGGCTATCTCGGCGTCCGTGACAGGCCGGTCGATGATGTTGTCGAATACGTTGCCGCCGGTGCCGGTTATCTCCCCCAACATCTCCCAGCGGTACGCCTGCTCGTTGGTGTCTCGCAGCCACTCGGCGTCCTCGATGAACGGATCGCCCAGCCAGTCCGCGTGCCCTGCCTCCATCACGTCCAGGTACGTGCTGTGGTTGACCACGCACCCAGGCTTGCGCCCCATCTCTAGGGCCTGGCGGTTTACCCACGACCAGAGCGTCTTCGGCGGGTTGTAGCTGTAGAACGTCCAGAACACGCTGCCGCCGCGCTTGAACGACTTGAGGGCGCTGCGTATGACCTCCCAGTTGGCGAACTGGTCAAGCTCCTCGAACCAGATGATGGCGCAGTAGCCCTTCTCGAACTTGACGCCCTTGGCCTTCAACGGGTCGTCCATGCCGCGGAACACGATGCGCTGACCCGTGGGCTTGTAGGTTATCTGCATCGGGCTGGCGGTGGCCTTGAAGTAGCTGCCAAGCCCAAGCTCGGATATGGCCCATAGGATCTGGCTGTACACGCTGTCGCGGAGCGTGTTACCGAAGCGGCGCACAACCACGGCGTTGGCCCACGGGAACGTGATGACCAGGAGGACGATGCAGATGCTTATGAAGCTCGACTTCGTGGAGCCGCGCCCTCCCTTCATCCACCACTCACCGCCCGCGCCCTCCATCACCTGCTGGAATATGGCATGGAACGCCCTGATGATCAGCGGGGCTACGTTGACGCTAGCCACGGGCCTCACCCGCGTCGAAGTAGAACCTCGGGGCCTCGTCCTCGTGCTTCGCCTCCACAGTCTGACGCTGGCGCTGCCCGAACTCGTCCGGGTACTGTCGCTCAAGGAGCCATGCGGCGGCCTGCCACTTGCTCGGGTCTCGCACCGCCGTGTTGTAGATGATGGTCAGGAGGCTTGCCTTGCGGTCGGACTCGGCCTTTTTAAGGGATTGCGCCAGTTGACGCTGGTTGTCCGTCTTCGGGTGGTTCACCCAGCGGGAAAAGGTCTCCTCGGTCACCCCGATGTAGGCCGCTATGTCCTTGTGCATGACCCCGGCCCGCTTCATCTCAACCGCCTTGGCTATGTCGTCCTTTGTCAGCTTCTCCCGCGACACCTACGAACGTCTCCGCTTCTTCCTGCGACCCGTGAGCCATCCCTCGACCTCTGCCTCCTGGCTCTTTCTCGCCCTCTCATAGTTCGTGCTCGACACCTTCGCCCAGCTCTCAGCTACGCTCCGCGCGGCGATGGCCTTGTTCTCCTCGGCCGTCCTCCCCGTGTACTTCGCCTTTAGGCCAGCTCTCTTCTGCGCGGCGAACCTCGCCCTGGCGACAGACTCCTCGTGGCTGAACCCAGCTGCCCTGGCATTGTCGTAATCGCGCTTCTCATAGCCTGTCGAGCTCTTGGGCTGAGATTTCCTCGCAGCCGTCTTCTTGGGTGTAGAGGTAGGCGCGCTCGTGAAAGCGTCACCGGCCTCTGCGCTCTTCGCTCGGAGCTTGCTCAGGATTGCCTTGCCCTTAGCCATCAAGACGCCCCCAGGTATCTCATGACGCGGGCGTGGCGCCTCTTCTCGCGCCTCCACTCCTCGTCGTTGCGTCTCTCGGCCTCCTCGCGCGTAATGCCGCGCGTCGCGTCCTCGTGCCATCTCCCGCTGCGGCTGGCGTTCGCCCTCTTGGCGTACGCGGCGCGCTCCTTGGCGAGCATCTGCTCTCGCGTCTTGGCGCTGATGCGCCCCACGCCCGGGTCTCCCTTTCCGGAGTCGTACGCCCATGCGCTCAGCTTCTCGTACGCCTCGTTCGCGCGGCCCCTGAGGTCTGGAACCTTGACCCTCTCCATCGGTTCATACCCCATGCGCCGAACCTCGGACAGCGTCTCCTCCATCCTCGACGGGCCGCTACTGCCGCCCTTGGCCCTGAGCTTTCTCATGGCATCTATGCTCTTTGCCACCTAGTCGTCCCTTCCGAAGCGCCTCGCCTCGTAGCGCCTCACTTCCAATCCCCCGAAGTCGTATCCGAGGTCTGACCCGTACAGAAGGAGCCTGGAAGGCCCTATTCGGCTCAGCGCTTCCTCCATGCCGATGAGCGCGAGCCTGCGGGCATTCTTGTCGCGCGTCACCCCCACGGTCGAGATGAATATCGTCCCGCCCTTGGGGATGCCGTCGAAACAGTACGGGAAGGACGACTCGTCAGACCAGGTAACGTTCGGGACGACCGTCAGGCCCTCGCTCTGCCACCAGTGACCCAACGCCCGCGAGCGGTAGATGTTCCACAACTTCATCGGGTACGGCATGTCCGTGTAGACGCTGAAGTCCGGGCACACAACGCAGTCGAACATGCGCAGCGTCTCCAAGTACCCCCCAGGGTTGCGCCACACGCGCTCGAACTGGTAGTCGTCTATGCAGAAGTGGACGCCCGGCGAGAAGTCGCGGGCACTCTTGCAGTAGTTGAACCCTATGAGGTCGGGCGGGTCTGCGTCGACTGGATCCAGCGTCGGCAGCTCCCATTCACCCGCGCAGTCCTCGCGGCTGCACAGCAGAAGGTTCCACTCCCTGTCGCTGCGCAGCATCTCGGCGCCGTACGGCCTGTCCACCTTCACATCTGGCGCCTCTGCGATCTCCGGCACTTCAAACCCGACGTCTCGCCAGTCGAAGTCTAGCTCCGCTATCTCACGGTCAAGTACATCGAAGTCGAACCCGCTGTTGAGGGTTGTCTGGTTGTGAACGTGCGTGTAGGCCCGTCTCGCCTCGTCTGACAGGTGATTCAGGTAGATCACGGGAACCAGGTCGATACCGAGCTTCTGGGCCGCCAGAACGCGCCCGTGGCCCTCGACGACCTCAAGCTCGCCCCGCCCGTTCTCCCATACCGCTATGGGATCGTTGAAGCCGAACTCCTCTATCGAGTTGGCTATCTGCTCAACCTGAAGCTGGCTGTGCAGCTTGGCGTTGTTGGCGTACGGCAGCAGGCTCCCCGTGGGAACCTCGTGAACCGAAAGCTCCGGCTGTTCCTTCATCGCGTTGCGCTCCTCCCTTCGCCTCCAATGGGGCGGCGTAGAAAGGGAAGAAAGACCGCCGCCCCGCAAGGAGGAATCGCGGGAACCGAGACCCGCCCCGCTATTGTGCAACGCGTGTAGCAAACTGGCCGCCCCGCTATGGGACGGCCAGCTACGGAGCCTTCTATAGCCCCTAGGCCACGTTGTGCACGCTAGGGTCTAGGCTCTCGACAACGGGCGCCAGCTCGTCCCCGGCGATGATCGCTATCTCGTGAAGCACCACAAGAGATCTCTCGCAGGGGTCGGGGCTCTCTATGAGCGCCAGGATGATCTCCTCAAGTCCCTCGATCATCTGCTTGGCGCGAACCGCCCTGTCCTGGGGATGCATCACGCCACCCCCTCCCCGATCCTCAGCTGTCCCCCGCCATAGCGGTCTACGCACCAGCTCAGGCCCTTGGAGGTGAGGCGGGCATACGGCTCCCGCAGCCTCTCCTCCATGGTCGCCGGGTCGATGTAACGACCCACATGGTTGTACAGGTAGCCGCGCTCTATGGCGACGGCGGTTGCCTGACGGCTGCGCTTCTCGATCATCCTGTCGGCCCGCAGCAGCGCGAACAGGCGGTCACGCGTCATCTTGCAGCCCCGCATCTGGTTTAGCAGGCGCGCGGCCTCCGTCACGGTGTAGCTGCCACTGGCGTCAAGGGTCGATTCGGCAAACTCCGCCTTGGGCCTCAACCGGCCTATGGCGGCCCGGTGCCTGGCGTTGTCAGCCTCAAGCGTCTCCCTGCGCTCACGCTCGGCCTTGAGATCGGTCGCCAATCGGATGATGGTGTCGGGATTGAGAAGCGCTTCCTCGATCCTCTCGGGAGTCATGTACGCTCCATGCCTTCGGATTGACGGAAGCACCTCCTCGAACACCCAGGCCTCGAACCTCTGGGCCGACGGAAGCTTGCTCGACACGATAAGACGAAACACGTCAGGCTCCGAGATGAGGGAGAATTCCTGCGGCCCTCCCGTCGTCGGAAGGGTGCCCCGTTTTAGGGCACCCTTGCAATGCTGCGAAACTGCGTTGTTCGGCTTAGCATAGCCAAGCGCCTTTGCCACATCAGAGGCGACGAACCACGGCTCGTCGCCAATGTTGACAACCCGAATGCATCCGAACTGCTCATGATTGAACGTTTCGATGTTTTGAGCCATAATCAGCTCGCTTTCTCCGGCATCGTCCGGGATTGTTTCAGGGCATCCCCTTGTTCTTCAGGCGCGGGGATGCCCTACCTCTTCTGCTTTCCAACGATCTCGAGATACAGATCTGTTCTAACCCGTGGGGTCTTCTCGGTTGGATACCATATGAGCATATCTGGCCGACTTCTTGCAATCTTGGCTCCCTGCGGCCGCGAGACACCGAGCAGCTTCGAGAAGGCAGCAAAGCTCATTGCCTCGGGCAGCCCGTCTGGGAAAACCCGATCTTCTGCCGTCGTCATACGATCACCTCCTTCCGTATTATCGACATACTTCCATATTTTGTAATTGTTGTAAAGTAACGTATGCTATTCGCCATACTGCAAGCCAGTGCGAGGAGTGTAATCACCTTGTTCAACCGAAGCATGTATGGGGCGCTTCTCAGATACCAGAGAACAGAGGCCGGCTACCGCAAGGGAGATGAGTTCGTGGCCGACCTGAGCGCGCTCGGACTCAAAGTCCCAGTTGCGACGCTGTACCGAATAGAGCGCGGCGAGCAAGAGCCGGGTTATTCCTTCATCGCCGCCGTTAATCTCCTCCTGTTCGGAGATGCCCATTCTGGCGCTATTATCGATTCTTGTATTCCCGAGGCATGGACGGAGCCTGAGGCCTCTTCCGACATCATGCGCGCCCTTTCTCGTAGCGGCGCATTGAGCCGGATCAAGGAAAACGGAAAGGAAGACCGTGAATTGGAGGAATACTACGATCATGTTTTGTCGGGAATAAACTCCTACGACTTTGACGTATTCCCTAACGGAAAATGCGACGAAGACCACCTGTATATGACGGTCAGATACGGTGCCTTTGACGAGGAATTCCCCGAAAACGCAGTGATGGAGTCTTACGAGATAACAGACCCGGGAGACGTTGAGCGGAGCATCATCAATTTCCTAAAGTCGTACCATTTCAACCTGCCGGGAAAGGAGGTCTTAGACCTTGTTCGCTATGGGGAAAGAAAGATGAAGGAACAGCTAGAGGCCTACGAAATTTACGCAAGCAGGTAATCAATCATATTCCCCACCACAACACCTAATCGCGAATTAAGACTGCCCCGTATCAAAACCAAGGGCCAGGGAGAAATCCCCGGCCCGCTTCATCTATTCTCTAATGCCTTGGGCACCTTACGCGTTCATATCGTTCCACTCCCTGATGTCCCCTCCATACGGACGGTACAACCTAGTCCTCCTTCCGCATGAGGGGCAGCCCGTGCGCCAGCGCATGCCCTTGCGCGTCTTGGTGCTGCTTCGGACGGGCTTACCTCCGCACCTGCAGGGCGCCAGGTCAGCCCTCATCGGTAGCCCTATCGCCACTCGATGCCGCGTAGCCCTTCTCGCGCCTGTATGCCTCGATCGCGTCGACTATCGTGGAGAACAGCGCGTACTCCGGCTCGTCGCAGCACTCCATGGACGAGGAGGCCCATCCGCGCAGGTCGTCTATGCGGCCTTGGCGCTCGGTGATGTCCGGGGCCTCCTCCCAGTCCTCGCAGGCAGGCGTGCCGGGCGAGACGACGCGGTGAACCTCCTGGCCGTCAACCAGCTCGTACCACTCGCACTCGCCGCCGTAGTAGCTGATGCACGACCCGCACGTCCTGTCCATACCCATCACCTCACCACCTTCGCGCCGCAGCCCGGGCAGTAGTTCAGCAGCGGCAGCGCAGACCATCGGTACTCCCGGCCGCACTCAGTGTCATAGCAATACAGGCCGCCGTCGACGTCCTCGCGCCATTCGCAGGTGCGCTCGGCGCGGGCGTTCCATGCGGCCACGGCCGAATCGTACTCTGCCCAGTTCGAGCCTCTGGCGTAACATTTAGAGCATGAGACGTGGTGATCTCGATCGTTCGGAGGAACAGCCTCGCCCCCGCAGAACGGGCAGGGCAGCAGCTCAACGCTCGTAGCCCCGCCTTCCTCACCGAGGCTGTCATCGACTGGAAGGTACGTCTCCTCGAAGATGTCGGGCTTGCACGGGTACAGCTCGCCTTTGACCCCTCGGATGATGTAGTCCCCCACGTTTCCGAAATGGTCACCCTCAAGCGTCTTAATTAGCCATCCCGAACCGTCGACGCGCTCCATGGCGATACGGCTACTCATGGCGTCGAGCAGCCATCCCGGCATCTTCTCCTCGCTGCCAATCAGCCACGCCTCGACCTCTACGGGCTTCTTGCGGTACCTCATCGCTCATCCTCCCTGACCAAGTCGCTCAACGTCTTGCCCTCGGGCAGCCTGATGAAGTCACTGACGAGCGCCCCGCAGTTCGGGCAGTATCGGGTGTCGGACATGGGGAACGGGTTCGGGTCGCAGTGGACGACGCTGAACGTGTGCTTGCAGTTCATGCAGACCATGTCCCCCTCGCTGTTAGACACCAGGGCCGTCATGTTCATCATCAGCGCCTTCTCGCTCCTCATCGCTTCGCCTCCTCGATCAGCGCGGCCAGGCGGTCGGCCCATACGCGCACCTCGTCCTCGGTCATGCCGCTCATAGCGGCGGCGCGGGCCGAGGTGTCGGCGAGAAGCTTGTCCAGGCTGTCCGGCTCGCGGTGTGTAACCTGATCGGGCTTCGGATAGCCGGTAGTGCCCGTATCGTTTTTGATGCAAATGCGCCCATAGTCTCTGTGTCTGCTGTCATCGCAAACATGAACGACGGCCTTGGTTCCCGACAAGAACCCATGAAGGGGATATTCGTCGCAATGGTCGCCCGGCACAACGTACACCGTGTCACCCACCTCGATGGGCGCGCCGTCTGCGCCCAGGGGCTTGGGAGCCGGGCGCTTCACGCGGTCATAGACATTTCCAGACTGGATGTCTTCCCCGATATGGTCTTTGACCGACCAGTTTCCCTGGTGCCGGAACTCGATGGAGGCTATCTCATCGCCGCCGATGACCTGGCCGATCTGCACCGGCCCTCCGTCCTCGTAGCGTGGGAGCGGAGCGTAGTTCTGCTCAACCTCGCTGGCTATGACTCGGGCGCAGGTGCGCAGTCCGGCATACCAACTCCACGGATCATGATCAAGTCCGAGGACTTCGCACAGCTTACGCACGGCGCGCTCCGCCGAGCCGTCTGCGTCGATGTCCGCCCAATCCCGCAGGCGCTCGTGTATCAGCTTACTCACCGTAGTACCCCCTCTTCCAGTTCTTGTCTATGACGAGGTAGCGCATGGCCCCTGCCTCGTCCTCGTCGAACTCCATGCGCAGTGCCGTCTCGCAGGAGTGGATGACGTCCATCAGCTCCATGCCGTATTCTGTTCGCAAGTCGGAGCGAGTATCGACGTCGACCAGCGGGTCGCACTTAGCCGTATACCACGTCGACCATGCGAAGATCGCCTCGGTAATCTCACCCTGGATGTAGGCCAGCTGCTCGTCGGAGCCGTACGTTCCCAGGTCGTTCATCGCCGGGAACCTGTAGAAGTCGCTCATTTAATCTCCTCTCTCGAACCCCCAGGCGCAGAACCCGTCGGCCTCGACGAGCCACGCCTCGGAGCCGCTGTCGTCATGCCGCGCGAAGTGCGCGCAGCCGTAGTAGCCCGTGGTCTGATCTGCGGCGTCCCCCGGCAGCCACGGGAGGTCTGCGGGGTCTACGGGGCTCGCGTTGCCGCAGTCGGCGCAGCGCGTAACGCGCCGGCCTATCACGAGACCCCGCCCGTCGTAGGACGCCATGGCCTCGGTCATCACAGCCACCCCCGCCACGGCCTGCACTCGATGCCGCTCGCCTCGGCGACCATCTTCTCGACGCGGGCGCCCTCCGACTGCTCCCAGTCGTCCAGCATGGCCACGCCCTGGTAGTAGGGGCGAATGTTGGCCATGAGCGGCAGCTCCGGGTGGTTGCCGTCCGCCTCGCCGAGGGTGAGGCGTCGGATGCTCAGGAACATGGCCCGCTCGTGGTCTGCGAGTGGCGGCACGAAGTCGTGCGGTATGTCCGCCTTGTGGCCGACCTCGTTGAGCGCGGCCCGTGCCTCCTCGAAGGCCGGCAGGTTGTCATGCTCGATGCCGGACACCCGGCCTATGACGTAGAGCCTCATCGGCACCTCACCCCCTCGCTGGCGACGTAGGCGGCCAGGAGGAGGAGCAGGATCGCCCCGGCCCTCATGACGTGGCTCCCGCCGCCAGCTCGGCCTTCAGCTCGGCACAGCGTTTCTGCAGCTTCCCCTGGTAGAACTCCACGCGCTGCTCGGGAGTGCGCCCGAACCACTTACGCTTGAAGGCCGCCACCTGCTCGCGGTAGGCCTCCTCGCCGATGTCGTTGGACAGGTATAGGTCGAGGGACTTGACCAGCCCCTGGTCTTGGTGGCCGAACCCTCGCACGAACAGGTCGGAGAACAGCTCGTTGATCTCCTCGTCGCGCCACACGCCGTCGAACTCATCAGCTGTGGTGATCTCCTGGTAGTTGAAGCGACCTCCGCTCATGCCGCGCCCCCCATCGTCTTGGCGTCCAGCTCGCGCTGGCGGCGCAGGAGGTCAAGGCTGCGGGCCTCGTAGCAGCCTTGCACGCCATAGTGTTTCGATGGCTTGTTCCCGTCGATGAGCGCGGGGCATCTGCTGCATGGTTCTTTGCAGCAACCCCAGTATCCCGACGTCGACTTCATCGCGTCCTCGTCGATGCGCTCCTGCGTGTCAGGCTCGGGGTCAGGGATGCGCTTGACGCGCGTTCTGGGGCCTCCCTGCATCGCCGCGTGCTCGATGTCCTCGCCATCCCACAGCTTCCAGATGGCGTAGTCCTCTTTGCTCCCGGCCCACTCTATTCCGTTTATCTCGAATGACCCAATCTTGCCCGCGGCCATGTCGCCGAGTTTCACGGGGGTTCCGTCCTCGAATCGCGGCCGTGGCAGGAAGTTGCGGGACAGCCACTCGGTGATGCTCTCACCCTTGCCCCACGGGACGCCCTTGCGATCCGCCCACGTCCTCATGACGTGGTGGGCGCTGCATTCGAGGCCGCGGCCCTGCGCCTCCACCACCGCGTCGACCTCGCGCTCGATGGCGTCGGCGAGGAGGTTGTAGAAGTTGACCTTGCAACCTTCGCATTTTCTGCTGCTCACGCACCAAGCGTTGATGTTCTTGCCGGTGACAGCCGACGCTATCGCCGTTGGAGCGCACGCATAGTGGTCTGTAATCTCGCGGATGCGCTCCGCGAGCGTCTTCTCGTTGTCCATCATCATTCCCTTCCAACGTAGCCGTACCTCGGCTCGTAATCGCATTCCATGTCCCGCGCCCTCAGCTCGGGGCTTACCCAGCAATCCTCTATGTCATCGGCGCTGAGCATCCATCGACACACGCCGACATCGCCGTTCCACGCCGCGCGCTTGCACGTTCCGCACGTGCCCGCCTCGCAGGCCCGCCGGTACTGCTCATGTGCATCGGCCACGTCAGCGGGCGCGTACCAGGGCTCTATGACCCATCCCACAGCCTCTGCCATCCTTCCATCGCAAGGGCGGCCTCGTACTTCACCGCCCGATCAGTCATCAGCCACTCCCAGCCGCCTTTCCACCGTAGGTGCAGCCGGTGGTGGTGGAGAAGGCCGTGACAGCCGCTCTCGTTGCCCATCCCGCACACGGTCACGGTCGGCCCCTTGGCCCCGCCCTGCGAGCGTGGCACTATGTGGTGCCTGCTCGACCACGGGCGACCGCAGAATGGGCACCAGGGGGCCTCTATCGCGGGCCTTCCCATCAGCTCGCGCTGGTACTCGTTCATCGCTCCTCCATCGGCGGCAGGTCTATCCTCCGCATGCCCTCCCCCGGGATGTAAACCCAGGCGTGGTCGTGCAGCTCGGCGGCGAACAGCGCGTCCCTGAGCCGCGCGCTCCGGTCTGCCCTGCTGCGGGCCTCCCAGTACTCGCGCTTCCCCGGCAGGCCCCTGCGGTACTCCCTGGCGGCCTCGGCGCAGCGGCTGCACCTGCACCCCGCCACGTAGCGAGCCACCGTGCCGTGGTCACTGCCCATGGGCCGCGCTCCACTCCCTGGCTATTACCTCGCGGATCGTGTCGATCTGCTTCTTGGCCAGCAGAAGCGCCTCGCGGTTGGCGTCGTACTCCGCCTCCGCGCAGTCCCGGGCGAACCTGAGCTGCGCGATGTCGTCATAGCCGCACACCACGTCACCGATGATCGTCACCGGCGTTCCGTTGCCGCGCTCCCAGACGATCCGGACGCGCTTGGCGATGCGGTACTGACGCTCGGCCTCTGCCTTGGCGGCGCCCAGGGCAGCCATGCGGTCAAGCGCCTCGTGCGCCTCCCCCATGGCCTGCATGAGGGCCGCCTGAAGATCCGCCCCGCTAGGCATACGTCCTCGCCAGCCTCAGCGTCACGGCTCGACGGTCGTCGGTGATGCGCCGCATCAGGGCCTGGGCGTACTCGCCGTCCCCGCCCCCCTCGGCGAACCTCGCCGCCAGGGCCTGGTCGCCGTACTGCGTCGTATAGATCGTCGGCCTCACGGCGTTATAGCGGCGGTTGACGATCTGCCAGATCAGCGGCAGGCTCCACTGGCTCGCCCGCTCCTTGCCCAGGTCGTCGATGACGAGCAGCCCGGCGTTGGCGTAGTGGTCGATGACCTGATCCTCGCGCTCCGCGCTGCCGTAGGCCCGCTTGACGTCCGACAGGATGTCGGTCATCGTGGCGAACCGGGCAGACATCCGGCGCCTCCCGAGGATTCCCCGGGCGACCGCGCAGGCCGTGTACGTCTTGCCCGACCCGGCCTGGCCGGTAAGGATGAGGTTCACACCCTCTCCTTCGACAACCGCTCGGGCGTACTCCACAGCCTCGGGACGACATGTCGCAAGCGTCGCCATCCGGTAGCGATGCGGTATGCCCGTCCGGGCGATCCTCGTGCGTAGGTCGGACTCGGCCTCGCGCCGCTCGATCTCGGCCGCCTCCTCGTCGGTGATGAGCCTCGGGGGCCTCATCCGCATCAGCTCCCCGATGGGCACGGGCCTAGAAGCAGCCCGCGAACTCGCCGAGGTCGACATGGCCTCCCTCCTTCCGCTCCTCGTCGCGCCGCGCCCAGTTACGCGCCGCCGCCTGCCAGTCCGTCATGGGCGATCTGCCGACCTTCCAGCCCTTCGAGGCGTAAAAGTCGCAGAACCGCCCGGCGTCGACTGCGATCCCCCTCTCGGCGGCGTAGGCCGCCACCTCCTCGGGGGTGGGGGCGCGGAAGCGCGCCCTTCCACGGTCTTGACCTTCCTCAGTCTCTTCCTCCCTCTCCCTCTCCCTCTTTTTAGGTTTGATTTCCGTTTGATTCGGTTTTGATTCGCCGTCTGATTCAGTGTTTGATTCGGTTTTGATTTCGACTTGATTTGCGTTTTGATTTACGTTTTGATTCCCGCTATCGCCCGAATCAGACCCGGACTTACGGCCCGCCACACCTGGGTGAGACTTGCCCCTCGCCTTGCGGACGCGGTCGCGCAGGGCTATGTACACGCCCTTCGCCGCTCCCTTCGGCGGCTCGTCAGTATCCGTGAAGTAGAGACGGACGAGCGCGCCGAACAGGGCGTCTTGGGCGCTCTTCGGGGCGTCCTCGATGGCTAGCCAGAAGTCGTCCTGCACGTAGAAACCCATGTCTGCCCCTAGAAAGGGATGTCTTCGTCGTACATGCCCTGCATCGCGGGCTGCGCGTACTGGGGCTGCGCGTACTGCTGGGGCGCGTAGCCCTGCTGTTGGGCGTAGACGGGCTGGGGGGCCGCCTGGGGCGCCATGTTGGGCTGCGAGGCGTACGAGGGCGGCTGCTGGTAGGCAGGGGCCGCAGCGGGCCTCTCGTTCGTCGACATGAACACGAGCTCGTCGACGATCACCTCGATCTTGCTGCGCTTCTGGCCGTCGCGCTCCCACTGGCTCCAACGGAGCTTGCCCTCGATGGACACCTTGGTGCCCTTCTGCAGGTACTGGGAGAGGCTCTGGGCGCGAGTGCCGAACATGGTGCAGTCGATCCAGTTGGGCACGTCCTCCCACTCGCCGGTCTGCTGGTTCTTGCGGCGGTCGTTGACGCACACGCTGAAGCCCAGCACGGACATCCCGCTCTGGGTCTGCCGGAGGGTCGGGGCGGCCCCCAGGTTGCCGCTGATGCTCACGATGTTGATGCTCACTTCTTGTCCTCCTTGACTACGAACAGGCGGTTGCGGCGCTGCATTACGCGCACCCCCCTGTACTCGGGCTTGTTGTAGTGGTTGCGCAGCATGGTCGCGTGACGTACCACGTCCCTCGGCGTCGCGAACGGCTTGCCGTCGACCCCCTGGGTCACCTCGGCCGCGCTCTCACCCGACGCCACGAAGTCGTCCATGATCCCCTTGCTCCACGCGGCGCGCCTATGCGCCATGTCGTCCTCTCCCCGCACGGCTGGGATGTCATCGGGCGAGATCGCCACCAGGGCCGCCATCAGAAGGCCTCCAGCTCGTAGACGCCCTGGCCCTCGCCGTCGGGCACCTCCTGAATATCCAGCGCGTCGTACCCGGTGGCGTCCTCGACGCCCCATTCGGCGGCGCTGATCTCACGCACGTCGACGGGGGCGCCCTGTGGCTCGTCCAGGCCGACCTCCGAGGGCTCGTAGGTGCCGGTGAACAGGTCGGGGAACGCCTTGCGCAGCGCCTGGGCCTGGGCCACCTTGTCTATCATGGTGGCGGGCTTTGACTTCCAGAGCGCGCGGTGCTGGTCGTACTCGTTCAGGCTCACCTCCACGCGCACCGGCTCCACGAACCCGTCAACGTACACGGCGGCCCACGCTCCGATAAGAGTCTCGCCCAGCTCCTTGTAGACGGCCGCACCGCGCTTCTTAACCATCTGGCCGTTCACCAGGACGGTGATACCGTCGTCGATGCCCCTGAATCGGGGGTTTGCCATCGCGCGCCGCAGGTAGAAGTCCTTGGACGGGGCCACGGTGAGCTTCGTCGTGCCGGATGCGCTGTCGTAGTGCGGCAGGATGTTCACATCGCCGCTGAACGGGTTGAGCTTGCGCGCCGCGCAGGTCATGATGGCCTTCGCCATCTCCGTCTCCGGCACGTTCTTGTCGCCGCCGAGGATGTACCGCGTCACCACGGCCGGGTTCAGCGTGATCTCCTCGCCGTCGGCCTCGTACACCTTGCATAGCTCGTTAGCCACGGCACGCCTCCTTTACCGCCTCGCTGGCCTGCTGCCATCCGTCAAATGGAGTAGCCAGCGGGATTCCATGGGCTCCGACGCTCCTGAAGTAGTCGATCAGGCCCGCGTACTGCTCGGGCGTGAGGTCGGCGCAGATGACATACGTGCGAATCTGCGGAACCTGGGCCACGACAGCCTCAGCCTCTGCCACGATGTCGGGGATGGGAGACTCAGGCTCGTACACCGGAACCGGCTCGTAGTAGGACTCGGCGTAGCCCGCATTCGCCTGAACCTCGGCGTTGACTGCCTCGACTCGCAGGGCCTCCTCGTAGGCCAGGGCGTCCTGCTCGGCCACCTCGCGCAGCGATAGCGTGCGGAAGAACGTGGCCTGCGCCTGCGTAGGGAAGTGGTACTGCCCGCTCTTGAGCGCGTTCCAGTCGGCAACGATCTCCGTGGCACGCTTGATCATCTTGTCGGCCGCGCCCTTCTCGCTGAAGTTCTTGGCGACCGAATCCCACCACTTGCGCTCGGCGAACCGCTCAAGCGGAACCGCCTCGGCCAGCTCGCCCAGGCCGTTGCCCGCCATGAAGTCCTGGTAGGCGTCCTCTAGGGCCTGGTAGTGGGCGGCCTTGATCTCATCCTCAGCCGCCAGGCGGCGGGCCTTGTACCGCTCGTGCAGGGACTTCACGCCCTCCATGGCCTCCTGGTAGGCGCTGGCGATCCGCTTCTTGGGCGTGTCGTAGTCGCCGTTGAAGGCCTTGCGCGCGTCCTCGGCGGCCGTGATGCACCTGCTCAGCGCCTGCTCGCCGCGCTTCACGTCATCGAGGGCCATCCCGCTGATCACGTCGTCGCCCGCTTCCAGCTCGCCGGCCGCCTTGGCCGCCTCGGCTATGGCGTCGTTGATGGCGAGGGCGCGCTGCTGAAGCCCCTCCAGGCTCACGTTGATGCCCTTCACGTCGATGGCGAGGGCGCCTTCCTCGATGACCTCTGCCTCGACCTCCACCGCGTTAGTCATCCTCGGTCACCACCTCGAAGCCCGCCTTCTTCGCTTCCTCGATGATGGTGCTGCCCACCTTATCGACGATGACTTTGATCCTGTACAGATCGAACATGTCCTCCATGGCGGCTTCCCAGTCCGATATGGGCTTCTCGCCGTTGACCTTGAGCGCGGTAGCCAAGGCCGTCATCCCCGCGAAGAAGGCCTCCTTTATGCTCCCGTCCTCCATCTCCTCGGGAATTGCCTGGATGATCTTGTCCAGATCCTTCTCGGTGATGCTTCCCTTGATCTTCACTATCTCTCCTCTCATCGCAGGACGGCGTTGCAGTAGCCGTCCACCTTGCTTCGCGCAAGCCGGAAGGTGATCCGGCTGTCCTTCTCAATCGCGATCCGGGCCAGGGCGGGCGCGTACGCGTTCTTCACCTTCACCCGGTACCGGCGCCGCATGGTCTGCAGCAGGTAGTCGGCCGATGCGTAGCCCCGCCGGCTGTCGCGCAGGGCCTCCGCGCAGAACCACCGGAACTCGTCCTCGTGGGAATCGGCCCAGGCTCGCGCCTCGCGCATCAGCTCCTCGCCCGACATCGAGCAGCCCGGTAGCTGCATCTGGTTACTCGGCTCGCTCACATCTCCTCCTATCCGAGCAGCACGTCGACGAATACAAGCAGCTCTAGTAGCGCCATCGGTATTCCCAGCGCCCAGCCGCCCGTGTTAGAATCAGGTCGGCTCTTAGCCTTGTGCGCCCTCTGCTTGGCTGGCGGGGCGCATTTTTTCTGCCTAGAAACGGGCCTCTGACCTGGGTTCCGACATTTCTTCCGACAAATCTGCCAAATGCACACATTTCGTTTCCCGGTACGTCGGCAGGCCATGCTCCTTGCAGGCACGCCCGTTCTGGCCGCGCAGCGCGTTGTACTTGCGCCGGTTGACCCTCTCCGCATCGCTCTCACCCCCTTTCAGGATCTCGGCCTTGATCTGGGTCGCGAACGCCGCCTGCTCCTTGTACAGGCGCTCGTAGTTGCAGGCCCGGCACATGCCCTTGTAGGGCATCACCCGGGTTGCCCGCCCGCATACCGGGCAGACCTCGTACACGACCATCGGCGCGCCTATGCGGTTGGCATGGCGCTCGGTTGCCTCCACGCTGCGGCTGATCCCGGTAACCCTGGCGATCTCGTCGCGGCACCACCTGGCCCCCTTGTTGCCGTGGTCGAACAGCACCTTCTCCTGCCTCGCGTCCCACCTCATGCCCTAAGAAGCTCCTCCTCCTCGTACCAACGCTCGAACGTCGACCACCTGATGCGGATGACGGGCCGCTTCTCCCCGCTCGTGGTGTGCGGGAGCGGGTGCAAGCCCTTGCCCCGGTGGCAGGCGGCGCGCACGTACTCGGCGCTCAGCCCCGCCCTGTCGCCCACCTCCTTGCAGGTGAGCGGGCGCTCCCACGCGCTCACGCCGCCACGTTCTCGTGGTAGCGGAAGATCGCGCGGCAATCGCTGACCACGTTGATCGAGATGATGTCGTAGCCGATGCGCGAGCCGGGAATCGCATCCCCCATGCCCAGGTACTCGGTCATCAGGCCCTCGAACTTCGCCTGCGATACGTGCTTGTAGGGCTCCTGGGCGAACTCGCCGCGACGGGTGCGCACGTCAATGAACGCGATCCGATCTCTGCTCTGGGCGATCAGGTCGACCTCCCCGGCCTCGCCTCGCCACTCGCGCTCCACGATCTCGTAGCCATTCTTCTCGAGGAACGCCTCGGCTGCCTTGAGACCGAAGTCAATCATTTCTCGGTTCTCACCCATTTCTCTCTCCTCTCTACGCGACCAGCTGGTCATTGATGAACTTCTCGATCCGCGCCTTGCACTTAGGGCCGACGGCCCGGTGGATGCCGGCAAGCATGTCGATCGGGATTCCTCGCTGCTTTTCGGGGTCTCGCATGTACTTGTCGACGGTCACGGTCGTAACGTCCATGGCCACCGCCAGGGCCTCCCTGCTCATCCCCTCGACGGCATCTGCGAGCGGCCCCTTCCAGCCCTTGTACCCTCGCTTCATGTGCATCACCTCCTCTCAGCGGCCTCTATGGGAACCCCCGCGAAGCCCTCTGGCGCTACTCGCGGCCGTGACCGTTAGCCACGCGGAGGCGGAACCCGCCATCGGTTTCCGCGATAGACGCGGTGCAGCCGTAGGTATCCTTGAAGTAGCGCTTCATCGTCTTCCCTTCCTCCCCGCTCCTTGTCGGGGCGGGTACAGATCAAGTATATAGCTTCTAACTTGATGATTGATATCATAACCTGCTTTCAAAGCTATATAAATATAAATTTAAAGATTATTTTAAAATTTATTTTCACATGCAAAAATGAAAGGCATCAATTTCAAGTTTGGAGCTGCCATGACAACGCCTTTCAACACGAAGTTGCGCGAGCTTAGAAAAAACGCCGGATTGACTCAGGAGGAGTTAGCGGAGATCGTTGGTGCATCCACGCCGTCTATTAGCGACTGGGAAAACAGTCTTCCGAGGCCACGCCTGCAAAAGCACATCGACGCGTTGTGCTCTTACTTTGGAGTGTCCGAAAATGAACTTCTTTATGGTGATACACGTAATTTATCTTTTGGCCTCCCCATAGTCGGCTCATCGGATAGCGCCTATCTCCCCTACCTTGGGCACGCACATGCCGGAGAGTTCGACGATCCGCTCACCATCGACGGGGCCATGGTCGAGGTTCCCAAGAGCGTGGCTGACGCGCATCCGCACGGACGTGTAGTCATCATTGACGGCCACTGCGTTGACAGGGTGGCGAACCCCGGCGACCTGGCCGTGGTAGACCCCATGATTGAGCCGCAGAACGGCTCGATGGTATGTGCGAGGCTCAACGGCGAGCTGATCCTTCGCAGGATGTTTCGTGGAAACAAGGTGCTGATGCTGTCGCCTGACAGCTACAGCGACGAGTTCGAGGACATCATCTTCCGCGAGGGCGAGGATGACCGCGAGCTTGACCTTGAGGGCGTGATGGTGTGGCACCAGGCCGCAAGGGAGCTGGTGTAGGCCATGATACGGGTGGTACCCCCCCCCATAGCCGGTTTCTTGCTGTGAAAGATCGATTTGGACACTGGGAGGGAAAATGAAGAAGGAACAGAAGAAGGTTGGATGCGGCACACGTGCCGCGATCCTCATTGTGTTGCTAATTGCCGCTATAGCCTGCTTTGCGGTGCTTGGTTCGTACCTTTCCGGGCGCGATGCGAAAATGGGTGGCGACGCGAGCGCGCCGACATCATCAGATGTTCCCGCCGAGGAAGAGAAGGCCGTCCTATACGACGGAGCAGACATGACCGTCACCTTCGGCAGCCTTGAGGACGGTGGCCCGGCAGGAATGGGGATACTAAGCCTCATCGTCGAGAACAAGACCGACAAGGATGTCAATCTCGTCGCCGAGCAGGGAACCCTCGTGGTTAACGGCTATAACATCGACTCTCTTGGTGGCGCTGAGATTCAGGCCGGAAACAAGGCTGTCGCTCAGATCATGCTTAGCTTCAAGCAGGCGAATATCTCTAACCTCGATGAGATAAAGACCGTCTCGATGAACCTTGAGATGATCACCCTCGGAGCGACGGTAGATGTCGTAGCTGCCGCGCCCGTATCTCTGGAATTCTAGGAAGAGCTAGCAAACGAATACAACAGCGTTATGCGATTAGCGCTGTTGTATTCGCGGAAACAAAATTGCTTCTCACGCAAAGCGCTGCATGGTTTGGTATAAACTAGGTCGAGACAAGGAGGGCGAAATGCCCAACAACGGAAACGGGGAGGTGTCTGGCGATGACCTCATTGGAACTTCTGACAATTCCGGATATTGCCGACACGACGAAACTGCACAAGATGCAGAAGGAGTCCCGGGAGCGCATGGTCAAGACCTACAACCACAATGTCTTGATGCAGGCTTTGGCGAACTTCCAGAGGAAATCGCAAGGCAAATAGCCTCTGACACAGAATCGCAGATCGAATCTCGCCTCGAAGCCCACTGGGCAATCGCTTCATCAGGCCCGATACCCGACCCGGCAACCCTCAAAGCATATCCGCCTGATGTTCAGAAGAAAATCATTGACTGGCAAGATCGCCAAGTGAAGGCTATCTTCGACGATGCATCCCGACGCGAGGATTACATAGCAAGCAAAGTTGCGCGCTTAGACGTGCTAAAGCAATGGTTATCGTTCTTCTTCAACATCTTACTGGTCGGAGGCGTCATAGTGGCCTTCGTCATAACAGGCGACGCCACCGTCTTTTGGTCGTACACCTTGCTAGGCGCAACAGTAGTCGGACAAGTTGTCATCAACGTAAACAAGAACAAGAACAGAAACCAAAGCCATGATGATCAAAGCAGGTTTGATCTAGACCTGTAACAAAGGAATCCATGGGAACCAGCGCCCTTGGTGGAAGGGTTGCTTATTTGCGCCCATAGGAGGTGAGTAAATGCGATCAGCCGAAGGGAGCGTGTACAAGGCAGGCGACGGCGTATGGCGCGTGTGCGTCGAGGCTGGGCGCGACCCCAAGACAGGCAAGCGTAAGCGCACGACCCGCACCGTGCGCGGGAGCCGCAAGCAGGCCGAGCGCGTGAAGGCAGAGCTCCTGGCGAAGGCCGGATCGTCTGCCCTGGCGCGCGAGCGGCTGACCGTCAGCGAGCTGTTCGACCGCTACTACCTCCCATACTGCGAGAAGCATCTTAGGGCCACCACCGTCTACGCCTACGAGAAGAACTACCGAAGGCTCGTCGAGCCGTACCTCGGGAATCTCCTCGTCGAGCAGGTGACGCCCCTGACGGTCGAGACGTGGCTGGGGTCGATTGATGGAGCGTCGCGCCGGTTCGAGGCGTACAAGCTCCTGCGGCAGATCATGTCCAAGGCAGTTAAGTGGGATCTGGCAGACACCAACCCGTGCAGCCGCGTAGAGGCCCCGAAGAAGGAGGCGTACCGCCCAGACGTACTCGATGCGGCTACGGCTGAGAAGTACGTTGAACACGCCAGGGGCACCGAGGCGGAGCCTATAGTCCTCCTCGCCATCGGAGGCGGCTTTCGGCGCTCTGAGATAGCGGCTCTCGACTGGGAAGACATATCAGAGAACGGTGCAGTCGTCATCGACAACGCCATAACGTCCGTCGGCGGCAGGACGCACGAGGACACCACCAAGACAGAGTTCGGCAAGCGGACGGTTCATCTGCCGGCGTCGTTCGCGGCAAGGCTCAACGAGCTTAGGGGTACAGGCCCCGTCATGCTGCACTCGAAGGGCGGCCGCCTGAGTCCCAACGGCGTGACGCGCGTCTACACGCTATGGAGGGACACGCTACCGCCCGACATCAAGCGCATCACGCTCAAGAACCTTCGCCACACCTCCCTGACGCTCGCACTCGAGGGAGGGGCTGACATCCTGGCCGTCTCCCGCAGGGCAGGCCACGCGACAATAGGCATTACGTCCGCGTACTATCTGAGGCCCCATGAGAGCGTAGACGTAGCGGCCGCCGAGGGCCTGGATAATCTGCTCAAAAACGGCTGAATTTGCCTAGATGGCACGGATTGGCACGCGTTAACCCTGGTTAGAAAGTAGATTTCCAGAGAAAGCCCAGGTGGTAGGGGCGGTGGGACTCGAACCCACAATCCGAAGAGGCGGATTTTAAGTCCGCTGCGTATGCCAGTTCCGCCACGCCCCCGCAGCACAGCCCACCATGTTAGCACAGCCGGCACGGCATCAGGCTTACGCTCACCTTAC
>JAAWAY010000150.1 GCA_022792415.1 Eggerthellaceae bacterium | reverse complement strand
GCCTGCGGCAGGAAGCAGGCCACGCCCTTGCCGCCCAGCTCCGCCATGCGGACGGGCAGCTCCTCGAGCGTGACGGCCTCCATGCACTTGGCCAGGCAGTGGTGGACGCAGGCCGGCTGCTTGCCCTCCGCGATGCGGTCGGCGCACAGGTCGCACAAAGACGAGGGCACGGCCACGTAGTCCCAGTACCACTCGCCGGCCATCTTCTCGGGGCCGAACTCGGCGAGCTTGATGCCCCACTCCTCCTGGGACTCGATGCGCTTCTCCTGGCGGCAGGCCACCTCGCAGGAGTGGCAGCCGGTGCAGTACTTGTAGTCGATGAGCAGTGCGTGCGTAGTCATGTGGGCCCCCTACTCGCAGTCGCAGTCGCCTGCGTGCTTGGCCTCGTAGCTCAGCGGCGAGGGGTCGCCGGTGGCCATGCTCTCGGGGCCGCGGCTCACGGGCGCCAGGTACTCCGCCGGGTTGGAGTTGCCGGCCTCGTAGCCGTCCACCTTGTAGATCTTGCACAGCACGTTCTTGTACGGCGCGCCGTAGCCCAGCTTGCCCACCTTGTACATGGGGATGAGCTTGTTGACGTTGGACTTCCAGGTGCCGAACAGGTTGGGGGCCTCCCCCTCCTCCTCGGGATACCACCAGCCGTGGGTGGCGTGCACCACGCGCTCGGGCACCTCGTTGGAGATGCGGGCTCGCTCGACGCACTTGCCCAGCGGGTTCTCGATGCACACGTAGTCGCCGGCGTTGATGCCCAGGTTGCGCGCCGTCACGGGGTTGATGGTGACGAGCGGGTCGGGGGTGATGTGGCGCAGCGACGGAATCTGACGGTGCTCGGAGTGGAACGACACGAAGTCACGGCCGCCGGTGGTCAGCACGAGCGGGTACTCCTCGGCCAGCTCGGGCGTGCTGTAGGGGCTCATGGCCGGCTCCATGAAGTAGGGCAGCTCGTCCTCGCCGAAGTCGTCGTAGATCGACGAGCACACCTCGATCATGCCGGTGGGGGTGTTGAAGCCCGGCTCGCCGTCGGGACGCAGCATGCCCTTCTCGTACTTGCGGTACTCGAACGGCTGCTGGAACACGCCCATGTCGCGCAGGTCGTTGAAGTCCCAGTCGTACTGGGTGCGGATCTGGGCGTTGAAGAACTCCTCGGCGGTCTCCCATGGCCAGGCCTCGGGGTTGAGCCTCTTGCCGACCAGCATGTCGATCTCGATGTCCGACTTGGCCTCGCCGCCGTCGATGGCGGCGTTCATGGCGCCCAGGAAGTGGGTGTTGCGGCCGAAGTGGGGCAGCACGACGCCGTCATGCTCGGCGAAGCCCGACACGGGCAGCACCAGGTCGCACAAGCCCATGATGGTGGGCGTCATGAAGCAGTCCTGGGCCGCGTTGAAGTCCATCTTCATGAGCGCGTTGTACCAGCGCTCGGGCTCGGCGTACACCGTGGGCGAGATGGGGTTGGTGGCGTAGAAGTACGCCATGTGGAACGCGTAGGGCTCCTCGGTCTCCATGACCGTCAGCACCTCGTCGGGATGGGCGAAGGGGCCGCACGCGTAGGCCGGGTGGTCCTCCTTGGCGTCGATGCGCTTCGCCATGGTCTCGGGGGCGACGTACTGGGCCGTCTCGAAGCGCCAGCGGCCCATGAAGCTGGAGGGCAGCGACAGCGTGATGCCGCCGGGCACGTCCATGTAGCCGCAGATGGCGGCCAGGGCCAGCAGCGACTGCCCGGCCTGGGCGCCGTTCTGCTGCGTGTCGATGGCCAGGCCCCACATGATGGACGACGGGGCGTTGGTGGCGAAGGCGCGGGCAGCGCCGCGGATGACGTCGGCGGGCACCCAGGTGATCTCCTCGGCCCACTCGGGGGTCTTGTCGGCCACGCGCTCCTTGAGCTCGTCGACGCCGAACACCCAGTTCTCGCAGAACTCATGGTCGTAGAGGTCCTCGTGCAGCACCACGTGCAGCATGGCCAGACCCACAGCGGCGTCGGTGCCGGGGCGCAGCTGGATGTGGAACTCGGCGCGCGAGGCCAGCCAGGTCAGGCGCGGGTCGATGACGATGAGCTTGGAGCCGCGCTTCATGAGGTCCACGATGGCGTGGCCGTAGAAGCCGTCCGGGTTGGACTGCAGCGGGCTCTTGCCCCACAGGATGATGTACTTGGGCACCTCGTAGCGCGGGTCGTCGTAGCGATCCGGGAAGTACGCGGCGTAGTCGAGCTCGGGGTAGCCCGCGCCCAGCAGGAAGTCGGCCACGACGGTGCGGGGGCCGTAGCACGAGCCGCCGGACATGGAGAACGAGCAGTTCGGTGTCTTGAAGCAGGCCTGGGCCATGGGCGGGGCGTACAGCGTCGCCTCGCGGCCGGTGCCCTGGAACAGGTAGATGGTCTCGGGGCCGTAGTTCTCCCAGATCTTCTTGACCTCGCGCTCCAGGATGTCGAGCGCCTCATCCCACGTGATGCGCTCCCAGGTGTCCTTGCCGCGATCCTCGCGGGCGCGCTTCATGGGGTACTTGATGCGGTCGGGGCTGTTGAGGAACTCGCCCATCGCCAGGCACCGCGGGCACAGGCGCCCCTGGCTGATCGGGTGGTCGGGGTCGCCCTCCACCTTGACGAAGTTGCCCTCCTTGTCGGTGTAGATGAACATGCCGCAGCCGACGGGATGGTCGCCCGGCGGGGACCACCCGCACGTGCGAACCCGGATGAGCTCGCCGTCCTCCTTCTTCCACTCGACATCGCTCATGGTCTCTCCTCTCTCTTGTATCGCTTCTCTCTCGAAGTAGGTTGGGTCAGCGCGTCCGGTCGGCCGCGCCCAGGTCCTCCAGGCTCACGCCCCTCGTCTCGCGCTTGATGAGCAGCTTGGTGAACACCGCCGCCAGCACGAGCGGGACGAGGAACACGACGAGCACCGTGGAGAACGTGGAGCCCGACTGGAGCGCGCCGCCGATGACCATCGGGGTGATGAAGCCGCCGATGCGGGCAACCGTGGTCACGCAGGCCTGCCCGGTCGCGCGGATCTCCGTCGGGTAGGCCTCGATGGTGATGGGCGCCGGGGTCATGTAGGCGTAGTTGATGGCGAATCCCATGAACACGCAGGCCGGTATCATGAGGCCGCCGAACCCGAAGAACGCGGTGAACAGGACGGACACCGCGGCCAGGGCCAGGGCCACGTAGGTGGACCGGATGCGCCCGATGCGGTCGGCCGCCACGCCGGCCACCACAGCGCCGACGCAGCCCAGCAGGTTCATGAGGGTGGTGTAGCCGTAGCTGGCGCTGACTGAGTAGCCGCTGCTCAGCAGCACGGTCGGCATCCAGTTGGTGAGTCCGTAGGACAGCGAGCAGGTGGTGAAGGCCACCAGCCAGATGCCCAGCGTCACCCGCAGGTAGCGCTTGGAGACGAGCTGGCGCAGCTGGCCGCCCTGCTCGACCGGGGGCACCGCGATATCAGACGCCTGGTAGCCGCCCGGCTTGGGGTGGTCGAGACCGGCGTTGATCTTGTTGACGATGGCCATCGCCTCGCTCACGCGCCCCTTGCCCAGAAGCCACTGGACGGACTCCGGCATGATGAAGTGCATGATGATGCCGTAGATGAACGGGAACCCGCCGATGAGGTAGCACACGCGCCACCCGAAGTTGGGCACCACGTACATGGCGGTGAGGCCGGCCACCACCCAGCCGAGCATCATGAACGTCTTGGTGAGCGTGACGTAGGCCCCGCGGTGGGCGGTGGGCGCGTACTCGGACACGATGGTGACGCTCAGGGGGATGACGGCGCCCACGCCCACGCCGGAGAAGATCCGGCAGAGGGCGAAGGCGTCGTAGGAGTGCACGAAGAAGATGGGCACCGTCAGGATGGCGTAGATCATGATGCTCACGTTCATGACGTGCTTGCGCCCGAACCGGTCGGCCAGGTACCCCGACACGAAGCCCCCGACGAGCATGCCCAGCAGGCTGAAGGAGGCAAGGCTGCCCGTCTCGATGAGGCCCAGCGACATCTCCTGGGTGATCTGGGGCATGGTGAACGAGACGATCATGTAGTCGAACCCGTCGAACACCATGGCGAGCCCGACGAACGCCAGTATCCTCAGCGAGAAGCGGCTGCCGCCCGGCTGGTCGAGAATATCTGAAACCGTGACCCTCTCCATGCCCCTACCCCCTGTTCGCAAAACGGTCTGACATCCGGTCGCGCGGCGCTACACTGCCTGCGGCAGGAAGCAGGCCACGCCCTTGCCGCCCAGCTCCGCCATGCGGACGGGCAGCTCCTCGAGCGTGACGGCCTCCATGCACTTGGCCAGGCAGTGGTGGACGCAGGCCGGCTGCTTGCCCTCCGCGATGCGGTCG
>JAAWAY010000149.1 GCA_022792415.1 Eggerthellaceae bacterium | reverse complement strand
GGGGCGACGTGGCCAAGTGGTAAGGCAGAGGCCTGCAAAGCCTTCACCCCCGGTTCAAATCCGGGCGTCGCCTCCAGCAACGCGGACATGGCTCAGCTGGTAGAGCACCACCTTGCCAAGGTGGGGGTCGCGGGTTCGAATCCCGTTGTCCGCTACATGAAACCAAGAGGCTCCCCGCGGGGAGCCTCTTCTCATATGCGGGCCAGGTGCGCGGCGCGCGGGCGGCCGGGGCGCTACTCGCCGTAGAGCCGCAGGCACTCCTCGGACACGATGAAGCGCGCGGCCTCGGGCAGCATGCGCACGGTGAAGGGGGTGGTCAGCCCCGTCACCTCGCCGTCGTACTGCACGGGCAGCGGGGGGTCGGCCACCACCGACACCGTGCTGCCGCGGTGCAGCTCGAGCGCGTCGGTGCGGTCGGGGAAGTCGCCGCCGCGGTCGAGCATGCTGGCCAGCAGCGCCGGGATGAGCCCGATGGCGTCGCGGGTGTGCAGGATGGCCACGTCGAACACGCCGTCGCGCGGCAGGTTCTGGTGGACCACCGACAGGTCGAACTGGATCTTGGAGAAGTTGACCACCAGCACGCCCACGCCCTCGCTCTCGATGACCTCGCCGTCGATGGTCAGCGTGAGCTTGGAGAACTGCGGCAGCGGGTTGGACAGCGCCGACGTGAAGTAGGCGACGGGGCCCAGCAGGCGCTTGACCGGCTTGGCGTCGCGCATGATGAGGGCGTCGTAGCCCGCTCCGGCCATGATGGAGAACCCGAAGCGCTCGCCGGAGGCCAGCTCGATCTCGCCCAGGTCGAAGTCCATGATCTCGCCCTCGCGCGTCAGCTTGGCCAGGGCGTGGGGCTCGGTGGGGGAGACCAGGTTCATGGCCAGCAGGTTGGCCGTGCCCGCGGGAAAGGGGAGCACCGGGATGCCCGAGTCGGCCAGGAGGTAGGTGACCGCGGCCACGGTGCCGTCGCCGCCGCTGGCAACCACGGCGTCGAACTCGTCGGCGTCGGCCAGGAACCGCCGCAGGTCGGTGGTGCCGTCGGTGGACCGTATGACCACCTCGTCGCCGTCGGCGGCGAACGAGCGCATGTAGTCGTAGATGGCGCCCTCGCCGTAGCCGGAGACCAGGTTGTTCACGATCAGCAGTTTCACAGACGTCCTTTCCCTTGCTATGATGTCGATGGTACTACAATCGCGCGGCGGCTTCGGGCGGCGCGCCCCTGTTGTAAGGAAACGACCCGGTGTACATAGACAACCAAGACGCCCTGGAGGCCTTCGCGGCGCGCGCCGCGTCGTCGTCGGTGCTGGCCATCGACACGGAGTTCCTCCGCGAGAAGACGTACTACGCCAAGCTCTGCCTGCTGCAGCTGGCCACCGACGACGAGGTGGCCATCGTGGACCCGTTCGCTGTGGACGACCTGCACGTCCTCGTGCCGCTTCTGGCCGACCCGGGTATCGTCAAGCTGTTCCATGCCGGCGGCCAGGACCTTGAGATCCTCTACCGCGAGGTGGGCATGCTGCCCGAGCCCATCTTCGACACGCAGGTGGCCGCGGCGCTGCTGGGCCACACCCAGCAGATCGGCTACGGCGCGCTCGTGCACTCCGTGTGCGGCGTCAACCTGAAGAAGGTGGACTCGTTCACGGACTGGTCGCGCCGGCCGCTGTCGCCCTCGCAGCTGGAGTACGCCGCCGACGACGTGACGTACCTGCCGGGCATCTACCGCGAGATGTGCGCCATGCTCGACGAGCGCGGCCGGCGCGCGTGGCTGGCCCCCGACTTCGCCGAGCTGTCCGACCCGGCCCGCTACGAGGCCGACCCGCGCGAGCGCTACCGGCGCCTCAAGCGGGTGTCGTCGCTGTCGCGCCGCCAGCTGTCGGCCGCGCGCGAGGTGGCCGCGTGGCGCGAGGAGGAGGCCCAGCGCCGCGACGTGCCGCGCAAGTGGGTGATGACCGACGAGCAGATCGTCGAGGCCTGCAAGCGCGAGGCGCGCACCATCGACGACCTGTTCATGGTGCGCGGCATGCGCGACCGGCTGCCCACCCGCGACGCGCGCGCGGTGGCGGCCCTCATGCGCCGCGGCCTGGACGCGCCGGAGGACGAGTGGCCCGTGCTCGACCGCGCGGGGCGCAGCGAGCCCAACGTGGACGCCCAGCTCGACCTGATGGAGGCCCTGGTGCGCCTGCGCGCCAAGGAGAACGGCATCGCCATGCAGACGCTGGCCAGCCGCGACGACCTGGCCCAGCTGGCGCGCGGCCACGCTGACGAGGTGGACGTGATGCGCGGGTGGCGCCGGGCGATGGTGGGCGAGGAGCTGACCGAGCTTCTGGCCGGGCGCCTGGCGCTCAGTCTGGACGGGGGCGCCCTGCGCGTGACCCCGGTGGAGGGCTGACGGCCGCGGTCCGCGCCCGGCGCGGCGGGGCCCCGCCCGGTCCGCGGGTGCCAGGTTACGTAGTTTCCACGCTCTTCCCGCGCGGGGGCCGGGGGCGTACGTCTGTTGGCTATAATGGCGCCCAAGCATACCGCGCGACACCCTTAAGGAGTGATACCCCATGTACAATAGCGGATACCTCATGCTGGTGGTAGTTACGCTCATCATCGGCCTGGGCGCCCAGTGGTACGTCAACAGCCAGCTCAAGAAGTACACCCACGTGGCCGTGGGCAACGGCCTCACCGGCGCCGAGTGCGCCCGGCAGATGCTCGCCTACTACGGCATCCAGGGCGTGCAGGTGTTTCGCGGCGGCCCGGGGCAGGACTACTTCGACCCGCGCAGCAACTCGGTCACGCTGTCGCCCGAGGCTTACGACGGGCGCACCATCACGGCCACGGCCACGGCCTGCCACGAGGTGGGGCACGCCTGCCAGTACGCGGCGGACTACACGCCCATGAAGATCCGCGGGGCCATCGTGCCGGCGGTGAACCTGGCGTCCAACGCCTGGATCTTCCTGCTGATGTTCGGCATCTTCATGCAGCTGGCCGGCTTGGTTGACCTGGCCATCATCATGTACGCCGTCGTGGTGCTGTTCCAGCTGGTCACGCTGCCGGTGGAGTTCAACGCGTCGCGGCGCGCCATGGTCTACATGGGCCAGATCGGGCTGCCCCAGCAGGAGCAGTCCGGCGCGTGGCACGTGCTGCGCGCGTGCGCCCTCACCTACGTGGCGGCGGCGCTCACGTCCGTCCTGCAGCTGCTGTGGCTGCTGGGCCAGCGCCAGGACTAGCCCGATGGCCCAGCCAGATACCCGAGCGCGCGGCGGGGGCGACGCCCAGGAGGCGGCGCTGTCCGTGTCCGCCGCCGTCGCCCTGGCCAAGGGGGCGCTCGAGGGCGTCGTCGTGCGCCTGGTGGGCGAGGTGTCGGAGGTGTCCGCCAAGCCCGGCTACAAGGCCGTGTACTTCACCGTGAAGGATACGGGTGCGTCGCTGCCCTGCATGATGTGGAACAACCGCTACCAGGCGGCCGGCGTGCAGCTGCGCGTGGGCGCCCTCGTCGAGCTGACGGGGCGCTTCACCCTGTACGCCGCCAAGGGCCGCATGAACTTCGACGTGTTCTCCGTGGCGCTGGCAGGGGAGGGCAACCTGCGCCTGCAGGTGGCCGACCTGGCGCGCAAGCTGGCGGCCGAGGGGCTCACTGAGCCCTCGCGCAAGCGCCCGCTGCCGCCGCTTCCCCAGGTCATCGGCCTGGTCACGTCTCCGCGCGGCGCGGCCGTGCACGACGTGCTGCGCACGCTGCGCCGCCGCTACCCGCTCGCGCGCGTGCTGGTGTGCGGCGTGCCCGTGGAGGGCGCAGGCGCGCCGGCGGCCCTCATCGAGGGCATGCAGCGCGCCGTGGTGGGCGGCGCCGAGGTGGTGCTTTTGGTGCGCGGCGGCGGGTCGTTCGAGGACCTCATGCCGTTCAACGACGAGTCCCTCGCCCGCGCCATCGCCGACATGCCCGTGCCCGTGGTCACCGGCATCGGGCACGAGCCCGACACCTCCATCGCCGACATGGTGTCCGACCTGCGCGCCTCTACGCCCACGGCGGCCGCCGAGGCCGTCGCGCCTGACGCCGCGTCGGTGGCGGCCCGCCTGGACGCGCTGGGCCGGACGCTCGGCTCGGTGCTGGGGCGGCGGGTGGAGCGCACCCGCGCGGCGCTCGACCGCCTGGCGATGCTGCCGCTGTTCCGCGAGCCGGAGCGTCTGTTCGAGGCCGAGGCCCAGGCCCTCGACGACCTGTCCGGACGCCTGGCCGGCGCCCTGCCCGAGGCGCTGGCAGCCGACCGGCGGCTGCTCGACGCGCGTCGCGACGCCCTGTCGCGGATGCTGGGGCAGCTGACGGCGCGGCTGGCCCAGCGCGCCGCGTCGCTGGGCGAGCGGCTGGCCTACCAGGGCGGCGTGCTGCCCGACCGCTTCGCCAACGAGGTGGCCGTGGCCGCGGCGCGGCTGAACGACCTGTCGCCGCTCACGGTGCTGGCGCGCGGCTACTCCATCACGCGCGACGCGTCGGGCGCGGTGGTGCGCTCGGCGTCCCAGGCGCCGGCGGGCAGCCGGGTGAGCGTGGCCGTGGCCGACGGCCGGCTGGACTGCGAGGTGCTCTCCAGCGAGGAGGGCCCGCCCCGCGCGGCGGACGACCGAACCCAGACGATGACGACCGAAGGAGGTACTTCCCGATGAGCGATACCGCGAAGCCGGTTGAGGAGCTGACGTTCCGCGAGGCCATGTCCGAGCTGGAGGGCATCGTGGGCGTGCTGGAGAGCAACACGCTCGAGCTGGAGGAGAGCCTGGCCAGCTATGAGCGCGGCGTGGCGCTGCTCGCGTCGCTGCAGCGACGCCTGTCCGCCGCCGAGCAGCAGGTGGACGTGCTGATGGGCGAGCTGGTGGCCGCCCCCGACGACGACGTGCAGGACACCACGCTGTCCAAGGCCTAGCAGGCGCGCCGGAAGGTCCGGCGCGAACGAGAGAGAGGACGTGCGATGCAACGGGACGACTGCATCTTCTGCAAGATCGCGGCGGGCGAGATCCCGTCCACCAAGGTGTACGAGGACGACGCGGTGGTGGCCTTCGAGGACCTGAGCCCCATGATGCCGGTGCACACGCTCATCGTGCCGCGCAACCACTACGACAACATCGCCGACGGCATCCCCGTCGAGGAGATGGGCCGCCTGTTCGAGGCCGTCGGCAAGGTGGCCGACCTCAAGGGCGTGCGCGAGTCGGGCTTCCGCGTGGTGGTCAACACCGGCGACGACGCGTGCCAGAGCGTCCACCACGTGCACGTCCACGTGCTGGGCGGCGCCCAGATGAACGACGGCGACCCCTCGCTGCCCCAGGCCTAGCCGCCTGCCCACGCGGGGATCGCGCCCCGCGCGGCTGCCCTGACGGTGGCCCGCGCCGGGCCGCGTCGCCGCCGCCTGCCGCCGCGGGCGGCCCTCCGGCGCGGCGCCCCCGTCCCGCTCGCCGAAAGGCCCCCCGGCGCGGCCGCGGGGCCCGCCGCGCGCCCCCTAGAATTCTCACCTATACATCTGAGCGAAGGGGGCAGGTCGTTGAACGTACTCGTCATCAATGCAGGATCTTCGTCCTTGAAGTACCAGCTCGTCAACGTCGAGACCCAGGAGGTGCGCGCCAAGGGCATCTGCGAGCGGGTGGGATCGGCCGAGGCCTTCCACAAGCACGGCATCGACGACAACGAGGTGGTCATTGACGCCAAGATGGCCGACCACAACGACGCCATGGCCCTCGTGCTCGAGTCGCTCACCTCCGGTCCCAACGCCGCCATCGCGTCGCTCGACGAGATCGACGCCATCGGGCACCGCGTGGTGCAGGGCGGCAAGTACTTCGACCGCTCCGTGCTCATCGACGACGACGTCATCGCCAAGATCGACG